>NZ_AUGA01000012.1:0-197692 GCF_000426785.1 Bradyrhizobium sp. th-b2
GACGGGGCCTCAACAACCGGCACGTCTTCTTCAGCAGCCACCATCGCGGCCATGCCGCGCTCGACCATCGCTTCCAATTGATCGATCAAATCGCGGTCGTTGCCTTCAGGCTCGGCCTCGGTGGCCTCCAGCCCAGCCAAAATCTCCTTGATGCGGTCGATCGAGGACAGGATCAGCGTCACGGCTTCCGCCTTCACCGGCATGCCGTCGCGGAATTTGCCCATCAAGGTCTCGCCGGCATGCGCCAACGCCTCCAGCCGCGGCAGCCCGAGGAAGCCGCAGGTGCCCTTGATCGTGTGCACCAGGCGGAAAATGTTATCCAGGATCTTCGCGTTGTTCGGGTCCTGCTCGAACTGCACCAGCTGGTTGTCGACCGTATCCAGGCTCTCGCTGCTCTCCGTCAGGAACTCGCGCAACAGATCGTCCATGAAACCAACCTTCGAAAACGCAGCGGCGCGCGACATCGACGCGCCTGACGGAACCGGGCCAGCTTCTCCGCAAAGCGTTTAAGTTTGGTTGAGCAAATGGAAAAGAACGGGATCAACAAAGAGATAAGGCCGCGCGATCGAATCGCGCGGCCCGTCGTAACCTTTGATTAATGATGTTCCCGTGGCCGCGTTCAGGACGCTGCGATAATGACCTTGTCGCCGTCCAGCGCGAGCGTCACTTTCAGCCCGCAGGCGTCCGCGAGCAGGCGCGTGTAATGCGGCTGCACCGCATGCGCATCGACCGTGTTCGACGACGTCGCATTCAGGAGATCGACGATGTTTTGCGGCACGCGCGCATTGAGGCCCGCGGCCGTGATGCGGAAGCTCATCGCCTCGCCGTCGCCGACCGGATCGATGATCAGCGTGCCGCCGCGCGGGATCGTCTGCTGCGCGATGACCAGCATGTTCAGCAGCAGCTTGACCCGATTCTTCGGCAACAGCAGCCGCGGCAAATTCCAGGTCAGCGTCACCTTGCCGTCCTCGATGTGCCCCTTCGCCATATTCTGGGCATCGCCAAGATCAATCTGCGCGCCGGCGGAACCGGCCGCGCCGAACGCCAGCCGGCAGAACTGCAACCGGGCCGACGCGGTCTTGGCGCTCTTGCGAATGAGATCGAGCGCGAAATCGCGGTCTTCGGGCTTGGGATTGTCGTCAAGGACCTCAAGCCCATTGACGATCGCGCCGACCGGACTGATGAGATCGTGACAGACCCGCGAGCACAGCAGCGCCGCGAGTTCGAGCGCATCGGGAGCGGGACCGGGAGACGAAGTGCCAGACATCGATTGTTTCCTGGAAAGCCGCACGCCGCGGGAGGAGTGCGAATCACGCATGCCTGTCGGCTTGATACACCGCGCAGACGGATGCTGCCAGCTTGCGGCGGGACTGATAAAGCATGATCCGGACCGGAACCGCCGCGTTCACGCAAAGTGGAAACCGGTTTTCCGAAAAGACCATGCTCAAACAAGGAGATGAGATCATGATGCGAGGCCGTGTCATCGCATCACGATCTCTGGGGAAGACAAGCAGGATATGAGATCCGCCCATGAATAAGGCACAGCCGCCCGTGATCGGCTGCGAGGCCGCCGCCAAGCTGCTCGAATCGCTGACCGAGCTGGCGATCCGGGCCGGCGAGGCTATCCTTGCGGTCAACCGTTCCGCGATGAATGTCACCGGCAAGAGTGACGGCTCGCCGGTGACCGAGGCCGATCTCGCCGCCGATCATATCATCGTCGAGGGGCTGACGCGGCTGGCGCCGCACGTGTCGCTGCTGTCGGAGGAGCGCGTCCATCTGGCGACGCCGCCCTACAAGGACAGTTTCTTCCTGATCGATCCGCTCGACGGCACCAAGGAGTTCGTCGCCGGCCGCAATGAATTCACCGTCAATGTGGCGCTGGTCACGCACGGCGTGCCGCTGCTTGGCATCGTCGGCGCGCCCGCGCTCGGCCTGATCTGGCGCGGCATCGTCGGCAAGGGCGCCGAGCGGTTGACGCTGCAGAACGGCGCGGTTGCGCAAGCCGTGCCGATCAAGACCCGTCTCTGCCCGCCGCGCGGCGCGCCCTGGACGGTTGCGGTCAGCCGCTCACATGGCGATGCGCGCACCGAAGCCTTCATCGACGAACGCGGCGAGGCGGTCCGCGCCGTGCTGGGCTCGGCCGTCAAGTTCGGCCGTGTCGCCGAAGGTCAGGTCGACATCTATCCCCGCCTCTCGCCCACATCCGAATGGGACGTGGCGGCCGGTCACGCGGTCGTCGTTGCCGCCGGCGGCAAGGTGACCGATGCGAACGGAGGCCCACTGCATTTCGGGCTGGGCCGCGAGGACTTTCTGGTGCCGGAATTCATTGCCTGGGGCGACCCGACCGCAGCGTCGTGATCACTGCGCGAGATTTTCTGCCAGCTCCGGCCAGCGCGCCGCGGCTTCGTTCAGGAAGTGCGCGGGATCGGCGGCGAAGGCATCGCGGCTGCGTTCCCGGTTGAACAGATAGAGCCGATTCCCGACCACCGCCCAGAATCGCGGATTGCCCGCACAGGTCACGCCCCGCACCAGGTCGGTCGGATCATAGCCGCCGAACTGCGGTCCATAGATTTCGGGATGCGCCACGAACGAGGCGCGGTTGCCCTCGTTGCGGAAGCGCCAGACGACGCCGCTTGTGGCGGCCTCGAATTCGGGCCGCCCCTGGGTCGCAGCGGAGTCGGTGAAATAGGCGACGGGATCGAATCCCTCGATCGCCAATCCCGAGTAGCGGTTCGTCACCACGCGCTCGGTCGTGGTGGCCCCAACAGGCAGTGGCGGCCAGATAGCCGCCAAAATGCCCGCCAACAGGCCGAAAAACGCCATCCCCCGGCACGATCCATATCTTTCCTGCCGTTGTACCGTCATAGTTGATACCGATAACATCCGAGTCGAGGGGACACTGGACGCAACCTAGAGCCGTGCCTGTTGGCATCAGGTTAAAGGGCAACGCCCGGAATTCGATAGCAGGGGTTCTTTATGAGTTTCGCATCACGCCTTGCCGCGGTCGCGTTCGCCGCGCTGATGTGCTGGAGCGCGGGGGCATCGGCACAGCAGGGGCCGCCGCCGCAATATCCGCCGCCGCAGCGTGAGCCGACCCCGTATACTTACGGGCCCGACGAGCTGGTCGGCGCCGGACACAAGTTCTTCGGCAATGTCTCGCGCGGGCTGGCCTCGGTCATCGAGCGCGCGGTCAGCCAATGGGGTCTGCCCAACGGCTATGTGCTCGGCGAGGAAGGCTCCGGCGCTTTCGTGGCCGGGCTGCGCTATGGCGAAGGCACGCTCTACACCAAGAACGCCGGCGACCTCCGGGTCTACTGGCAAGGTCCCTCGGTCGGCTTCGACTGGGGCGGCGACGGCGCGCGGACCATGACGCTGGTCTACAACCTGCCCTCGACGCAGGCTATCTATCAGCGCTTCGTCGGCATCGACGGCTCGGCCTATATCGTCGGCGGCTTCGGCATGACGGCGCTGACCGCCAACAACATCGTGCTGGTCCCGATTCGCTCGGGCATCGGCCTACGGCTCGGCGCCAGCGTCGGCTATCTCAAATACACCCCGCGCGCGACCTGGAACCCGTTCTAGGTCGCAGCCCTGATCGGGTGATGACGCCGGCGCTCCGGCACGGTTAGCGATTCAGGTTAACGCGGCAAACGGGCTGGCCTTCGGCCGGCCTGCCGTGGCATTGTGATTAACAATTTCCTTCTTTCTTGGAGTGACCCTTCATGATCGAGCCGATCATGTACGCGGCGATCGGTTTCCTGATCTCGATGCTGTGCGGCCTGATGATCGTGCCCCTGGTGCATAACCGGGCGGTGCGGCTGACCACGCGCCGCATGGAGGCGGCCACCCCGCTGTCGATGGCCGAGATCCAGGCCGACAAGGACCAGCTCCGCGCCGAGTTCGCGATGTCGGCCCGCCGGCTCGAGATGAGCGTCGATCAGCTCAAGAGCAAGACCACGAGCCAGCTCGCCGAGATCGGCAAGAAGACCGACGCGATCAATCGCATGAAGATCGAGCTGGGCGAGAAGAATGCCGCGATCTTCGCGCTGGAGGCACGCGAGAAGGCGATGAAGGAGCAGCTTCGCGCCACCGAGGAAGAGTTCACCGCCAAGACCGAGCTGCTGCGCAATGCCGAGCAGGCGCTGACCGACAAGCAGAGCGAGCTCGGCAAGATCAACGCCGCGCTCAACGACCGCTCCATGACCGCCGACAGCCGCCAGATCGAACTGGTCGCGGTGCGGACCCAGGTCGAGGAGTTGAAGAACCGGGTCGGCGATGCCGCCAGGGAGTTCGCGGCGACCGAGGCACGCCTCGCCCAGGAGCGCAGCCAGTCCGAAACCGCGACGCGCGATCTCACCGATGCGCGCGGCCGGGTCGAGAATCTGAGCCAGCGCGTCACCGATCTCGATCGCCAGCTGATCGTCCAGGTCAAGGAAGCCGAGATGCTCGGCAACCGCGTCACCGACCTCGAGTCGCGGCTCGCGACCCAGGGCAAGCTGCTTGCCGAGCGTGAATTCGAGAACGGCCAGCTCAAGCAGGCCAACGCCGCCGCCGAGCGGACGGTGCAGGAGCTGCGCGAGGCGATCGCGGCGGCAGGCGGCGGCAAATCATCCGCGCTCGAGAAGCTGCGGCAGGAGAAGGCGGCGGCCGAGGAGCAGCTGCGCATCGCCCGCGACGAACGCAGCAAGCTGCAGCGCGACATCAACGCGATCCAGCAGCAGGCCGAAAGCTCCTGGGCGACCGAGCGGATGGAGAACGCGCTGCTGCGCGAGCGCATCAACGACATCGCCGCCGAAGTAGCCAAGCTCGCGATCCAGCTCGAAGGACCGAACTCGGCGATCGAGGCCATGCTGGCGGCCGAGCCGACCGTGCCGGCCAAGGCGACCGCCAAGCCCGCCAACGGTGCCGCCAATGGCGTCTCGCCTGGCAGCGCGATGCCCGAAGGCGGCGGGACGCTCGCCGAACGCATTCGGGCGCTGCAGTCACACGCCTCCCGCGCCCGCCAGCAGGGCGCCTGATCCCCGCAGGGTTTGATGTCCTGCAGGCCTTGATTCCTTGAGGTCTCCTGAAGGTCTTGGCTTGACACCCCTACCCGGCACTTCGTAAATCGCACGCTCTGACGAAGCGCCTCTATCGACCGGCCGCCGACCAGCGGCCTTTGGCACGTCACATCCCGGACGCATAGCTCAGCGGGAGAGCGTTCCCTTCACACGGGAGAGGTCCAAGGTTCGATCCCTTGTGCGTCCACCATTTCCTCTTCCTTCAGCAGATCGATCAGCGCAGCGGTGGTCTGACCGCCGTTCGCCCGGCATCCCCCCTCATTGCCGGCGGCGGTGCGGGGCCGATGACGGCTTGACGGTGCGCCGGCTGAGTTCGCCGAGCAGGTCGCGAACGGCGCCGTCGAGTTCGTCGGGCGAGGTGGCGTGATCGGCTTGTTGTGTGCCGGTCGGCCGATACCGGCCGCGGGCGGAAATGTCGTCATTGGCGGCCCGCGCCTTTGGCGCGTGAACGCGCGGCGGTGACCGGCGCCGGCGGCGCGAGATCAACTCGCGGACGCCATATCCCGATGCGAACCCGATCCCGGCGACGAGAACGACAATCAGAAGCTCCAGCATCGTGCTGTCCCCAATCACCTTGCCGCAATGCAATAAGCGCGACAATGCGGCAGGGGCTTGACCGGGCCGGTTCCTTTTCACGGTATCGAACAGAACGCCGCCCCCACGGAGTCCTACGGTGTTTTATTCGCGAGCCTCCTCGGCTACCTTCCCGGAACTCGCGGAGGCCGGCGTCTCGATGCGCAAGGGCAATGACTACCTTCTGAAGCTGCGGCCGTGGTCGTTGTCGACGTTCGTGGTCGCCCTGCTGGCCGTAGTGCTGGCCACTGCGACCCAGGAGATGTTCGCGAGCTTCGGCATGCAGTTCTATTTCGCAGGCTTCGTGCCGGCGATCCTGATCGCGGGCCTGATGGGCGGCGCACCGGCCGGCGCCTTTGCGACGATCATCACGGTTCCGATCGTCTGGTGGGCGTTCATGCCGCCCTATTTCGACTTCGGCTGGCCCACCCCTGAAGACTATGACAGTCTCGCGATGTTCCTGCTGTCGAGCGCGCTGCTGGTTTGCTTCTCGCAATCTACCGGGAAGCGCTGGTGATCCTGCGGAAGTAAGTCGCCGACGCATGCCAATGCCGCTTGCCGGTGCCGGCAAGCGCTGGTCGGCAAGGACCGTCGCCTTTAGATCCCGAACATCCAGACCGCAACGATGGTCGCCAGGGTCGCCACGCCGCTGACCGTCCAGCCCACCGCGTAGAAGGGGCAGTATCGAGCATGGTGCCGGTGGTTTCCGTCATCGATCGCCAACGCATGGCGCGTCTCCTCGGAACTCCTGCCTAACGACATAACGCAGCTCGAGGTTCCCGGTTCCGTGGCCTGCACGAGGGTTGCGCCGTTCACGCGCTGCTCACGGACTGCTGATCCGCGTCGCGGAACCCGCGACATTCTGTCCCGTTGAGGGGCGCTGGAAACCAACTTGGGAGAACCATCCGATGCGAACACTGATCCTCGCCGCCACGGCGCTTGCCTTCGTCTCGTCCGCCGCACTCGCGCAGGACAAGGCGGGCACGAGCCCGGCCCCCGCCGCAAGCGGCGACACCGCGGCCAAGGGCGAGGCGTCCAAGATGGCGCCGAAGAAGAAGGCGAAGAAAGCCGCAAAGAAGTCGAGCGCCAAGACTGGGGAAAAGACCGGCGACGACGCGGCCAAGCAATAGACAGAAGCAATCGCCCACAGAAACAATCGCGCTTTGCGATCTCTTGGCGATCTCAGCGATCACGGAAAAGGCCGCCCGAGGGGGCGGCCTTTTCTGTCTCGGTTCGCGGGCTGTCTCGACCCGTCACGTCGCAATCGGCTGCGCCGCCGGTTTGGGGAGCGAGAGCTGAGCCCGTGAAGTCAAGTGCGGGAGGGGGAGCGAAAGAGTTGCGAAGCCGGTAATCCGCACCGCCATCGGATCGTTCTGAAATTGACCACCAGCCCCAGTAATTGCTCCACCTCCCGCGCCTTCTGTTCTGCCCCGCATGCACCGGCCACGCATGATCCAAACGGGCTATCACGGACAATGCGGAGAGAAGATTCATCCATCAACTTAGTGCTGAACGCCATTGTCATGCTTGCCCGCAAGCCCGCCCGCATCCAGCCGCTCGGCAAACCAGCGCGATACGGTGCTGTCGATGACGCCGCCGGCATAGACCTCGGACAGGCTCACCCCGTCCTTTCCCACGATCAGCAGTACGCCGATCGCGTAGGCGAACCAGACATTCGGATCGGTCAGCGCCTGCAGCTTGCGCTGATCGTGCTCGACGGGCTGGTGATTGCCGTCCTTGCGCAGCTCGATGGCCAGCAGATTGTTCGGGATATCGCGCTGATGCACGACGATATCGGGGTAGATCGACTTGCCGAGATGGTCATCGGTCGAGATCGTCGAGCCGCGCGGCAGCCGCAGCGTGCGCTCGCCGAGCCGGTCGTAGTTGCAATCGACCTGCCAGCCGGAAAACTGCCGCTCGACATAGACGGCCAGCCGGTGAGTAAGCGTTCGCTCGCCGAGATCGCGCTCCAGCAGGAACGTCTCCTGCGCATAAAACTCCTCAACGGCGGCGATCACCTTGTTCAGCTCGGTCTGCATTGGCGCCTCCGACTGGACTAATGCGCGATGAGCTTCATCGCGGGCCGCCGCCGCGGCCTTCTAAAGCGTGTGTCTACATCTGCACTTCGATCAGCCGCGGCCCCGGCTCGGCGACGGCTTCCGCCAGCGCCTTGTTGAACTCGTCGGCAGTCGTCACCGCCCTGCCCGGCACGCCCATGCCCCTGGCGAGCGCGACGAAGTCGAGCGTCGGGCGATCGATCTTGAGCATATCCTGCGCCCGCTTGCCCGGCTCGCCGGCGCCGACGCCGTCGAACTCGCCACGGAGGATCTGGTAGATGCGGTTGGCGAACACGATGGTCACGACGTTGAGCCCTTCGCGCGCCTGCGTCCACAGCGACTGGATCGTGTACATCGCCGAACCGTCGCCGACCATGCAGATCACCTTGCGGTCCGGACAGGCGACCGCGGCGCCGGTTGCGACCGGCGTCGAGAAGCCGATCGAGCCGCCCATGTTCTGCAGCCAGTCATGCGGCGCTGAGGCCGCCGTCGGCGGGAAGAAGCCGCGGCCGGTGGTGACCGATTCATCGACCATGATGGCGTTCTCGGGGATCGCACACGCAATCGCCTGCGCGATCGAGGCGTGGTTGAGCGCGCCGGTCGGCTTGGTCCAGTTCCTCCAATTGCTGCGGCCTGACGTCGTGCACCGTGGCATGCAGCGCGCCCGCGAGCGCCTCGAGGGCTGCGACCGAATTCTCGCCCCAGGCGGTCATGCGATGCACCTCGCAGCCTTCCGCCTTCAGCATGCTCGGCTTGTTCGGATAGGCGAAGAACGCGACGGGATCGTTGGCCTCGACCAGCACGATGTGACGGAAATTCTTCAGGATCGGCAGCGCCAGCTCGATCACATAGGGGATGCGGTTGATCGAGAAGCGGCCGCGGCCGCGCGCCATGCGCGGATGATAGGTCTGGCCCATCACGGTGCAGCCGGTCTTGCCGGCGATGCGCTCGGCGAGCGCCAGCCCCTGTTCGGTCAGCGCGCTGCCGGTGACCAGCAGCAGCGTGTGCGCGGCATCGCCGTGCAGGATCTTCGCGGCACGCTCGACCGCCTGCGGCGAGTAGCTCGGACGCTGGGTGTCGACAGGCACTTCGGCGATGCCGTCGGCCTCGTTCCAGGCGGTGTCGGCCGGCAGGATCAGGGTTGCGATCTGCGGCGGCGCGCTCCTGGCCGCGGCGATCGCAGCCGCACCATCGCCTGCAACCGACTTGGCATCCGGCGACGTGCGCACCCAGGACGACGTCGGCCGCGCCAGGCCCTCGATGTCAGAGGTCAGCGGCGCGTTGTAGCCGATGTGGTAGGTTGCGTGCTGGCCGACGATATTGACGATGCCGGAATGGGCCTTCTTGGCGTTGTGCAGATTGGCAAGGCCGTTGGCGAGGCCGGGCCCGAGATGCAGCAGCGTCGAGGCCGGCGTTCCCTTCATGCGGAAATAACCGTCGGCCGCACCGGTCACCACGCCTTCAAACAGACCGAGCACGCAGCGCATGCCCGGGACCTTGTCCAGCGCCGCGACGAAATGCATCTCCGAGGTGCCCGGATTGGTGAAGCAGACGTCCACGCCGCCCGCAACCAATGTCCGCACCAGACTTTCCGCACCGTTCATGATCCCGCTCCCGCCAGAGATGTTTCTTGAGGTTGATCCAGATCAACCATTCTTCATCCGCTTCGTCAAAGGCTTGGCCGGACAATGCAGGTATCGCTTCCGATCTGTTGCCTTTTTAAACCGTGTCGTCGGAAAATGGCTGGTGTCACGGCTTCGTCGCTTGCGAAACGCCGGCGGTTGTGGCCTTTCTGGCTGCATATTTGATTGTTCGCGAGGACGATGACGATGCGCCCGATTGCCTTGATGTTTGCCGCGCTCACGATCCTGGCAGGTGCCGGCCAGGCCCAGGCCCAGTTGTTCGATTCCCGCGGCTACCAGTCCGAGCCCCCGAGCTTCTTCGGCAACGGCGCGAGCCCGATCCCGCGCACCACCGTCAACTACCCGACCAACTATGCCCCCGGCACCATCGTGGTGAACACCGCCGAGCGCCGGCTCTATCTGGTGCAGGGCAACGGCCAGGCGCTGCGCTACGGCATCGGCGTCGGCCGCGACGGCTTCCGCTGGGGCGGCGTCCACCGCATCTCCGCGAAGAAGGAATGGCCGTCCTGGACGCCGCCCAGGGATATGCTGCGCCGCCGCCCCGATCTGCCGCGTCACATGAACGGCGGGATCGAGAATCCGCTCGGCGCGCGCGCGATGTATCTCGGCTCGACGCTGTACCGGATCCACGGCTCGAACGAGCCGGAGACGATCGGCCAGGCGGTCTCGTCGGGCTGCTTCCGCATGACAAATGACGACGTCAAGGACCTCTATGATCGGGTCTCGGTCGGCACCACCGTCGTGGTGAAGAACTGATCGCGTCGATTTCACCGGAACTAGGCGCCACCGTCCGGCAGGATCGCTGATCCCGCCGCCTTGATCCCGCCTTGCGCTGCCGCAAGCATTGCGGCAGCGTCGTCAGAATGCCCCAGCACCGCCCTTCGATCCTGCTCGTTCTCGCCGCAGCGCTCGCCGCTTGCCTCACTGACGCCACCGTGCCCGCGGCCGGCGCCGAGGTGCCGGCCGTTGTCGTGCGCCAGCGTAGCGAGAAGAAGCTCTTCACCGACGCCGAGATCGTCGAGGGTTTTCTGAAGACCGCATTCGGTGCCGAATATCATCTCGCCGGACGGGTCGATCGCATCCGCAAATACGACAGCCCGGTGCGCGTGTTCGCCGACGGCAGCCGCGCCGATCGCAAGGCCCAGCTCGCCAAGGTCGTCGCCGACATCCGAGCCAAGGTGCAACATCTCGACATCGCGATGACCGAGAGCAGCGACGCCGCCAATGTCGTGGTCAAGCTGGTGCGCGACCGCGAGCTCTACCGCACCATCGCGACCTTCTACGGCCAGGACCGCGCCAAGGAAATCCGCTCCTCGCTCGATCCGCAGTGCCTGTCCGGCTTCCGCAAGAACGAGAACTACGAGATCGAGCATTCCGACGTGATCCTGACCGTCGACAACGGCGATTTCGTCTTCCTCGACTGCGCCTATGAGGAGCTGCTGCAGTCGCTCGGCCCGATCAACGATACCGCGACCGTGCCGTGGACCATGTTCAACGACAGCGTCTCGATGGGCTATTTCGACGTCTACGACCAATATCTGCTCAATTTGCTCTACGACCCCCGCATCAAGCCCGGCATGACCGTGCAGGAGGTCAAGGCCGTGCTGCCCGACGTGCTCACCGACATCCGCGCCTGGGTGGCGAAGGTGAACCATCTGGAGTGAGGGGTGGCGGCGAGATCAGGCAAGCGATGCCGTCACGCACGCCGCTGTCGTCCCGGCGCAGGCCGGGACCCATACGCCGCAGCAGATGTGGCTGACGGGACTCGTCGTTCCAGCAGTGCATGACAATCGGCATTTGTGGTTATGGGTCCCGGCCTGCGCCGGGACGACACTGAGTGTGTGGTGCCGCTTGCGAGTCAAACTTCTGCGTTCTCGCGACATGATTTGTCCGAGGTTTGCTCTTCGTTCCGCCCTCTCTCGCAGAGGGCGCAGGGAAAGCCAGGTGCCGATCGCACCCATGGGCCCCGAGCAAGGGTAGAAAGCTCGGGGGTAGGACCACAGGTGTAACCGGAGCAATCCGGCTTTCCCTGCGCGATGGGTTACGGCTTACTTCGTGCTCTCCCCGGCGAGACTGGGCTTGTTTGTCACCGCCTTCGCAAGACGCAATTGCGTCTTACAAGGGGACACCGGCCGCTAGGGCGTCAGGGCGTCAGGACCACACGACTTCGCTGTCCGCCTCAATCACGCTTCGTCCGTCGTGACGTCAGCGTCCACCGCATCCCACACCTCGTTCGTGACGATCGCGAAGCGCCCCTCGATCGGGTGAGACGGGCGAACCATACACTGAGTTGGGCATTCTGATAAATAGAAATATTTTTGCCATGGGGGCTTGCGCCGTCGGGCAACTCAGTGATTGGCGTGTGAGGGACACACCGGCGGAAGGGTTCCCTCTCCCCTTAGGGAGAGGGGTGCCACACGACGTACTCTTTCGTTTCTGCGACGGCGACAAGCGAACAAGTTGCGAGAGCGATGCGCTCATCGATCATCTCGCCCGGGGCCCCCCTCCCCACCCTCTCCCGCAAGGGAGAGGGAGCCTGAGCTATGTGCTCTCCTCACTGGTCACCCGCATGAGGATCACCACCCTCCCCGCTTGACCTTGCCCCTGCAGCCGCCTCCATAAGAGACGCGGTCAGACGATGCGTGATTCGATGAATGCTGCCGCCCGTTTTCTCAGTCCGTCCGAAGCTGCGAGGCAGCTCGGCATCTCGGCCAAGGCACTGCGGCTGTACGAGGAGCGCGGCCTGATCGCGCCTTCCCGCACGCCAGCGGGATGGCGCGCCTATGGTCCGGCCGAGATGGCGCGCGGTGCCGAGATCGTCGCGCTGCGTGCGCTCGGCCTCGGCATCGGCGAACTGGCGCGGGTCCTGAGCGGCGATGCCGCCGTGCTCGACCGCGTGCTGGCTGCGCACGAAGCCACGCTCGAAGCGCGGGTCCGACAATGCGGCGACAGCATCGCCAGGGTGCGGGCGCTGCGCGCCGACCTCGGCGGCGGCAAGATGCCTGCGGCGCGCGAAATCATCGGCGCAGTCAGGGCGCGACCGGCGATCGCCGTCGCGTTCGATCTGCCGTGGCCCTGGGGCGGTGAACGCTTCGAGCTGCGCGACGTCAAGCCGCTGAACTACATCGTCGGCCCGCTCGGCAGCGGCAAGACGCGCCTCGCTCAGCGGCTTGCGGAAGCACTGCCCAACGCCAGCTTCGTCGGCCTGGACCGCGCAGCCGATGGCGGCGCGGCCGTTCGCGCGCGTCTCGATGCCGATCCCGCCCACAAGGCCAGGGTCGATGCAAGCCTTGCCGCTCATCTCGCTGACGGCGCCGTGGAGACACCGGCATTGACCACGCTGCTCGCAGAGCTCGAGGCCGACGGCGACGCGATCCCCGTGATCGACATGCTCGAGCACGGGCTCGATGCGGCAAGCCAGGAAGCGGTGATCGCGCAGCTGCGCCGTCGCGGACCGCAGGCGCAGCCGCTGTTCTTCCTGACGCGCTCCAGCGCGATCCTGGATCTCGACGCGGTCGGCGACGACGAAGCGATCATCCTGTGCCCCGCCAATCACAGCGTGCCGGTCTGCGTCACGCCGGTGCCCGGCGCGGTGGGCTATGAAGCGGTCGCGACCTGCCTCGCCTCGCCGCAGGTGCGCGCGCGGACTGAAGGCATGATCGCGTGGCGGCCGGCCTGATTTCTCGTCTTGGTTGTATTCTGATAATATAATAGTGCACGATGCCGGTCGATGCGCGGCGAAAAAGTGTGCTATAAGCCCACTCAATGACCGACCTCCCCCGTACCCAGGCCTTGCGTTGCTTCATCACGGTTGCCCGTGAGGGCACCGTGTCGCGCGCGGCATCGATGCTGAAACTGACCCAGCCCGCGGTCAGCCTGCAACTGAAGGCGCTGGAGGAAAGCACCGGGCTGCAGCTGTTCAACCGCACGCCGGGCGGTTTTACGCTGACCGAGGCCGGCGCCGCGCTGCTGCCGCTGGCGCACCGGGCGGTGGCGGCGGCATCCGACTTCAAGGCGACGGCGGACTCGCTGAACGAGGCGCAGCGCGGCACCTTGCGCGTCGGCACCATCCTCGATCCCGAATTCACCCGGCTTGGACCGTTCGTGCGCAGCCTTGCGATGTCCTCGCAACGCACCGAAGTATTCCTGCGCCATGGCGTCAGCGACGACGTGCTGGCACAAGTCGGCCGGGGCGAGCTCGACGTCGGCTACTATGTCGACGCCACGCCGCCGGAGCAGCTCGCCCATCACAGCTTCACTGAACGGACCATCACCGACGGCCGCTACCAGCTGGCGCCGCTGCTCAGCTACGACTACCGGGTGATCGCGCCGATCGCCTGGCGGGAGCGGGTGATGGGCAAGGGCTGGGCCGAACTCGCCGAGCTGCCCTGGCTCGCGACACCGCCGCATTCCGGCCACCGCCGTCTGCTCGACGACATCTTCCGCCCGCTCGGCCCGTTGCCGAAGCGCATCGGCTACACCGATCAGGAAGAGGCGATGATCGACTTCGTCGAATCCGGCCTCTGCCTCAGCCTCGCGCGCGACAGCGTGCTGGCGCCGCGGATGGCGCGCCCGCATCAGTTCGTGGTCGTCGACAAAGTGAAGCTCACCTGCGATCTCTCTTTCGCCTGCCTCGCCGCGCGCCGCCAGGAGCCGGTGATCGCCCACGCCTTCGCCAGCGTGCGCGCGGTGTGGAATATCAAACCGGCGATCGCCGGCGCCGGACCGACGCGAACGCGGAAGGTCGCGAAGAACGTGTAGCGGCGCGCGGGCCACGATCGAGGCCGGACGACTAGAGACAAACCGGATAGAGCTGTCCTGCCACGTCTGCGACCTTTCCATCTGCCGACTGCTCGATCGTAATGGCGTATCGCTCGCTGCACGGGCCCGCATGGCGATTCCATAGAAGTGCGACCGAGTTCGGTCTATCCGACTTTTCAACCCGAAAGCCACCTCCGGTGATCTGGGCAATTGCGGCTCTCGCGTCGGAGCCAACCGGAAATGCATTCTTCACGAATTGAGAGAAGGCGCGCTTCGTCTCGTCGTAAGAGCTACGGCCCATTGCAAGATCCTTCTTCATGAAGGCTGGATAGGCGTCCACCCGCGTCAGTTGGTAGCGAAGAGAACTTTCCCGGCACCGATCACAACGATCGAACCGCCGAACAATATGCCGAGGATGATCAAAGCGCGTCTCAACGAAGCATCTCCTTTGCAGTTGCAGCCCGTCTGCCAGGGGACCGGAAAGCGTCGCAAGTCTGCGGCGCCGCGATTTCCGCATAGGCCCTGCCCGGCCTCGGACATTCGGACACGTCTGATGTGTCGTCGTGCTCGCTATTTCAAAGCCAGGCTGGTGCAATACGCAGAGACTTCACCGCTTCTCCAACCGTTATTCAATCCGGTTTCCGTGCACTGAGTATAGCTCTTGAAGGGGATGCCGCCGGGCCCGATGTTCCGGCACCCGGTGTAGGCAGACGCGCCGGCAGACCAGGAGCATCCGACCCAGGGGCGGTCACCTGACTTCATGCTCGTCATGCAACCGCCGATGCAAAACACCGAGGTCGAAGCTGTATGCGGAGATGAGGTGCTGCGGGCCGCCGCGCGTTGCGTCGGCCTGTGTTGCGTGCCGACATGCCTCGGCGCCTCGACCGAAATGTTGGGAAGCGGGTCGATGGCGCTGTCCGGGGCCGGCGTGGGTTGCGACCACGCCGGGCCGCTTGATACGCACATTAGCGGCGCGATCGACAACAGAGCGACAGCGAAATTGGTGACGAAGAGCGACGAGCGTTTCATAGCCGTGTTCTCCAAAAAACGGGACGGCAATTCCATCCCGGGATGCAGGGTAGCACACATTCAACTACCATCGTGTTTGATTTGCCGTGCACGTTCTCTACGTGAAGGTCCGATCGATCAACGATACCCTGCTGCACTCGCGTGATTGACCGAACGCACTCCTGGCCACAGAATTGAAACATCCATCCTGTTTCCAAATGTTTATATGGGCCGATTTGGCTTCGGAATGTGGGCGCAGCACCACTGACATTTTGCCGTGGGACCGTCACCAACCTTGACGAGATCCCGAAAGTCGTAGCCCATTCGGGCTTTGGCGGGTGGAATACTTGGAGTGATGCTCGAAGCGGTCAACCTGCGATAGCTCGCCGCAAGCGTATTTTGAATTGCTTTGGAGGATACTTATGACCACTTACGTTGGGACCAACAGTGACGATACATATTCGTCATCTTCCGACGACGTCTATTATGGGCTTGATGGCAACGACAGCCTGACGGCGGTCTACGGACCGATTTCCCATCCGGTTATCTATGGCGGCGAGGGAAATGACACGCTTTCCGGGTTAACAGCCACCGCCTATGGCGGGAACGGCAATGACCAAATCTCGTCGACCGCCAGGGCCTACGGGGGTGACGGCAATGATACCTTGCTAAACATCGGGGCGTCGCCCTCGGAGCACGGGTCTGCCTATGCAGATGGTGGCGCAGGCAACGATTACGTCCAGGCCATTGACGGACTAAACACGACTGCGGGCTCGTACCTTTATGGGGGCGACGGCAACGACACACTCGAGCTGGTCACAACCGTGAATTATGCCGGCGGCCAGGACGTCTTCTACGGGGGAGAGGGCGCGGATCTTCTGTTCGTCAGCGGGCCATATGGGCTGTATGGCGACTACATGTACGGAGGGGCCGGTAACGACACCATTCTCGGCGGCGCAGCCGCGGACACCCTTGTCGGTGACGCAGGAGTGGATCTGCTGGAGGGCGGTGGCGGCAACGATTACCTGTACATGTCGTCCGGTGGCGGAACGGCATATGGCGGTGACGGCAACGATGTGTTCGTCGGATCATTCGTCAAGGACATCATGATCGGCGACGCCGGAGATGATGTCGAGTACGGCTATGGCGGCAACGACTATCTGTACGGCGGCGCCGGCAACGACGTGATGTTTGGCAGCGATGGTGTCGATGTCCTAATCGGCGGCGCCGGCAACGACTATTTCGATGGCGGCACCGGCGTGAACTACTATTTTGGAGGCGATGGCGGCGGGCCGGGCACCGGATTGGGCAACGACACCTTCGTTGTCAACGACGTGCCCGGAGTGCAGGTCGTGCAGGACTGGACGCCGAGCCTGGACGTCGTGCAATTGAACGGGTCCGGTTTCACATCCTTCGCCGACGTTCTGTCGCATTCATATCAGAACGGGGCTTATTTCGTGGTTCAGGTCGATGCCGACACCGCGGTGTGGCTGAATGGCGCTTCGGCAGGCACGGTCACGGCGGCAAATTTCTCCATCGTGAGCTGATGCGGATTCGCCGCGAGGCGCGCCAAGCGGTACCTTATCCGCGCGCCTTGTGCCGACGTCGCAAGCACCGTCCGCAGGTCATAAGCTTAGGCGGCAACGACCAGCGGTCTCGTCATGTCGTCCATCGCAGGCACCAGCGACGGTGCGTCGCACTCCTGCTGGGCGAGCTGGTCCACGAGCTTGCGCAGCCTTGGCGGCAAATCGGCGTAATCGCCGCGCAGCGCATGGCGCAGTCTCCAGCCGATCTCTTCGCAGATGGCGCGCGCGTGCTCGGATGCGAGCGGATGGTGCGCGATCATGGACGTAAGCTGCCAGGACTTGAACTGCCAAGACTTGGACCGTTTGCGGCGACCGCGCCGTCAAACTGAATTTCCGTCAACACGGATCCCGCATACGCAGATGCGATCAAGACGAGGATCCGAACAATGCTGGACATCGCTCGTACTCCCTTTTCCCCTCTTTCAATAGCAGCAGGTCGTTGCCGCCCGATTAGGGAAACTGGTTCGCGCGGCCTTTAAGGAAATGGTAAACGTGAAGTTCACGAGCGATCGGTGACCCCGACGCTTGCCACCGGCCCCGCTGATGCCGTGCCCGGATGTCCCCAATCAGGGGGACAGACGTATCGGGCGGAATCAATATGATGCGGAACCGGATGCCGGTCGGCTATCATCGGCCGCGCATAAGAAGAACTTGCTGGGAGGATTTGCAATGAAGCTGGCCATGGCCGGACTCTGGGTACTCGCGGGCGCGATCCTGATGGCGCCGGACGCACATGCGGACATCAAGGTCGGCGTCGTGGTGTCCGCATCAGGACCGGGCTCGGCGCTCGGCCAGCCGCAGATGCGCACCATCGCCGCGCTGCCGAAGGAGATCGGCGGCGAGAAGGTAACCTATATCGCGCTCGACGACGAGTCCGATCCGACCAAGGGCACGCAGAATGCGCGGCGTCTCGTCATCCAGGACGGCGTCGACATCCTGATCGGCTCCTCGCTGACGCCGGTGACCATGCCGATGCTCGACGTCGCCGTGGAATCCAAGACGCCGATCATCTCGCTCGCGGCGGCGACCGCGATCGTGCAGCCGATGGACGACCGCCGCCGCTGGGCGTTCAAGGTGGTGCCCAATGACGATCTGATGGCGGCGGCGATCCTGAAATACATCGCGAAGTCCGGCATCAAGACGCTCGGCTATATCGGCGTGTCGGACGGCTATGGCGAAGGTTACTACAAGGAGGTGTCGAAGCTTGCGCCGACGCTCGGCCTCACCGTCACGACCCATGAGGTCTACGCGCGCGCCGACACCAGCGCGATGGGCCAGGCGCTGAAGGTGATCGCGACCAATCCGGAGGCGGTGTTCATCGCTTCCGCCGGCACGCCCGCCGTGCTGCCGCAGGAGGCGCTGCGCAGCCGCGGCTATGCCGGCAAGATCTTCCAGACCCACGGCGTCGCGTCGGAGGAATTCATCAAGCTCGGCGGCGCCAATGTCGACGGCGCGGTCTTCACCGGCGAGGCCTTCACGATCGCCGACGACCTGCCGGCGAACGATCCGTTCCGCCAGGTGCGCGACGAGTTCGTGTCGTCCTACGAGAAGGTCAACGGGCAGAAGCCGAACATCTTTGGCGCGCATCTGTGGGACGCCGTCACACTGTTCAAGCGGGCGGCGGCCAACGCGCTGAAATCGGCGAAACCGGGCACGCCGGAATTCCGCGCCGCGCTGCGCGACGAGCTGGAGCGCGGCAAGGACGTCTATCTGAACAACGGCCTCTCGACCATGAGCCCGACCAACCACAATGGCTATGACGAGCGGTCGGCGTTCCTGATCAAGGTCGAGGGCGGCAAGTTCCGGCTGGTGAAGTAGGCGCGCGAAATTGGCTAGTCGCCGCCCCATCGCCATCGCGGCGGCTCGCCCTTCCACCAGCACACGCCGGTGAGCAGGACGCTCAGCACCGCAACATAGCCGACGAAGCCGGGGCGGGTGTGCGGAAGGATCATCGCCGCCCCGACAGCGATCAGAATCACGAAGCCTGCGACGACCGCCCAGCCTTGCCAGGAGACCGGCGGTCCCCAGCCCCAGCCATACCGCTTGGCGGGAAACCAGTAGTCGCTGTCATGCTGCATGAGAGTGCTCCAGCAAACGACAAGAAACCCTTCACACCTTGCCCGGTCCGCAGATGCCCTTGAGCGCCTGCCATTCGGCGCCCGACAGCAGCGGCCGGCCGGTCGCCGGACTGGCGGCGTCCGCCTTGCTCATGCGCGCGAGGCGGTCCTCGGTCAGCGGATGGCTGGAGACGATCGAAATTCCCTTGCCGCCTTCCTTGCCGGTGACGCGGAACATCAATTCGCCCATCGGCTTCGCGGCACGGCCGAGCCGGTGCATGGTCTCGATCGCAAAGGTGTCGGCATTGGTTTCGGCGTCGCGCGAATAGGATGACGTCACCAGCGAGCGCGAGGCGAAGATCAGCGCGCCGGAGCCGGTGACGTCGCCGAACAGCAGCCCGATCAGGAACGAGGTGCCGCCATTGTGGATCAGCTCGCGCATGCTGTCGCGATGGCGGAGATGGCCGAGCTCATGCGCCAAAACGCCGGCGATCTCGTCCGGGTTCTCGGCCTTCTCCAGCAGCCCCTTGAACAGAAAAACCTTGCCGCCCGGCAGCGCGAAGGCGTTCGGCACCGAGGTCGCCAGCACGCCCGACTGCACCGAATTGTCGAGGCCTGCGGTCTCCCGCAATTTGCCGACGAGCTTCTCGAATGCCGCTTGTCCGGCCGCGTCGCTGCACGGCTTGCCGTCGAACAGTACCTTGACCTGCGCCTCCGCGACATCGCCGAGGCGGCGTTCGAAAGAGTCAGGCACCAGGGGCGTCAGCCGGTCGGCGGCGAGCGGCACGCCGAACAGCACCACCAGCACGATCGACACCGCGGCCGCGAGCGACCAGCCGACGATCGCGGCGACGCCCTTGCGGTTCGGCAGCCCCTCCTCGAGCGTGTCGCAGCGCGCGACGACCGCCGCGATCAGCTGCGCGTCGCGGATTTCGAGCCGCGCCAGCTGTGGTGCGGTGAGGCAGCTCAGCCGCAACAGGCCGGACGGGCTGTCGGCGCGGCGGATGTCGGCATAGCCCCAGCGCGCGAGCAGCTCGCCGTCCTCCCTGATCTCCAGCGCATCGGACAGTTTGAGCGCGACCAGACGCCTCCGGCTCGATGCGCCGTCGAAGAAGACGCCGCCTTGTGCAGGCGTCGCCGCGGGGTTGGTTTGGCCGGAACCGGTCTCCATGTCGCTAGAAGCCCGCGACGTCGAGGCCGTCGGCAAAGCCTTCGCCGAGCGCATTGGCGAGCTCGCCGCGCGCGGTGACGTTGGCCGCAGCCTCGATGTTGTGCACGATGGTCGACGACAGCACCCGGACCCAGAGATCGCGCATCAGATAGACGCGCATCACCACATTCATCGCCAGCACGAAGGCAAGATAGCCGACGCCGGCGAGAGTGATCAGCGGAATGCTCTTGGCGAACGCCTCGGTCTTGAAGAAGGTCTCGATCGAGGAGCCGTCCATGCTGGCGACCAGCAAGGTACACAGCACGAGATAGGCAAAGAACAGCGTGCCGAGCAGCATTGCCCAGCCGATCACCTTCCAGTACAGGCCGATCAGCGCGCTGCGGCGCATGGTGGATTCCAGCCTGACCCCGCCGAAGCGGATGCCCGACAGCCACCAGCGCCACTCGATCGCCTTGAACGCGGCATAGATGAACGGCGCGAAGATCGTCATGTACAACGCGAACGGCGTCAGCAGCCAGAGCCACCAGCCCTGCTTGAAGAAATCCCAACCGCGACCTTCGAAGGAGCCCTGCAGATCGCCGTAAAAAGAATGCCGCATCTTGTAGCGTTCGAGCGCCGCCTCGCGCCATGGCAGCGCGAGGCCGAGCGTGATCACGACCAGCAGGCCCCATAGCGAGGCTTTCAGCGCATAGATCCAGCCCGAGCCGCTCATCCAGAAGCGGACGCCGCGCCACACCGTGCGGGTCAACCGGTAACGCCGCGCGCGATAAATCGCGAACTGGCCGAACAGGTAGAAGAACGCGACCAGCGGCAGCGAGGCGAAGGCCTTCAGATGCTCCGCCTCGATGCCGATCAGGAAGTAGCCGAGATAGATCGGCACCAGGATCGCGAGCGCGATCAGGAAACCGATCAGCAGCTCCTTGCCGCGGCCGGTATATTCCGGCGCGTCGCCGTCGATCTGAGTGTTCGACCAGAGGTGGCGGCGGATGTCGGTGGTGAGCCAGAACCGGTAGAAGCCGACCGTGACGAACTCGAGCCCGGCGCCGCGCGCGACCAGGCGGAAGAACTCCCGCCGCTTCCCTGAAAACCCCACCGGCATCGGCGGCGGGACCGGCGGCGGCTTCGGCGGCCCCAGCGGGGTCCAGCTCATGTCGTTCACGGGATAGCTCCAGGACGGGACAATCTATGCGTATCAAAACCACAGGTTTGTCGCTGCGAGTGTGATCCAGGTTTCACACAAGGTCGAGAGTGCGGGGGTGTTTTTGACGGCGGGCGGTTGGCTTTACCTTAACGGGATCGCCGGAAACAGTGCAGCCTCTGCTGCGGACATCGGCCGCAGGCGGAGCCAACCGGCCCCTCCTTCCAACCCTTGTTCCAACCCTTGCGAGCGAGCTTCGCTCGCCTCGAACCTCCGCCAGAGATAAACCGACAGAACGGCTAGTAGAAACACCGCCGCAGAAGCGAGGAAACCTGGCGATGAACAAGTGGATATTGTCGGCATGCCTTCTGGTGCTGACGGCAGCTCCCGCCGCTGCCGCCGACGTGCGCCTGGAGTCCTATCGCAATCCAGCGAATGAGAATTTTCGCATCTTCAATCATATGTACCTGGACGGCGCGCGCGGCGGCATGATGGCTTCCAATGCCTGGCTGAAACGGCATGGCGGCCAAATGTTGTTCTGCATGCCCGACCACCTCGCGCTGAGCACTGAGCAGACGGAAGAGATCATGCTCAAGTCAGCCGACAAGCGGGCCGCGAAAGGCGACATGGCGGTCGCTTCCCTGCTGCTGTGGGGCCTGCAGGATACCTTCCCCTGTGAAAAACCCGCCAGCCAATAAGCGGCCTCTCCACCCGCATTGTTCGCATGCGCCCAGCCGAATCAAACGCCGTTTCAAACAGACCCGCTCGCCGCCCCTGCCCCCGGCCTGCGAGAAAGGCCCGGATTCGGCCGCTTTGGCCTGACAACAATGCGGCCAAATGCGCGTTGAGAGCCCTTGCGCAAATGCAGGAATGAGAATGTAATTCGGTAAAACATGATGCGCCGGCGACGCCCCGGCTGCGAAACGGTTGAGGAGCCGCTCATGCACGGGACCGCCGATCTCGTCAAAGACGTGAATTTGGACGCCGCACGCGAACGCGCCAACGCGCTTCTCCTTGCCGACTATGATCCCGGCGATCCCGAGCTGTTCAAGACCGATACGTTCTGGCCGTATTTCGACCGGCTGCGCCGCGAGGACCCGGTGCATTACTGCAAGGACTCGATGTTCGGTCCGTACTGGTCGATCACCCGCTACAACGACATCATGGACATCGAGACCAACCACGCGATGTTCTCTTCGGCCGCCTCGCTCGGCGGCATCACCATCCGCGACGTGCCGCCGGACCTGCGCCGCGAAAGCTTCATCGCGATGGACCAGCCGCGCCATTCCGCGCAGCGCAAGACCGTGGCGCCGATGTTCACGCCGACGCATCTTGACGAGCTTGCGCTCAACATCCGCAAGCGCTCGACCGAATGCCTCGACAATCTGCCGCGCGGCGACGTGTTCGACTGGGTTGACAAGGTCTCGATCGAATTGACCACGCAGATGCTCGCGGTGCTGTTCGACTTCCCCTGGGAGGACCGCCGCAAGCTGACGCGCTGGTCCGACGTCGCGACCACCCTGCCCGGCGCCGGCGGCCTCGTCGCCACCGAAGACGAGCGGCAGGCCGAACTGATGGAATGCGCGAGCTATTTCGCAAGGCTCTGGAAGGAGCGCTCCGGCCAGCCGCCGAAGAGCGACCTGCTTTCGATGATGGCGCACAGCGACGCCACGCGGAACATGGACCCGAAGAATTTCCTCGGCAACCTGATCCTCTTGATCGTCGGCGGCAACGACACCACGCGCAACACGCTGTCCGGCAGCATCTATGCGCTGAGCAAGCATCCGGAGCAGTACCGCAAGCTGCGCGAGAACCCGGCACTGATCGACAGTTTCGTTCCGGAGGTGATCCGCTGGCAGACGCCGCTTGCCCATATGCGGCGCACCGCGCTCGCCGATTACGAATTCCGCGGACGCCAGATCAAGAAGGGCGACAAGGTCGTGATGTGGTACGTCTCGGGCAACCGCGACGAGGAGGCGATCGAGAAGCCCTACGAGTTCCTGATCGACCGCGCCCGCCCGCGCACCCACATCTCCTTCGGCTTCGGCATCCATCGCTGCGTCGGCCTGCGGCTCGCCGAGCTGCAGCTCAAGATCATCTGGGAGGAAATCCTGAAGCGCTTCGACACGATCGAGGTGGTGGAGGAGCCGCTGCGGGTGTATTCCAGTTTCATCAAGGGCTACGAGACGCTGCCGGTGCGGATTGCCGCCTGACGCCTCGCGAGCCAACCGGGATCAAGAACCATGAACGTCCAGACCGCCATCCGTGCCGATCGGGTCGAGCTAGAGCGCCAGGCGCGCGAGGAGGCCTATGCGACGCCGCTCAGGGATTTTCACCCCGGCGCGCCAAAACTGTTCCAGAACGACACGCTGTGGCCGTGGTTCGAGCGGCTGCGCAAGGAAGAGCCGGTGCACTACTGCACCAATTCGCCGATCGAGCCGTACTGGTCGGTGGTGAAGTACAACGACATCATGCATGTCGACACCAGCCACGGCATCTTCTCCTCGGATTCCACGCTCGGCGGCATCTCGATCCGCGACGTGCCGCCCGGCTATGACTATCCGAGCTTCATCGCGATGGACCAGCCCAAGCACGCCCATCAGCGCAAGACCGTGTCGCCGATGTTTACGCCTGATCATCTCGACGAGCTGGCAAAGCTGATCCGCCAGCGCTCGGCCAGCGTGCTCGACAATCTGCCGCGCAACGAGACCTTCAATTTCGTCGAGCGCGTCTCGATCGAATTGACCACCCAGATGCTGGCGACGCTGTTCGACTTCCCCTGGGAGGAACGGCGCAAGCTGACGCGCTGGTCCGACGTCTCCACCGCGCTGCCGAAGAGCGGCGTCGTCAATTCGCCGGAACAACGCCGGCAGGAGATGGACGAGTGCTACGCCTATTTCTCAAAGCTCTGGAACGAGCGCGTCAACGCGCCGCCGAAGAACGACCTGCTGTCGATGATGGCGCATAGCGACGCCACCCGGCACATGGACCCCGACAATCTGATGGGCAACATCATCCTGCTGATCGTCGGCGGCAACGATACCACGCGCAACACCATGAGCGGCTCGGTGCTGGCGCTGCACGAGCATCCCGACCAGTTCCAAAAGCTCAAGGAGAACCCCGGTCTGATCGACACCATGGTGCCGGAAGTGATCCGCTGGCAGACGCCGCTCGCGCATATGCGGCGCACCGCGCTGGTCGACACCGAGATCGGCGGCAAGACGATCAAGAAGGGCGACCGCGTCGTGATGTGGTACGTCTCCGGCAACCGCGACGACGAGGTGATCGACCGTCCCGACGAGTTCATCATCGATCGGGCGCGGCCGCGCATCCACCTGTCATTCGGCTTCGGCATCCACCGCTGCGTCGGTATGCGGCTCGCCGAGCTGCAGCTCAAGATCGTCTGGCAGGAGATGCTGAAGCGCTTCGACCGCATCGAGGTGGTCGGCGAGCCGAAGCGGGTCTATTCCAGCTTCGTGCGCGGCATCGAGAACCTGCCGGTGCGCATTCCGGGCTGAGCCCTGGAGCTCAGATCCGATCGAACCGGAACGGAGCTTAAGACTTTCGTCTTGACATGATCTCTTCAACGCGATGCGGTCCCCGCTTCGCTCAAAAACACTCCAAATCATCCTTGGCTGCAAGCCTGATCGGCCCTATGTCTGCCGCGCATGGATGCGCCGCCCCAGGCGGCCCTTTCGGGTGCCGATCGGCGGCGTTTGCAGTCTGGGCCAGTTGACGGAAGATGAACCGAAAAGAACGGCGTGCGGCCAACAAGCGACGCGACGAGTCCGCAAAGCGGCCTAACGCCCCTGGCTTCGGCTCCGCGGCTGACCTCGCTGCCGAAGCAAGCCGCTTCTACGGGATGGGCCGCCTCAACGAGGCGCAGGAGATTTGCCGGCAAATCCTTGCCCGCGAGCCTGCCCATGTGCAGAGCCTGAATCTTCTCGGCCTGATGGCGCAGGCCTCCGGCGACCACCGCGCCGCGGTGAAGATGTTCGTGAAAGCGATCGCTGCGGACGAGGTGAACGCCGCCTGCCATTACAACGCCGGCTATTCGTACCAGTCACTGGGCAATCGCGCCAAAGCGGCGACGCATTTCAGCAAAGCGCTTGCACTCGGCATGGACGCGAAGGCCGCCGGCCTCATCCTCCAGAGCCCTGTCATTACCAGCCATCTCGGGCGGATTGACGTCAACTGGCCGCTGCCGGTAACGAACCTCGAATTGTTCGGCACCGAAGGCGTCGCGCCACTTGCGAGCGACCTCTTCCTGCGCTGTGCGATGGAGACGACGACGCTGGCAAGCATGCCGATCGAGGTGCTGCTGGGATATGCGCGCGCCGAGTTGCTGCGGCTCGCCGGCAATCAAGGCTCGGAGGACGAGGATATCGTTGCCTTTGCGTGCGCGCTCGCCGGGCAATGCTTTATCAACGGATATGTCTATGGACGGACTGAGGCGGACGCCGAAGGTGCGAGCGCCCTGCGCGACCGGCTGCTGCAGGACCTGGCGTCCGGGGCCGCCATCACGCCGCTCACGCTGGCGGTGGTTGCGGCCTATTTCCCCCTGCATGCGCTGCCAACGGCGGACGCGCTGCTGCACCGGGATTGGCCTGCGGCTGTCACCGGATTGCTGAAGGTACAGTTGCGCGAACCGCTTGAGGAAATGGCCGAGCGTAACGCCATCACGGCGCTCACTCCCATCGAGAACAGCGTCTCCGTCGAGGTGATGCGCCAGTACGAGGAAAATCCCTATCCGCGCTGGACCGTCAACCCGCTGACGGCCCTCGTCGCCGATCAGGCGCGGGGAAAGATCGCCCTGGCGGCGGAACGGCAAGCCAAGCTCGATATCCTGATCGCAGGCTGCGGTACCGGCTCGCACGCGATCCAGACCGCGCAGGTCTATCCGAACGCCCGTCTGCTCGCGGTCGACATCAGCATGACCAGCCTCGCCTATGCGCGCCGCAAGACGCGGGAGCTTGGCCTGCGCAACATCGAATATGCGCAGGCGGATATTCTGGAATTGGGCTCGATCGGTCGCACGTTCGACAGCATCGAGTCGGTCGGGGTGCTGCACCATCTTGCCGAGCCGATGGCCGGCTGGCGCGTGCTGGTCCCGCTGCTGCGGCCGGGCGGCACGATGCGCATCGGGCTCTACAGCGATCTGGCGCGCCGCGTGATCGTGGAGGCCCGCGCCCGCATCGCCGCGCGCGGCTATCGCGCCACCGCCGAGGACATCAGAAGGTGCCGCCAGGACATCTTCCGCGAAGCCGAACTGTGGAAGCCACTGATCGGCGCGAAGGATTTCTACAGCATGAGCGGCTGCCGCGATTTGCTGTTCAACGTCATGGAGCATCGCCTGACGATCCCCGGGATCGCGGCATTCCTGAACGATCATGGCCTGTCGTTCACGGGCTTCGAACCGTTTGACGATCCGACGGTGATGGAAAAGTTTCGCAAGCAGTTTCCGGGCACGGCCGATGAGGCGAGCCTCGATCAGTGGCACCGCTTCGAGATCGAGCATCCGGAGACGTTCTGGGACATGTATGTGTTCACGGCGGGCAAGAACGCGCACTGAGGCTTCAGGGCGCCAGCATGAAGCGTAGGCAAAACCTCCGATCGGCCGCACGCTCAGTTCGTGCGCCAGCGGCTTACTCGATCACCTCATCCGCGCCGCTGACAACTGAAGCAGAGAACTCGCGGCCAAGCAGCTTGGCGGTCTTCAGGTTGATCACGAACTCGACCTTGGTCACCAGTTGCACCGGAAGATCGGCAGGCTTTTCGCCCTTCAGAACCCGGCCGGCATAGATGCCCGCGCGCCGATGCGACTGCACAAAATCACCTCCATAGCTCATCAACCCTCCAGCCATGGGGAAGTCGCGGGTCTGCGTGATGGCGGGCACGCCATACTTCGTCGCGAGATCGGCCAGTCGCTGGCTTCGAAATGCGAAATAGGGATCGGAGGTGAATACGAGTCCGTTTGCCTGCTCCTTCGCCACGGCAGAGAACAGGGATTCAAATTCATCTTCCTTGCTTGCACTCAAGATCTGCAGCTGAACCCCCAGGGTTTCGGCGGCGGAGCGCAGCCTCTGCACTTGTGAACCGGCAGTTGGACTTGTCGGGTTGGTGACGACCCCCAATGTGGTGGCCGCCGGCAGCAGCTCGCGCATCAACTCAAGCCGCTTCGGCGACACGTCGACGCTCAGGCTCGAGACTCCCGTGATATTGCCTCCCGGCCGCGACAGGCTGTCCACCACGCCCAGCTGAACCGGATCGCCGCCCATCTCGAAGACGATGGTCGTGGTGGTGCCGGTTGCTTTGGCGGCAAGCGCGACCGGAGCGCCGCCGGGTGCGACCAGCACATCCACATTGTGCGCGACCAGTTCGGCGGCCAGAGCGGGCAAGCGAGCATATTGCCCGTTGGCCCATCGATATTCGATCGCAACGTTGCGGCCCTCCACGAAGCCGACTTCGGCAAGTCCCTGGTGAAATGCTTTCAGCCGACTGCCAAACAGATCAGGCGATTCCGGGCAAAGATAGCCGATGACCGGCATGGACGATTTCTGCGCATGCGCGGATGTCGCCCAGGTCGCGGCGGCGGCCATCAACGAGAGGACATCGCGCCGGCTGGCACGTCCGCGCAACGTTGCTGCTCCAGCGTCAACGCATCTCATGCTCACGAACTCGCTGCTCGCCGTCGACCGAAGCATATCTCAGGGGGCTCAGCCAGTCGCCAACGGATTGCGCCGAGCACCCGCGAGCCGGCACCAGCTAGGGCACATCAAAGGAAATTTCAGAGACCGGAACGGCCTCATCGAAGCCCTTGATTTGTCGATTCCCGATCTCCTGCACAGCCCGCTTGCCCCGCACGCTTGCGGCGATCTCGGCGTCGACCAGGATTTCCCGGTCTGCGGCAGAAGCGCACAGGCGGGCCGCCAGATTGACCACGCTGCCGATCGCCGTGTAGTCGAGCCGGTCCTCGTACCCGATGCTGCCGACGGTGGCCGGTCCGCCGGCGAGCCCAACGCCGAAACCAACATGGTAGCCTCGCGATCGCCAGCCGGCGATCAGCCCTTGCACGCGCTTCTGCATTTCGATCGCAAGGTCGACGGCTCTTAACGCCGGCTGCTCGACCGCAACGGGTGCGTTCACCAGCACCATCAATCCGTCTCCGGAGAAGCTGATGAGCGTTGCTTCGAACTGCGCGATGACCCGGCCCAGCACCTCATAATATTCGGACAGCACGCTCATGACTGCCTCGGGGGTGACGCCGGCGGAAAACGCGGTGAACCCCCGCAAATCGCAAAACACAACGACGACGTCGGTACGGCGGCCATCCAGCACGCTGTCGTCGCCGGCCCGATCGACGAGATCCGCGACCTGAGGCGCGAGAAACCGCTTGAGCTTCGCGATACGCTCCTGATGCTGCTGCGCGAGTGCCAGTTCGGCGGCCATCCTGTTGAAGCTGTTTGCAAGACGCTGAAACTCGTCCCCGGTCTGGATGGAAATGCGGTGATCGAACGATCCGGCGCCGATCCGTTCCGTCCCCTCCTCGAGCAACTTGATCGGCTCCGTCATCCGGTGCGCAAATGCATAGGCCAGCAGCCCTGCAAACAGGGTGCTGCCTGCGAGAAGCACTGCGGTCCGCCGCAGGGCGGCATAGATCGGCGCGTAGGCTTCAGAGAGCGGCTGTGCCACCACAACGGTCCAGTCGGGCCCCGCCACAGGAGCCGCGCTGGCAGCAACCTGACGTCCCTGTGCGTCCCGGTTCGTTGCAAAGCCTGCTCCCGGGCCGATCGCGTCGCGTATGGTGCGAAATGGCTGTGAGGTTCTCTCTTCCATCCCACGGAGGACGAGGCTGATGTCGGGATGGGCAATCAGGCGACCCTGACGGTCCAGGACAAAGGCGAGGCCGGTCTCTCCCACCTTGATCGCCGAAACGACGTCCCAGATCAGCTTGAGATTGACTTCGGCGATGGCTGCACCGACCGCGGTTCGGTTACCCACCAAAGCAACCGTCAAATAGGGTTCCGAGCCCCTGTGATAGCTGACATCGCTGAACCAAACCTGCCTCGCGTGGGCGCCGATCACCGCAGGATCCGTCGACCGGTCTAGACGACTTTCAATCCGATTGAGGCCGACCCGCGAGACATAGAGACGCTCCAACCCCTTGTTGTCGATGAGAGTCACGCTGACAATGGCAGGCGCTTGACGAAACAGACGCAAGGCATCGGTCCGCCGCTCTTCATCCGCCTCGTCGGTCCATGGCAGCTGGACCAGCCAGCCAAGCTGGACTGAAATATCGGAAATGAAGTTATGAATTTCGGCGGCAGCGGACGTCGCCTGAACCCCAAGCAGTTGGTCCAGCCTTGCGCGCTGATCGCGGTAACCGAACCAGGCTTCAATGCTGCCGTTGATCGCAATCGGAAACGCGACGGCCAAGAAGAGCACGAGAAAGTACTTTGGGAAGAGGCCGCGAAAGCGATCTCGGACAATCATGCCCCGATACCTGAAAATGCGACGGGTCTATCAATATGCCGAAAATGAAGCCTTGAAATAAAGTATGCCCGGCGGCGGCCGCCATTTTGCATTCTGAAGATAGGGAGCCGCTTTTTTGGCTGCAATGAGGCTGTCTGCCGATCCGGCCAAAAGACGCTCCGTCCGCCCTCCCCGCTCGCTTGGCGGCTATACAATTCTGGCATAGCTGCGCAAAGCAGATGCGAAGAGAATATAGCCCCTATCTGGCCTAAAGCCTGTGACGGGAGGCCGCGCCCATGCGCGCCCCTTGTACTGACGCGTTTTTCTTCGCGAACCGGTACCCGGTTCGCTCGAAAACGCTACCGCCGAGGCCATGATGGACCAGATTGCCGTTCACCAGGACAACGCGACCAGCACCGACTGGCCGGTTGCGATCTACCGCACGCTGAAGGATTTTGGCGTGGCACAGGTGTTCTATGTCCCCGATGCGGGGCATTCCAAGCTGATCAAGCTGTCGCATGCGGATGCCGACATCAAGACCACCGTGCTGACAACCGAGGAAGAGGGCGTGGCGCTGTCCGCCGGCGCCTGGCTCGGCGGCGATCGCGCGGTACTTCTGATGCAATCGAGCGGCGTCGGCAATTGCGTCAACATGCTGTCACTGATGACAAGCTGCCGCTTCCCGCTGCTGACCCTGGTGACGATGCGCGGCGAATGGGCCGAGTTCAATCCCTGGCAGATCCCGATGGGCCGGGCGACGCCGAAGGCGTTCGAGATCATGGGCACCACCGTGCTGCGGCTGGACAACCCTGACGATGCCGGGGAAGTGGTCTCGGCCGCCGCCTCGCTCGCCTATGACGGCGACCAGCAGGTCGCGGTGCTGATCTCGCAGCGGATGATCGGCCGCAAGAAGTGGACCAAGGAGACGCACTGATGTCAGCCGCAACAGGCACTCTCGATCGCCGCGCCGCCGTGAAGGCGCTGCTCACTGAGCGCGACGACCTGCTCGTGATCTCCGGGCTCGGCTCCTCGTCCTACGATGTGTTCGATGCCGGCGAGCATCCCGGCAATTTCTATCTCTGGGGCGCGATGGGCGGCGCCGCGATGGTCGGGCTCGGCCTCGCGCTGGCGCAGCCGAAGCGCCCGGTGCTTGTCGTCACCGGCGATGGTGAGCAGCTGATGGGGATCGGCAGCCTCTTGACCATCGCCACCAAGCAGCCCGGCAATCTCTCGATCGCGGTGCTCGACAACGGCCATTTCGGCGAGACCGGGATGCAGCTTAGCCACTCCGGCCTCGGCGCCAGGCTCGAGGTGATCGCGAGCGGCGCGGGCATTGCCAGCATTTCCGATATCGCCGACATGGCCGGCGTCGAAAGCTTCGGCAAGAGCCTGCGCGATCTCGGCGGCGGCCCACGGCTGGCGCGCATCCGCATCGCCGCCGGCGAGGTCGAGCGCGCGCTGCCGCCGCGCGACGGCGCGTATCTCAAGAACCGCTTCCGCAGCCATCTCGGCTTCGCGGTGAAGTGATGCGCAAGCCGCGCTCAGGCGAGCTGGATATCCCAGAGCCCCTCGGCGCGCAGCGCGGCGACCTCGTCGCGCAACAGCTTTGCGATCAGCGTCATCGCATTGGAGCCGGGATGCTCGACCGGCGAGGCCAGCGTCAGCTCGCGCCGCGGCGCCGGCCGCGCGATGGAGGCGGTCTCGAGCCGGCCCTCCGCCACCTCGGCGCGCACCGAGGACGGCGGCAGCAAGGTATATCCGAGGCCCTCCTCGACCAGGCTGGTCAGCACGCGGAACGAATCCGCCTCGAGCTTGACGTCGAGATCGATCTTCTTTTTGGCCGCGGCATGTTCGAGCAGCGCGCGGAGCCCGTGCGAGTGACTGGGCAGCACCAGGCGCTGGCGCATCAGCCAGCCGAACTCGACCTGCTTCTTCTGCTTCAGCCCGCTGCCGCGCGGGCCGACCGCGACGATGCTATCGCGGCCGAGGCTTTGCACCGCCAGATGCAGATCGACCGACGGCCCGTAGATCACCGCGAGGTCCATCTCGCCGCGATGCAGCCACTCGATCAGATGGCCGCTGTAGCTTTCGACGATGCAGAGCGAGATGCCGGGATAGCGTTCCACCGTGCGCCGCGCCAGCCGCGCCGACAACACGCAGCTCACCGTCGGCACCAGCCCGAGCACGACGCGGCCGGACGGCGCGCCGCCGGCGGACTGGATGTCGTCCCGGATCTGGTCGATCTGCCGCACGATACCGCCGGTGCGCGCCAGCAGCAGCCGGCCGGCATCGGTCAGCACCATGCCGCGACCGTTGCGCGTGAACAATTCGGTGCGCAGCTCGTGCTCCAGGAGCTTGATCTGCCGGCTCAGCGCCGGCTGCGCGACCCGCAGCGTATCGGACGCCTTGCTCAGACTCCCGAGTTCCGCGACACACGCAAAGGTCCTAAGCTGGCGGAAATCCATACTTGCCAATCCTGGAAGGCAGGTTCATACGCTATAACAAAACAGCATAGGGAGTTTACCGGGGCCCCACAACAGCGGGCAATTGGCCTGCTTCAGGCACAACCTCTCGGCAAGATGAAACAATGACCACACACGATCAGCACAGCGACGACCACACAGACATCCGCGACGCGGTGGCAAAACTCTGCGCGCAGTTTCCCGGCGAATACTGGCGCAAGCTCGATCGCCAGATGGCCTATCCGAAGGAATTCGTCGATGCGCTGACGGAGGCCGGCTATCTCTCGGTCTTGATCCCCGAGGAATATGGCGGCGCGGGCCTGAAATTGTCGGCGGCAGCCGCGATCCTGGAAGAGATCCAGCGCGCCGGCTGCAATGGCGGCGGCTGCCACGCCCAGATGTACACGATGGGCACCGTGCTGCGGCACGGCAACGACGCGCAGAAGGCCAAGTATCTGCCGAAGGTCGCGACCGGCGCGTTGCGGCTGCAGGCGTTCGGCGTCACCGAGCCGACCAGCGGCACCGATACCTCGTCGCTGAAAACCTTCGCGCGCCGCGAGGGCGACCATTACGTCGTCAACGGCCAGAAGATCTGGACCAGCCGCGCCGAATATTCCGACCTGATGGTGCTACTGGCGCGCACCACGCCGAAGGAGCAGTCGAGGAAGCGCACCGACGGGCTTTCGGTGTTCATCGTCGACATGCGCGAGGTCAAGGGCAAGGGCCTCGAAATCCGCCCCATCCGCACCATGATGAACCACGCCACCACCGAAGTGTTCTTCACCGACATGAAGGTGCCGGCGGAGAATCTGATCGGCGAGGAAGGCAAGGGCTTTCGGTACATCCTCTCCGGCATGAATGCCGAGCGCATCCTGATCGCGGCCGAATGCGTCGGCGACGCCAAATGGTTCATCCAGAAGGCGACCAACTACGCCAAGGAGCGCAGCGTATTCGGCCGGCCGATCGGCCAGAATCAAGGGATCCAGTTTCCAATTGCAAAAGCCTACGCCTCGATGCGCGCGGCCGAGCTGATGGTGAAGGAAGCCACCCGCAAATATGAGGCCGGGCTCGATTGCGGCGCCGAGGCCAACATGGCCAAGATGCTGGCCGCGGATGCCTCCTGGGAAGCGGCCAATGCCTGCGTGCAGACCCATGGCGGCTTCGGCTTCGCCGAGGAATACGACGTCGAGCGTAAATTCCGCGAGACCCGGCTCTACCAGGTGGCGCCGATCTCGACCAACCTGATCCTGTCCTTCGTCGCCGAGCATGTGCTCGGCATGCCCCGCTCCTACTGAGTTCTCGATCATGCTGCCGCTTGAGGGATTGACCGTCATCGCCGTCGAACAGGCGGTTGCCGCGCCGTTCTGCTCGTCACGCCTGGCGGACGCCGGCGCCCATGTAATCAAGATCGAGCGGCCCGAGGGCGATTTCGCCCGCGGCTATGATGCCGCGGCGAAGGGCCAGAGCAGCTATTTCGTGTGGCTCAACCGCGGCAAGGATTCCGCCGTCGTTGATCTCGCCACCAAGGAGGGCCGCGCCACGCTGGAGGAGCTGATCGCAGGCGCCGACGTGCTGCTGCAAAACCTGAAGCCGGGCTCAATGGACAAGCTCGGCTTTTCGCGCGAGCGGCTGCGCAAGGACTATCCGAAGCTGATCATGTGCACGATCACGGGCTATGGCGACACCGGCCCCTACGCCGACCGCAAGGCCTATGACCTGTTGATCCAGGCCGAGAGCGGCCTCGCCTCGATCACCGGCGGCCCCGAGGGCGCCTCGCGCGTCGGCATGTCGATCGTCGATGTCGCGACCGGCGCTACCGCGCATGCCTCGATCCTCGAGGCGCTGATCGGGCGCGGCCGCACCGGAGAGGGAGCCGACATACGGATCTCGATGTTCGACGTGATGGCCGACTGGCTCACCGTGCCGCTACTCAATGCCGAAGACGGCAAGTCGCCGAAGCGGATCGGCCTCGCCCATCCCTCGATCGCGCCCTATGGCGTGTTCCGCTCGAAGGACGGCAAGGAAATCCTGATCTCGATCCAGAGCGAGCGCGAGTGGAAGACGCTGTGCGCCAAGGTGCTGGGACAGCCTGCCCTGCCTGACGATCCGCGCTTTGCCAACATGGTCGAGCGGGTGCGCAACCGCGCGCTGACCGACCAGATCGTCAGCGACAGCTTTGGCAAGCTCACGCGCGAGGAATTGCTGGCCAAGCTCGCCGAGGCCGACATCGCCTTTGCCGAGGTCAACAGTATGGACGATCTCGCAAAACATCCGCATCTGCGCCGCATCGAGGTCGACACGCCGAACGGCAAGGTCAGCTATCCGGCGCCGGCCGCGATCGTCGTTGGCGAGGACAGGCACTACGGCAAGGTGCCCGCGATCGGCGAGCGCACCAAGCGATCCTGAAATCCCTCCTGCCCGGGCAAAATCTCATGACCGACAAACTCGACCTCGATCATCTCCGCCAGTGGATCGGCCGCTCCCAGGAGGCCTCCGACGTCGTCACCAAATATCTCGTGATGGGCCTGCGCGCGACGCTGTTCCAGGAGATCGGCGAGCCGAAGGCGGGCGATGCCGCGCCGTGGACCACGCATTGGTGCCTGGCGCAGCCGGTGTTTGCGATGTCGCAATTGAGCCAGGACGGCCATCCGACCCGCGGCGGTTTCCTGCCGCCGGTGCCGCTGCCGCGCCGGATGTGGGCCGGCGGCGAGCTCGAATTCTTCGATAGCTTGCGCATCGGCGACGACGCCAAGCGGACCTCGCGCATTGCAGACGTCACGGTGAAATCGGGCTCGACCGGCACGCTGTGCTTCGTCTCGGTCAATCACGAGGTGACGACGTCGCGCGGGCTTGCGGTCCGCGAGCGGCAGGACATCGTCTATCGCGAGATGACGACGCAGGCCGCAGCGCCCGCCAAGGCGCCGCCGCCTCCGGTCGCGCAGCATCGCGAGAGCCACGTCTCCGACCCGGTGCTGCTGTTTCGTTATTCGGCGCTGACCTTCAACGGCCACCGTATCCATTACGACCGCGACTACGTCACCAAGGTCGAGGGCTATCCTGGCCTGATCTTCCACGGGCCGCTGCAGGCCTCATTCATCGTCGAGCTCGCGGCCAAGCTGCGCGGCGGCAAGCCGCCAAAGAAGCTGTCCTATCGCGGCGTGCAGCCGCTGTTCGAGGGCAGCGAGTTCTCGATCAATGCCAACGACAAGGACGGCGGCATGGAGCTGTGGACCGCGAATGCCGAGGGCCAGCCGACCATGAAGGGCACGGGGACCTGGTAGAGCCTGAGCCGGACGCATATCAAGACCACGAGAAGTGAAGGGCCGTCTTTCGCTGGCCTCTCGCATCCTTTACTGTGATCGCATTCAGCCATGGATCACGGGATCATGAGTCGCTTCTGGAGTTCGGTCGTCCACAATCTGTCGCCATACGTGCCCGGCGAGCAGCCGAAGATCGATGGCCTCGTCAAGCTCAATACCAACGAGAATCCCTACCCGCCGTCGCCGCGCGCGCTGGCGGCGATCACAGCGACGACCGATCGCCTGCGGCTCTACCCGGATCCCCGTGCAACCGCCCTGCGGGAGGCGATCGCGGCGCGCTATGGCGTCACGCCAGATGAAGTGTTCGTCGGCAACGGCTCGGACGAGGTGCTGGCCCACGCCTTTCCGGCGCTGCTGAAGCACGACGCGCCGCTGCTGTTCCCCGACATCACCTACAGCTTCTACCCGGTCTATTGCCGCCTCTATGGCGTCAGCTACGAGGTGGTGCCGCTCGATGCCGCGATGCGGGTGAATTTGTCCGACTATCGGCGGCCAGGCAGCGCCATCCTGCTGTGCAATCCGAACGCGCCGACCGGCATCGCGCTGCCACGTGCGGCAATCGAGGCGCTTGTCACCGAGCATCCCGACCGGCTGGTGGTGGTCGACGAGGCCTATGTCGACTTCGGCGCCGAGAGCGCCGTGCCGCTGGTCGCGCGGCACGACAATCTGCTGGTGGTGCAGACGCTGTCGAAGTCGCGCGCGCTGGCGGGCCTTCGGGTCGGCTTCGCGATCGGCCAACGCCCGCTGATCGAGGCGCTGGAGCGGGTAAAGGACAGCTTCAACTCCTATCCGCTGGATTGCTTTGCGATCGCGGGTGCCGTCGCCTCGATCGAGGACGAGGCCTGGTTCGAGGAGACGCGGCAACGCATCATCCGGAGCCGCGAGGCGCTGGTCCGCGGCCTCACTGAGCTTGGCTTCGAGGTGCTGCCCTCGCTGGCGAATTTCGTGTTCGCCCGCCACCCCGGCCACCGTGGCGCGGATCTCGCCGCCCGGCTGCGCGAGCGCGGCGTCCTGGTCCGGCATTTCCAGAAGCCGCGGATCGAGGACTTTTTGCGCATCACGGTCGGAACGGACGATGAGTGCGGCCGCCTGATCGACCTGCTGCGCGGCATGGTCTGATCACCTTCCGCGAGCCACGCAACTTGCGATCGATAGCGGCAACCCGCATAGTGAGCTTCGAGCCGGCGGCGCGGCAAAGCAACTGAACGACGATGCGCCCCGTGGCGAGATGGCACGGTTCTCCGGGAAGGAGCTGTCATGCGTTTTGCGATCGGCGACGCGACCGTCGACGTCATCGTCGATGACGATGATTTTGCGCTTCCGCTGTCCGAGTTTCTGCCCGGGTATGATCGAAGCCTGATCGAAGCGCATCGCGATATCCTGGAGCCGGTGTTTATCGATCTCGCCCGGGACCAGGCGAAACACGCGATCCAGAGCTTCGTGGTGCGAACGGGCGGACGCACCCTGCTGATCGACTCCTGCATCGGCGAACACAAGGACATCCCCGAGATCCCAGCCTGGCACCGGCGGAGCGGCAGCGGCTTCCTTGATCGGTTGCGCGGGAGCGGTATCGATCCGGCCGACATCGATCTGGTGTTCTGCACCCATCTGCATGTCGATCACGTCGGCTGGAATACGCGCCAGGACAATGGCCGCTGGCAGCCGACCTTTCCCAACGCGCGCTATCTGTTCGGCCGCCGCGAGCTTGCCGACTGGATGACGCAACACGATACCGGCCGGGCCGCGCCGATCCACGCCCGCGCCCTGGAACAGAGCGTCATTCCGATCGTCGAGGCAGGCCGTGTCGATCTGGTCGACGACGGCCATGAGCTCGGTCCCGGTCTGCGGCTCGTGCCCCTGCCGGGCCACACCAGCGGGCAGATGGGTCTGCTCGTCGACTACCCACAACATCGTGCGATCTTCTGCGGGGATGCCGTGCACAATCCGGTGCAGGTCTTCCAGCCCGATCTCTCGACGTCATCCTGTGCCGACCCGCAGCTGGCGGGCGAGACGCGCACGAAAATCCTGGCAGAGGCCGCAGACAGCGACCGGCTCGTCATACCCGCCCACTTCCGTGGCTCGCGCTGCGCCCATATCCGTCGAGACGGCAACCGCTACGCGCCGGTGTTCGACATCGGGCATGGGGGAGACCGCGATGCGCGGAGCCGCGGCTTACCGCCATGGAAACGCGAGACCAGACTCAGTGAGCCGTGAGGCGACTACCCGGCGGGCGTGCACCGCGTCGCGGTAATCTTGATGCCGAACCCTGCGGTCTCTTCGCGAAACTGCTTGATCGATTGCGCGCTGCGATGCGCCTCGAAAGCGGCGTCATCCTGATAGACCTCATAGATCAGCAGTTTCGAGGCATCCTCGCGCGGCACCAGGATCTCGAAATGCAGCGTACCCGGCTCGTCCTTCAGCGACCGGGCGCCGTGCGCCGATAGCAGCGACAGCACCTGATCCCGCTTCTCTGGCGCGACCTCGACGGTGGCAATGAGTGCAAGCTTGGTCATGACGATTCTCCTGTTTGGTTGATCATTCCGGCAGCGGCTTGCCGGCCTGCTCGCGGACGATGTAGTCGGCGTACCAGTCCGGCCAGTTCGCATCGTGTCCACCGGTCCGCTTTTCGTGCTCGCCATGGGCGGTGGCTGCGCGGCGCAGTGCGGCGGCGAGATCGGTCGTCGAAGTGAAGGTCGTGCTGTTTCCATCGACACGTCCGGGCAGGCGCTGCGTGACCTGCTGCAGCAGCCAGACATTGCCGTCGGGATCGCTGAACGTGGCAAGCGAGCCGTAGCTCGGCCGCTCCGGATCCGGTCCCTTGATGCGGCCTTGCGGCCCGCGGTGGAACACCTCGCTGACATCGACGCCGCGCGCGATCAACTCGGCGCGCGCCGCCGCGATGTCGTTCACGATCAGGAAGCGCGGCAGCGCGGATCCCTTGTCGAGATGAACAGAGGTCGGCGAGCCCGGCGGCGTCAATTGAAGCGCGCGGGAGCCGTCCGCCCTGACGAAATCGGCGTCGAGCCGCCAGCCCAGGTTCTCATAGAAGCGCTTGGCGCGATCGACATCGGACACCGGGATCACGACGACTTCGAGCTTCATGTCGACGCCCGGCTTCGAACCCATGCTTTCGGTACCCATGGCCCGCTCCTTGAAATGTGAGGGACCGGGCGGAAGATGCCCGTTGCACCCGGATCCACGATAGCGCATATCACTATGAAAATCATAGTAACAATGCTGAATGAAGAAAACGTGATGGCAAAGCCAAAGGGCAACCCTGCTGACCGAACGCTCTGTCCGGTGGCACGCGCGGAGACCGTCGTGGGCGATCGCTGGACCGTGCTGGTGCTGCGCGAGCTGTTCGCGCGCAACCACCGCTTCGAGGAGGTTCAGGCCTACACCGGCGCGACACCCCAGATGATCGCGGCACGGCTGAAGAAGCTGGAGGCCAACGGACTGGTGACGCGCCGCATCTACAACAAGCATCCGCTGCGCCACGAGTATCATTTGACGGAGAAGGGCGCGGCGTTCTTCCCCGTGATGTTCGCGCTGCGTGCCTGGGGCGAGACCTGGTGCAAGTCGCCCAGGGACGGTCTTTCCATGAACTACACCCACCTCACCTGCGGCAAGCCGGCCGGACTCGGTCCGGTCTGCCAGGCCTGTGGCGAGCCGCTGCATTGGGCCGACATGGCCGCCGAGCGAATGCCAAAATACCAGAGAGAGCGTGACGCGCGCTGGGAGGCCTTCAAGGCGACCCGCTGAATTCCCCGACGCCGCCGGCGCAAGCGGACGACGCGAAAGTCTTCGCACCGTCGCAGCGTCTCGATCACACGGGGCCGACCCGGCCGAGCCCTGCACAACAAACGGAGACCACCATGCCATTCGTTCGCATCGACCTGAAGCGCGGCAAGTCCGCCGAATACCGCAAGACCCTGGGCGAGATCGTCTACAAGGCGATGCTCGATGTGATCAACGTGCCGCAGAATGACAAGTTTCAGATCATCACCGAGCATGATCGCGGCGACCTGAACTACACCGAAAGCTATCTCGGCAACACCTACAGCGACGATCTTATCTTCATCCAGATCACGTTGAATGCCGGGCGTACGGTCGAAATGAAGAAGGCGTTCTACAAGCGGATCGTGGACGATTTCCAGAGCCAGTTGCAGGGCCGCCCGGACGATATCTTCATCAGCCTGGTCGAGGTCGCCAAGGAAAACTGGTCGTTCGGCAACGGCATCGCCCAATACGCAAGCTGACCCCCGGGGAACAGGGACGCGGCGGACGGTTCGCTGTCTGCATGGCGGCTCGGCAAAATGCCGGCCGTCCGCCGCTTGCGATCGGCATTGCCAGCCCGCATAGTGCGCCTGCACGAACAACAACAAACAGGGAGGCAACCATGAGGACGATCGCAGCCGCGCTGTGTGCGCTTACGCTGATCGCAACCGGTGCGCAGGCACAGACGCTCAAGGATTTCATGGCGACAGTCATGAAGAAATGGACCGCGCCGTTCGAACCGTTTCAGCTGATCGGCAACATCTATTATGTCGGCACTGACGGCATCGCGGTCTACATCATCAAGACGCCGCAAGGGCTGATCCTGATGGATACGGCGATGCAGCAGTCGACCGGCATGATCAAGGACAACATCGCCAAGCTCGGCTTCAAGGTCGCCGACATCAAGGAAATCCTCAACACCCACGCCCATCTCGATCACACCGGCGGCTTTGCCGAGATCAAGCAGGAGACCGGCGCGCAGCTGATCGCCGGCGAACGCGACAAGCCGCTGCTTGAAGGCGGCTACTATCCGGGCGACGAGAAGAACACCGATCTCGGCTTTCCGCCGGTCAAGGTCGATCGCACCGTCAAGGAAGGCGACAAGGTGACGCTCGGCGACGTGACGCTGACCGCGCACACCACGCCCGGCCATTCGCCCGGCTGCACCAGCTGGGAGATGACGGTGAAGGACGGCAACCAGGAACGCACCGTGCTGTTCTTCTGCAGCGGGACGGTGGCGCTGAACCGGCTGGTCGGCCGCCCGACCTATACCGGCATCGTCGACGACTACCGCTCGACCTTCGCCAAGGTCAAGGGAATGAAGGTCGACGTGCTGCTCGGGCCGCATCCGGAGGTTTATGACATGCAGGCCAAGCGCGCGCAGATGAAGGACGGCGCACCCAACCCGTTCGTCAAGCCCGGCGAAAACGCCAGCTATGTGGCGGGCCTCGAGCAGGATTTCGACAAGCAGATCGCCAAGCAGACCGCCGCGTTGCAGAAGGCCAATTGATCACGCTGTTTTTCGGCCGTTGCCGCGGCAACTAAGGTTGCAGCGGCTTGACATCGCCAGGCAATCCATCGACAGGTGGATTGCCTTTCCGCTTTCGCAGCACGCAATGACGGAACACAACAAGACAGCAATGGGAGCCGCCCGATGTCGTCCCGCAAGCCCGCCGCCGGCAAGGGCAAGACCGTCACCGTCAAGGACGCCACCTTCGGCCTGCTGCGCGCGTGGGGCATCAAAAAGGTGTTCGGCAATCCCGGCTCGACCGAATTGCCGTTCCTGAGCGACTGGCCCGATGACATCGATTACGTGCTCGGTTTGCAGGAGGCTTCGGTCGTCGGTATGGCCGACGGCTATGCGCTGGCGACGCGCAATGCCGGTTTCGTCAATCTGCACTCGGCGGCCGGCGTCGGCAACGCGCTCGGCAACATCTACAACGCCTATCGCAACCAGACCCCGCTCGTCATCACCGCGGGCCAGCAGGCGCGCTCGATCATGCCGCTGCAGGCCTTCCTCTATGCCGAGCGCGCGTCCGAATTTCCGCGTCCCTATGTGAAATTCGCCGTCGAGCCGGCGCGCGCCGAGGACGTGCCCGCCGCGATCGCGCGCGCCTATTATGTCGCGATGCAGCCACCCTGCGGGCCGACCTTCGTCTCGGTGCCGATCGACGATTGGGCGCATGCGACGCAGCCTATCGATGCGCGCCAGGTCAGCCGCGAGGTCGGCCCTGAACTGTCAGCGATGCAAGCGCTGGTGACCGCGCTCGGCGAGGCCAAGCGCCCTGCCCTCGTTGTCGGCCCCGCCGTCGATCGCGCGCAAGCCGTCGACCTCATGGTGAAGGTCGCCGAGAAGACCAAGGCCGCGGTCTGGGCCAGCCCGTTCTCGGCGCGCTGCTCGTTCCCCGAGCGGCATCCGCAATTTGCCGGCTTCCTGCATGCCGCACCCGACCAGCTGTCCGACGCGCTGCGCGATCACGATCTCGTCGTCGTGGTCGGCGCGCCGGTGTTCACCTTCCATGTCGAAGGCCATGCCGCGATCTTCGACGGCGCGACCACGATCTTCCAGATCACCGACGATCCGGACGCTGCGGCGATGACACCCACCGGCCGTAGCATCGTCGCGACCATGAAGCCGGCGCTGTCGGCGCTGCTCGAGCTATTGCCCGAGACCAGGCGCACCGCAGCCGCGGGACGCGTCCTGCCGCCGGCGCCCGCGGCCGGCGATCCGATTCCCGCCGAATACGCGCTGCACGTGCTCGCGGCCGCGATGGGGCCGCACGATGCGCTGGTCGAGGAAGTGCCGTCGCACCGCCCGCTGATGCAGAAGGCGATGCCGATGCGCGGCCAGGACAGCTTTTACACCATGGCGAGCGGCGGCCTCGGCTACAGCCTGCCCGCCGCGGTCGGCATGGCGCTCGGGCGCCACGAGGGCCGCACGGTCTGCCTGATCGGCGACGGCTCGGCGATGTATTCGATCCAGGCGCTGTGGACCGCCGCGCAGCGCACGCTGCCGCTGACGGTCGTGGTGCTGAACAATTCCGGCTACGGCGCGATGCGCTCATTCAGCCAGGTGATGCAGGTGCGCAACGTGCCAGGCCTCGATTTGCCCGGCATCGATTTCGTCAAGCTCGCCGAAGGCATGGGCTGCGATGCAATGCGGGTGACGAAATCGGCCGAGCTCGCGAGCGCCTACAAGCGTGGCCTGTCGCATCAGGGCACCAGCCTGATCGAGGTGATGGTGGATTCCGCGGTGCCGCTGCTCTACACGCAGAAGAGCTGAGCGGCGATCCGTAGGATGCGTAGAGCGAAGCGAAACCCATCGTTCTGGCCGCGGATACGAATTGATGGGTATCGCTGCTCCACCCATCTTACGAGAGTGCGTGTTGCTGCTCCAGCGCGGCTGATGGCGCCGGCACCTCGCAACCGGTGGCGCAGCAGCGTCCGGGCTGCTTCGACACCCGCTGCCCCTCGTCGACGAGGCCGCGGCCGAGCAGGTTCTCGACCAGCTCGGCCTTTTCCATCACCGGATAGTTGCGCCAGATCTCGCGCTTCATCGCCTCCGGCGAACCGCCGCCATGCAGCGAGATCACCGAGTACCAGCCAGCTTGGTGCGAGACCGTGAGGTCCTCGATCAGCCGCGCCACCTCGGCGCGCTGCTCGGCCGGGATGTCGGGACGTCCGCCCATGACAGCGGCGAGCGAGGCGCGCGTCTCCGGATTGTGGTCCTCGTCGGGACCCGGCAGCGCGACGATCAGCCCGCCCGACACATAATGCGCCACGCGGTGCATGTCGTAGATCTTGGTCGCCAGCAAGAGCTTGCCGATGTTCGAGAACACCGCATCCGGCATTACCGAGCCGGCGGGGTCCTTGGTGCAGTAGACCGAGGACGCGACGCCGCAGGCGTAGAAGCTCTCGGTGATGGTGATCAGCTCGACCATCGCCTCACGGATATGCGCGTGCTTCTCGGCATCGAGCCCGTTGGCCTCGATCATCAGCGCGCCGGCGCCGATCAACAGATCGCCGAAGCCGGCGCGCGCGCCAATGCAGGAGTGGCGGTGATGGGTGGCGTAGGACGTGGTGAGGAAGCCGCCCTCCTCGGTCTCGCCGGCGAGGAAGACACGATCATGCGGCACGAACACGTCGTCGAAGATCACGACACCGACCGACTGGCCGTACTTCGCCGAGAATTTCGCAGCTGCATCGCCGGGCCGGCCGGCCGGGCGCGCGACGATGGTGACGCCGGGCGCATCGACCGGCACCGCGCAGCACACCGCAAAATCCTTGTCGTCGGGCACGTGGGTGCGGCACGGCATGACCAGGAATTCGTGCATGTAGGGCGCGCCGGTAACGATCGCCTTGGTGCCGCGGATCACGATGCCGTCGGCGCGGCGCTCCTTGATGTGGACATAGACGTCCGGGTTGGCCTGTAGCCCCGGCCGTTTGGAGCGATCCCCCTTGGCATCGGTCATGGCGATGCCGAGCGTCAGGTCATGGTCCTGCACCTCGTGCAGATAGTTGAGGAAGCGCTGGCTGTAGTCGGTGCCGTGGCGATCGTCGGTCAGCTTCGTCACCTGATACAGGCTGTTGAGCGCATCATGGGTCAGATAGCGTTGCGCGCAGCCCGATGTCCGGCACACCAGCCGCACCGCCTCGAGCTTGGTGAGCAGGTCCTGCGAGCTCTCATTGATGTGGAGCATGCGGTTGACAGTCTTGCCCGAGGTGCCCTGCCGCGCCGTCATGATCGGCGCGTGCTCGGCGCGATGCGCGAAATCGTAGGTCACGCCGACACCCGCCACGCCCGGCGCCAGCAACGGCTCGTCCGCGACGCTCGCGACCGCCTCGCCGTTGACGAACACCCGCGGCTTGTAGCGGCGCAGGGATTCCCGGTAGTCCGCAGCCGTCATCAGCATGGCGTTCTCCCTTGCTCATTTTTTCTAACACTGTTAAATTATCTAACGGTGTTTGAATTGAGTCAAGACGGATTCGCCTGAACATGCAGTTGCGCGAGAGCAGGAAGGAAGCGGTCAGCCGCCACAAGCGGGAGCTGATCCTCGATGCGGCGCGTAGCGTGTTCGCCGAGGAAGGCCTCGAGGGCGCCAGCCTGCGGGCGATCGCGACCCGGGCCGGCTACACGCCGGCGGCGCTGTATTTCCACTTCGATTCCAAGGAAGCGATCTATGCCGAGGTGCTGCGGCAATCGCTGGCTTCGCTCGGCCAGGCCGTCAGCGCCGCGGTCACGACGACGCGCGGCGCCAAACAGAAGCTGCATTCCGCAGGCATGGCTTTCTTCCGCTATTATGCGGACCATCCACGCGACCTCGATCTCGGCTTCTATCTGTTTCGCGGCGGCATGAAGCCGGCCGGGCTCGGCCACGACCGCGACCGCGAGCTGAACGCCGCGCTGGAGGCTGCGCTGCATCCGATCGCGGAAGCGGCCGAGGCGCTCGGCGCGTCGCGTCAGAAAGCCAACACCGTGATGGTGGATTGCTTCGCGCACGCGACCGGCCTGCTGCTGTTGCTGCACACCGGCCGCATCAGGATGTTCGGCGCCTCGGCGCCCGATCTGATGGACACCTATCTGCGCGACCGGATCGCGCAACTCGGCAAGGCGTGAGGCCCGTGAGGATGGCACCGGCGGACGGGTTCCCTCCCCCCTTGCGGGGGAGGTTAGGGAGAGGGTGTCACACGGCACACTCTCTCAATATGAGTCTCAACGATACGCGATCGAAGTTGCCAAAGCGCGACGGACTTCAATCATCTCGCCCGGGGCTTACCCCTCTCCCCGGCCCTCCCCCGCAAGGGGGGAGGGAGCCTGACTAGCGTGCTCACCTCACGTGAGTGGCTACACGTAATGAGTTTCGTAGCCCGGATGGTGCGCAGCGAAATCCGGGATTCACGTAACGACGTTTGACCCGGATTACGCTTCGCTCCATCCGGGCTACAGACTTCACTTCCCGTGCGTCTCGCGCATCTTGGCCTGGATCTTGGCCATGCCGCCGATCCAGCGGTCGTAGTTCTCGGTCTTCTTGCGCATGTAGCCGAGCACCTGCGGGTGCGGCAGGATCAGGAAGGTCTCCTGCTCGATGCCCTTGATCGCGTCCTGCGCGACCTGCTCCGCGGAGAGATCGCCGTCGCCGGATTGCGGGCCCCTCGGGATTGAGCGCAGCATGTTGGTCTCGACGCCCTGCGGGCAGAGGATCGAGACCTTGATGTTGTCGGCGCGGTGCGAGATCGCGAGGTTTTCGGCAAAGCCGACCGCGGCGTGCTTGGTGGTCGAGTACGCCGGGCTGCCGACCTGCGACAGCAGGCCCGCCGCGGAGATCGTGTTGAGGAAGTAGCCGCCACCGCGCGCCTTCATGCGCGGCACCAGATGCCGCGCAGCATAGACATGCGCCATCACATGGATCGCCCAGCTGCGCGACCACGGCTCGTCGGAGGTGCCGCCGGCATTTTTCGACAGCGGATCGAAGCCGCCGCCGATGCCGGCATTTGAACAGAACAGCGCGATCGGGCCGAACATGCGCTCGGTCTCGTCGATCACGTGCAGGATATTCTTCTCCTGCCCGACATCGCATTTGAAGGCCGCGCCGCCGACCGAGGCCGCGACCTTCTCGGCCGCCGCGTGATCGAGGTCGACGACCACGACCTTGGATGCGCCCGCGGCGTGGAACGCCTCGCACAGCGCCTTGCCGATGCCATTGCCACCGCCGGTGACCACCACAACCTTACCCGCCACCTGCATGGCCATCCTCCCGATATCTTGATCCGAGAGCATCATACGGAAAAGTGGAAGCCGGTTTTCCGAAAGATGATGCTCAACTAGCGGCGACCATGATATCGCATCTTTGGCCGGTGCATGATCTTTTCGATGAGGGGAACGCTCAGCTCGCCAGCACGACGTCGAACACCGCCGTATAGTGGCAGGCGGCCCCGAGCAGCACGAAGCCGTGCCAGATCGCGTTCTGGAAGCGCAGCCGCCGCCAGGAGTGGAAGATCACCCCCAGGCTGTAGAGAATGCCGCCGGCCAGCACAAAGCCGAGCGCCATCGCCGGCAGCGCCTTGACGACGCGGTCGTAGAGCATGATGCCGCTCCAGCCGATCGCAAGGTAGAGCCCGACTGCGAGCCGGTCGAAGCGGCCGGGATAGCGCAGCTTCAGCCAGATCCCGACGATCGCCACGCACCACACGCCGACGAGTAGCGCGATCGCGAAAGTGCTGTCCTTCAGTTCCACGATGAACGGCGTATAGGTCGCGGCGATCAACAGATAGATCGCAGAGTGATCGAAGCGCCGCAGCACCCATTTGGCGCGCGACACTGGCCAGAGATTATAGGTCGCCGACAGCACCAGCATCGCGAGCAGCCCCGCGACATAGACCGACACCACGGCGACGTCGAACGGGCCGGCATAGACTGCGGTCAAGACGATCAGCGCGGTGGCGGCGACCAGCCCGAAACAGACGCCGATGATGTGGACCACGCCGTCGGCGATCAGCTCGGCGCGGTCGTAGTTCCACAGCGCGGCGCCGGCCGCGTGGATCGAGGTCGAGGCGAATTGCTTCAGGCGGAAGACCGTCATGCAGGCTTTCCTGTGTACCGACAGATTATGGGTATCGCTGATATTGCGGCACGTTCAACCCCTCGCCTGCAAAGGCGCCGGAAATGTGAAGCTTGATTTTGCCCCGATAATCGCCACCTTGCGGGTGATCGCCCGCCCCTTTTGGCTCCTCCTGCCGGGTCCTTTCGTTAACCCTCCATGCCCCCCAGGTTTCGAGATATCGTCGAGGAAGCGCGTCTCTCGGCGCGGGCGCTGCTCGACTATGGCGAGGGCTTCTTCAACCCGACGGTGCGGCTCGGCGTCACCGGCCTGTCGCGCGCCGGCAAGACCGTGTTCATCACGGCGCTGGTGCACGGCCTGACCCGCGGCGGCCGCTTCCCGGTGTTCGAGCCCTATGCCTCGGGGCGGATCGCGCGCGCCTATCTCGCGCCGCAACCCGACGATGCGGTGCCGCGCTTCGCCTATGAGAGCCATGTCCGCACTTTGGTCGAGGAGCTGCAATGGCCGAGCTCGACCACGGACATCTCCGAGCTTCGCCTCGTGATCGAGTATCAGCGGCAAAATGGCGCGGACCGCACGCTGACCCTCGACATCGTCGACTATCCCGGCGAGTGGCTGCTCGACCTGCCGCTGCTGGCCAAGAGCTACGAGCAATGGTCGGCGGAAAGCCTTGCGCTGTCGCGCGAGCCGCTGCGCGCCAAACTTGCGGCGCCCTGGCACGCGCATCTGGCAACGCTGAAGCCGGAGGGCAAAGCGGACGAGCAGACGGCGCTCGCCGAGGCAAGATTGTTCACCGACTATCTGCGCGCCTGCCGCGACGAACGCTTTGCGATGAGCCTGTTGCCTCCCGGCCGCTTCCTGATGCCGGGCAACCTCGCCAATACGCCGGCGCTGACCTTTGCGCCGCTCGACGTGCCCGTCGACGGCAGTGCGCCGGACGGTTCGCTGTGGGCGATGATGCGGCGGCGCTTCGAGGCCTACAAGGAGGTCGTGGTGCGGCCGTTCTTCCGCGATCATTTTGCGCGGCTCGATCGCCAGATCGTGCTCGCCGATGCGCTGGCCGCATTCAATGCCGGGCCCGAGGCACTGCACGACCTCGAGGCCGCGCTCGCTGGCATCCTCGACTGCTTCCGGATCGGCCGCAGCACGATCCTGAGCGCGCTGTTCCGGCCGCGCATCGACCGCATCCTGTTCGCGGCGACCAAGGCCGATCATCTGCATCACCAGAGCCACGACCGGCTGGAGGCCGTGCTGCGGCGGATCGTGGCCAGGGCCGCTGAGCGCGCCGAATATGCCGGTGCTGCGATCGACGTGGTGGCGCTTGCCGCGGTGCGCGCCACCCGCGAGGCGCAGGTCACCCGCGGCCGCGACCGGCTACCGTCGATCCTAGGCACGCCGGCGCCGGGCGAGGTCGCCAACGGCGAGCGGCTTGACGGCGAGACCGAGGTCGCGACCTTTCCGGGCGACCTGCCCGACAATCCGGAGGAGCTGTTCAACGGCGGATTCCGCGGCCTCTCCAGCGCCGGCGCCGAGGCGGCCGACTACCGCTTCCTGCGCTTCCGCCCGCCGAAGCTGGAACGAAACGGCGATGCGGAGCCGGCGCTGCCTCACATCCGCCTTGACCGCGCTCTCCAGTTCCTGATCGGAGACAAACTGCAATGAACGAGAAGACGCCCCCGCGGCGGCCGGCGACGTTCAAGCTCGACGATCCCGGCGTGGTCGTGATGGATCCGAACGACGGTGGCCGCCTCAGCCGCGGCACGATCCAGATCGTGCCCGAGGCCGAGCCCGTGCAGCTCCCGGTGCCAACAGATGCGCCGCTGTTGCCGGCGCGCCGCGGCTTCCGCTGGGGCACGCTGTTCTGGAGCGCGGTCGCGGGCCTCGTGGTGCTCGGCACCGGGCTTGGCGTCATCAATCTGGTCGAGGATCTGTTCGCACGCAATGAGGGCCTCGGCTTCCTCGGGCTGGGGCTTGCCGTCATCGCCGCGGTGGCGCTGGCGGTCGTCACCATGCGCGAGCTCATAGGCCTGGCGCGGCTTGCCACCATCGAGAAGCTGCATCTGCGCGCCGCCGAGGTGCTGGTCAGCGACGACCGCGCTGCGAGCCGGGCTGTTGTCGCCGATCTGCTCAAGCTCGCGCACCAGACCCCGCAGCTCGCCCGCGCCCGCAGCGCGCTGCAGAGCCACACCGACGACATCATCGACGGCGCCGACATGATCCGCCTCGCCGAACGCGAGCTGATGGCGCCGCTCGACGAGGAGGCGCGGTGGCTGGTCTCGACCGCCGCGCAGCGCGTCTCGGTGGTCACCGCGGTCAGTCCGCGCGCGATGATCGACGTGCTGTTCGTGTTCGTGGCGTCATTGCGGATGATCCGCCAGCTGGCGCGGCTCTATGGCGGCCGGCCCGGCGCGCTCGGCATGATCCGCCTGCTGCGCCACGTCATCGCGCATCTGGCGATCACCGGCGGCATGGCGGCAAGCGACAGCCTGATCCAGCAGATGCTCGGCCACGGCATCGCGGCAAAGCTCTCGCAGCGGCTCGGCGAAGGCATGCTCAACGGCCTGTTGACCGCACGGCTCGGCCTCGCCGCGATCGACGTCACCCGCCCGCTCCCCTTCAACGCCTTGCCGCGCCCGGCGCTGACCGATCTGGCAAAGGACCTGATCCGCAAGCGTGACGAAGAGGAATAGCCACCAGCTCTTTCCGAGCAGGACAACGCCAGTTGCTGCGCCCTCTCCCCTTGTGGGAGAGGGCAGCTCAGATGCTCGTCACGAACTCGCTTGGGTGAGGGGTATCCATCCGCGCGCACCGCTCCCGCGGCGAGAACCCCTCATCCGGCGCGCAAAGGCGCGCCACCTTCTCCCACAAGGGGAGAAGGAAGACGCATCGCCAGCACGCGCCAGCGGAAGAACGTGGTGTCCGGCGGCGGCGACAGATCGGGCGTCCAGCCGCTGATCTTCTCCAGCGCATAGGTGTCCATCACCATGCCGCGCCAGCTCCGCGTCACACGCTCCAGCGGCTGACGCACTGCTGATGTCTCGCTCCACAGCGGCAGATTGTTCTCGGGCTCGCGCCCGACATAGATGCCGACATGATCCCTGATCGTGCTCATGCCGGGATCGGCAAAGCCCTGGAAGCGGCCGCGCTCGTTGACCTCGATGACCGGCACCTGCCCGCGCAGCAACCAGCGCAGCATCGCGTAGGTGCGGTAATCCGTGGTCGCGACCCAGGTCGCGCCGGTCGCCTGCACCTGCGCCAAGGTGCGCGCTGCCACCAGATCGTAGCCGGCCTCGGTGCCGATCGGATCGGTGCGGCCGATCAGATTCCACGGCGCGAACATGTAATAGAGGAAGACGCAGACGACGAACACGATGCCGGTGGAAATGGCGGTCCGGGCCCAATAGACCGTCGATTTGACTAAGCCAACCGACCAGCCCTCGAACGGCATCCGCGTGACATTGATGGCAACCGCCGCGAAGCCGGCCGGCCACAGGAACATCGGCCAGGTGTCGCCGACCCGCAAGGTCAAGGACTTCCAGAGAAAGTAGCCAAACGGCACCAGCACCGCGGTCGCCAGCAGGATCGCGACCGGCTCGCGCCTGATATAGCCGCGCCACGCTGTCAGTACTGTTCCGAACAGCGTCACCGGCAGCAGCACAAAGCCGACCAGCCCGAACTGCATGCCGATGAACTCGCCGAAAGTCCGGAGCGTCAGATCGCGCTCGGCGGTGGCGCGCACCGCCTGGAAGCGGAACGAGGCCCAATCGTGCTCGGCATTCCAGATCAAGACTGGTGAGAACACGACGATCGCGATCAGCGCGGCGAGATAAGGATACGGGCTGCGCAGCCAGCGCCAACGCCAATCCGGCACCAGCGCGAAGGCGAGCACCGCCGGCGCGAACATGATCGCGGTGAATTTCGACAACAGCGCCAGCCCGGCAAACAGCCCCGCGGCGAGCCACCAGCGCCCGTCATTGCCCTGCGCGAGCCGCACCAGCGACCACAGCATCGCCACCGAAAACGGGATCAGCGCGGTATCGGGCGCCACCTTGGCCATCAAGAGCCCGTAATAGAGCGCCGCCTCCGGCAGCAGCAGCGCCAGCATCACGGCGCGGACATTGTTGGATGTCACGCGGCGGACGATGTCGGCGAGCAACAGCTGGGTCGCCAGCATCGCCACGATGCCACCGAGGCGGACGCCGAGATTGGTGTCGCCGAGGATCGCGGTGCCGAAGCGGATGAACCAGGCCACCATCGGCGGATGGTCGAGGAAGGACAGCACGTTTTCCTTCGACCAGGTCCAGTAATAGGCCTCGTCGGTGCGCAGATCGAGCGCATGGGCATAGACCAGCCGCATCACGGTCATGGCAACGATCACGGCAATGACGCCGCGCCAATCCGGCGCGCGCGACCGGGCCGGCTTAACGCTGTTGTTATCGGCTCCAGGTTGGGCTTGGGCTATCGTCACGGCGGGCTTTTTGTTCGACTCTTAACGGAGTGTCAACGTGCTGCAGTGCCCGTTGTCACGGCCCGTCCGGACCCGTGGTGGTGTTCAGCGCGGGAATTAAGCACTAGACTTGCCGATCATGAATCACATGGCCTCCCCCTCGCGCGAGCACCTGCAGGATATGGCCCGCGGCGTCGGCCTGCGGCAGATCCGCCTGGTCACGGGGGCGATCATGTTCGCCTACCTGATCAGCCATTTCCTCAACCACGCGCTCGGCAATATCTCGACGGAGGCGCTGGCGATCGGGGTGTACTACCACACCGAATTCTGGCAGTTCCTGCCGGTCGCGATCACCTTCTACAGCTCCTGCCTGGTGCACACCGCGCTCGGCATCTGGGCGCTGTATCAGCGCCGCGAGTTCCATTGGAAGACGATCGAGCCGCTGCAGCTCACGCTCGGCCTCAGCGTCCCGATGCTGATCGTTGCGCACGTTGTGGGCGTGCGGCTCGGCCAGACCCTGTACGGACAGGAGAAGCTCTACCCGCAGGAGCTGTACACGTTCTTCATCTCGGCACCGAACCGGCTGTGGCTGATGCTGGCGGTGCTGGTGATCGCCTGGGTGCATGGCTGCATCGGCCTGTATTTCTGGCTCCGGCTGCGTCCGTTCTTTACGCGCGCCGCACCATACCTGCTAGCTGCCGCGGTGCTGATCCCGACCCTGGCGATGCTCGGCATCTATCAGGGCGGCCGCGCCACGATGGAAGACTATCAGGATCCCGACTGGCGACGCGAGGAGCTGTCGGTGCAGAAGCTCGGCACGGCGGCGCAGGCGACCACGCTCGAGAAGATCACGGACCGCCTGACGATCGGCTATCTCGGACTGCTCGGCCTCGTGCTGCTGGCGCGCGGCGCGCGTGCCCTGCTGGAGCGCCGCGGCGGCATGATCGCGCTGTCCTACGGCAACGGCCGTACGCTGCGGGTGCCGAAGGGATTGAGCGTGCTGGAAGCGAGCCTGCGCTACAACGTGCCGCATGCCAGCGTCTGCGGCGGCCGTGCGCGCTGCTCGACCTGCCGCATCCGCATCATCGGCGATCATGCCGCCCTGCCCGAGCCCTCGCCGCGCGAAGCCTTCGTGCTGCACCGGGTCGGCACTGACGATCCGTCGATCCGGCTGGCCTGCCAGTTGCGGCCGACCGCCGACCTGACCTTCTTCCAGCTGTTCCTGCCGCACACGATGTCGGCGAATGCGCACGCCACCCATCCGACGCGGGTCGGCCAGGAGCGTTATCTCGTCAGCATGTTCGTCGACATGCGCGGCTCGACGCAGCTTGCCGAGAAACGGCTGCCGTTCGACACCGTGTTCATCGTCAACCGCTTCCTCGGCGCGGTGTCGCAGGCGGTGCTGGAAGCCGGCGGGCGACCGAACCAGTTCATCGGCGACGGCATGCTGGCGCTGTTCGGGCTCACCACCGACCGGCAGCTGGCCTGCCGCCAGGCCTTGCGTGCGGCAGCGCTGATCGCGGCCAATATCGACGAGCTGAACCAGTTCCTCAGCCACGATCTGCGCGAGCCGATCCGCTTCGGCATCGGCATCCATGGCGGCGAGGTGATCGTCGGCGATATCGGCTATCGCGACCACATGGTGTTCACCGCGCTCGGCGATGCCGTCAACGTCGCGGCAAGGCTGCAGGACATGACCAAGGCGCTGGCCTGCGAGGCGGTGATCTCGGACGAGGTGCGCGTCACCGCAGGCCTCGCCGACGATGCGCTGCCGGCCCAGGAGGTCGCGATCCGCGGCCGCAACGAGCCAATGACCGTGCGCACCGTCGAAGCGACCCGCATCCTGTCCGCGCTCGTCGACGACCGTCGCGCCGTCGCGGCCTGACCGGGTTCATCTCCACCCCACTCCGAGTGTGACCTGCCGCACATCCAAGCGCGCGTTCAGCAGAGATGCTCGAACGTGCCCCGTGCCGGATGCAACTGACTGGCGATGGGTAACGCTGCAACCGCGCCGCGACAGAGTTCAACGCGCATCTGAAGGAGACGACCATGCTTCGCAAAGTCACGCTTGCTCTCGCTACTGCCGCAACCCTCGGTGCCGCCGCGCTGGCGCCGACCTCGGCCTCCGCCAAGCCGTTCTTCTGGCATCCGCATCACCATCACTTCTGGGGTGGCCCGGGCATCGCCGTCGGCTTCGTCGATTCCGGCTGCTACGCCACCCGCCTGGTGCTGACGCCTTACGGCTATCGCTATCGCACCGTGAACGTCTGCTACTGATCGAACCCTCCGGTTGGATCGAAATGCCCCGGTCGCCAATGCGACCGGGGCTTTTCGTTGTTGCGTCGCAACGCTGGTGGACGCTGCGAAAGCTCAATTGACTTGCCCTTGTCAGGTGCGACATTTGCGGCTGCGCGCATTCCATGATGCGAAGGCGCGCAAAGGCAAGGGTGAGCCTGGTGATGACCAGCTCACGACAGAACAGCTTCGGAGGAAGCGGAATGCTCGATCGACGAGACTTGATGAAGCGCGCCGGGTTGGCCGCGTTGGTGACGGGGCTGGGATCAAGGGGCGCATTCGCCCTCGACACGGTGACGCTGCCGTTCGGCAATGGCGAGCGGCCGCTGGTGCGCTACCCGCAGAAGCGCCCGATGATCGGCCTGACCAGCCGGCCGCCGCAGCTGGAAACGCCATTTGCGATCTTCAACGACGGCCCGCTCACGCCGAACAACGCATTCTTCGTCCGCTATCACCTCGCCGACCTCCCCTACAATCTCGATCCGGACAAGTTCACGCTGGAGATCAAGGGCAAGGTCGACAAACCGCTCAAGCTGTCGCTGAAGGATATCAGGAAGCTGAAGGCGACCGAGCTCGTCGCCGTCAACCAGTGCTCCGGCAACAGCCGCGGCTTCTTCAATCCGCGGGTCGCCGGCGGCCAGCTCGGCAATGGCGCGATGGGCTGCGCGCGCTGGCACGGCGTGCCGCTGAAGACCGTGCTCGACATGGCCGGCGTGCAGGCCGGCGCCAAACAGGTCACCTTCAACGGCATGGACGGTCCGGTTAGCGACAAGACCCCGGATTTCGTCAAGGCGCTCGATATCGACCACGCGCGCGACGGCGAGGTGATGCTGGCCTGGGGCATGAACGGCGAGGACCTGCCGTTCCTCAATGGCTTCCCGCTCCGCCTCGTGGTGCCTGGCTATTACGGCACCTATTGGGTAAAGCACCTCAACGAGATCAACGTCATCGACAGCGTGTTCGAGGGCTTCTGGATGAAGTCCGCCTACCGGATTCCGGACACGCCGAACAACGCGGTCGAGCCCGGCACCGCACCGAAGGCGACGATCCCGATCAACCGCTTCACGGTGCGCTCGTTCATCACCAGCGTCGCCGACGGCGCCAAGCTCAAGGCAGGCCGCACCATGCTGCGCGGCATCGCCTTCGACGGTGGCAAGGGCATCAAGGAGGTCGCGGTCTCGACCGACGGCGGCAAGAGCTGGATGCCGGCCAAGCTCGGCAAAGATCTCGGCAAATACGCATTCCGTGAATGGAAGCTGCCGGTAAAACTCGCGGCCGGCCCCTCAGACCTGAAGGTGCGTGCCACCAACAATGCGGGCGACACCCAACCGATGGATCCGTTGTGGAATCCGGCCGGCTATCTGCGCAACGTCGTCGAAACCGTGCGTGTCACGGCGGCGTGAGGAGAAGCATCATGACCAGCAAGCTGCTTGCCTCACTCGCCGCGATCGCCGCGCTGTCGATCGGCGCCGCGATCGCCGCGCCCGTGAACTACAAGGTTCCCGAGGAGACCGCGGCGTTCAAGCCGGGTCCCAACCTCGACGTGGCGCAGAACAACTGCACCGCCTGCCACTCGGCCGACTACATCAAGACCCAGCCGCAGGGCGAGAAGTTCAAGAAGGACTTCTGGCAGGCCGAGGTGACCAAGATGATCAAGGTCTACGGCGCGCCGATCGACGATGCCGACGTCGGCAAGATCGTCGAATACCTCACCGCGACCTATTGAGATGCGGTCGATTTGAACCCCGCGCGCCGGCGGAAGACCTACGCGCGGGGCCATTGATCCAATATGGGTCGTGGAACCGACACTTTTTTGCAGCGCAAAAATTGACCATGAAACAGGCAAACCGGCACCAAATCCCTGCAAAGCGGGTTGTTTCCGGTCAGAATCACACCGTCGTTTGATCTACCCAGCTTTTTCCAAACTGCTATCCTGTAGTTACGGACAAGCCGGTTTGTGCGGGGACCGGCTGGTCTGTTTTCGATTGATTCCGCGGAGACGACTGGAATGCCCAAAGGTACAGTGAAGTGGTTTAACCCGACCAAGGGTTACGGATTCATCCAGCCCGCAACGGGCGGCAAAGACATTTTCGTGCATATTTCTGCGGTTCAGAAGGCTGGTCTTCAAAGCCTGAACGAAGGCCAGACGGTCGAATACGAAGAGATCGCCAATCGCGGCAAGACGTCAGCCGAGAACCTTAAGGTCTAGCGCAACAGCGCCAGACCCGGCGGCGCACTCTCGGACGTCATCCGGGAGTGGGGGCCGATCCACACACCAGACCACGTGACGTTCGGCGGAGCGGGCACGATGCCCGCGCGCCACGGCGTAGTCCTTTTTTCGGCCGCTATCGATCGCGTGCCGACACTTAACTCTTTATTCCAGGGAAGCGCGCCGCGGCGGAGTTGCCGCGTTACAGACAGGTGCCGCCCTGACCTGTGCCGCACGGCACCTTCTTCGGCAATTCCTGGATCTTGCGTTTGGACTCGGCCTGCGCGAGCACGTCGAACACGCTCGACGGCGCGAGCTGGGTGGCTTTGCGGAAATCCTCGGTCGCCTTGTCGGTGTGGTTGAGCGCCTCATGCGCCTTGGCGCGCGCGAACACACCCTCCACGGTCTCCTTCTGCGCAATCGCCCGATCGAGATCCTCGACCGCCTTGTCGTAGTTGCGCAGCGTCGACCAGGTGATGCCACGCAACGTCAGCGCCGCCTGATCATTGGGCCGTGAGCTGAGGACCAGATTGAGATCCTTCATCGCGTCATCCGGCTTCTTCGCCCCGAGATAGGCCCGCGCGCGCAGCACATGCGCGAAGGGATCGTTGGGCGCCCGTGCGACGATCTGGTCGAACGCGGCGATGGCGCGGTCGTATTGGGCCGAGGTCAGCATCGCGAGCCCGCGGCCGAGCTGCGCCGTGGGATTGTTGGGGACTCGCTCCAGCACACCGTTGATGTCGACCAGCCCCTCGTCGGTGCGGCCCTTGAGCATCAGCGCAAGGCCGCGCCACGATTTGGCGATCAGATTGGTCGGCACCAGCGCGAGCGCCTGATCGAAATCCAATAGCGCCTTGTCGAGCTGATTGAGATTGAAATAGGCGAGCCCGCGTTCGGTGAAGGCCAGCGTCTCCTTGGCGTTGAGCGAGATCGAATGATCGTAATCGGCGAGCGCGTCCTTCACCTTGCCGGTGTTGGCCTTGACGAGGCCGCGGGCGAGATAGGCCAGCGAGTTATTCTGATCGAGCGTGATCGCGCGGGTGGCGTCGGCCGTGGCATCGTCGAACTGCCGCAAGCTCGCGGCATTGAGCGCGCGGAAGGCGAGCAGCTGGGGATCGTCCGGCTTGAGCTTGAGCAGGTCGTTGAGATCGTTGCGCGCCTCCGCCAGCCGGTTGAGCCGTGAATAGGCCTGCGTGCGCAGCCGCAGCGCCGCCTCGTTGCGCGGGTCGCCGCTCAGCACCTGGCTGAGATTATTGATCGCGCCCGCGAAATTGCCCTGTGCGATAAACTGCTTGGCCTGCTCGATCTGCTGGTTGCTCGAGGCCGGCACCGCGGCGGGCGGTTGCGCCGCCGGCGCGGCGGCAGCCGGCGTGGTCGGTGATGGCGCGGCTGCGCCCGATTTGGCGAGCTCGGCCTGCATCGCGGCCGCCTGCTGGCGCTGCTCCTGGATCTCCTTGTTGCCGGGAAGCACCGCCAGCAGCCTGTCGAAGTCGGCAATGGCGCGGGCATAGTCCCCCTTGGCGCTGTAGAGCTGGGCGCGGGCGAAATAGGCGTTGCGCTCGGTCTGCGGCGCCTGCGCGATCGCACGCGAAAAATCCTCGATCGCGCGATCGATGTCGCCCTTGCGGCGATAGGCCTGGCCGCGCCAGTAGAACGCGTTCGGCGTGCTTGCGTTGATGGCAATCGCGGTGTTGGCGTCGGCCAGCGCCGCGTCGGGCTGTCCGGATTCGACATAGGCCCGCGCGCGCCCGACATGGGCTGCGGGGAGATCCTGCCGCAGCGTGATGGCCTGGTCATAGTCCGAGATCGCGTCAGTCCAGGCGCGCTGGTCGGCGCGCAGATTGCCGCGCGCAAGGTAGCCGAACGGGCTCTTCGGCTCGAGCTCGATCGCGCGATCGAAATCGGCGCGGGCCTGATCCAGGCTGCCCTTGCGCTGCTGCACATAGCCGCGCGCGATCAGCGCCGACACGAATTGCGGATTGAGCTGCAGCGCAGCATCGGCATCGCCCAAGGCCTGATCGATCTTGCCGCGAGCAATATAGTATCGCGAGCGGCCGGCAAAAGCCTTGGACCGATCGTCGGTGGACCGTGCGGCATCGCTGATGATGGCCGAGCACGCCGCCTCGGCCTTGTCCGTCGGCGGCCCGTTGCAATCCTCGACGTCGCCCGCGCGCGCCGGGCCGGCGAGCGCGGGCAGCAGCGCAAGCGCCACCAACAGTTGGAAACGAACACCGCTGACAGCGGCATCGGTGCAAGTCGGACGTAAACGCATATCGTGCCTCGGGTTGACCGAATGCCGTTCGTCTTATCGCGTCACTTGGTTCTTACGGTGGTGAGCGTGGAAGGTAGTTGTCGAAGCTTGTTCCGAACTTGGAGCTCGGTTCCAGCGCCGATGACGCAGCTAACTATCCCTATAATCAATGGGAATGGAACTCTACGGAACGCGCGCGCGGCAACACCAAGCCGTTCAATCTTCCGTCACCCATTGGGCGACGGTCATGACGTCAGGCGGTTGCAGATAGCCGCGGGGCCAGAGATCGACAACCCATTCCACCTTGGTGGCACGCTCGACCAGGACGGCGGTGTTGTGCGGCGTTTGCCCCAGCGAAAATCCGCGATAGTGGGGATCGCCGACGTCATGGAACTTGAACAGGTTCCAGGCCTGCATCACCAGCATCAGGCTGGTTGTGTTGCGGGTGGTGTCCCAGCAATCGTAATTGTGCTTGTCGTCGTTGGCGCGGAAGTCCGCCTTGGCCACGCGCTTGTCGGTGCCGAGGATCGGCCCCATCCGGCGATCGAGCCAGATCACGGCCTTTTGCACCGCCGCCCGTTCAGCGGCGGCATTGGCGCGGCCACCGGCCATGATCTTGCCCAGGGCCGCCCTGTCGGCCGCGCTGAAATCCAGCATCTCGCGGCGCCGGCAGACGAAGCCGTAGCAGACCGTCATCGTCGAGGCCGACGGCGGATAGATCGAAACCGACGTGAAGAGCTGCATGATTCCCGAGCTGAGCTCGGCCGCACGGGCCGGCGCCGCTGTTGGCAGGGACAGCATGAACACCGCCAGCGCGCCGGCGAACCCGGCCCGCATCGTTCGTATCGGCTGATCGACGTCTTTCATCACCACGGCCCCCAACTGAACCAGAGGATTATCGCGGGTGCGGCGCGATGCCAATACATCCCGCGCATGGCTGTGGATCACATCGGGCGCATATCAGCCGACCGGCAACGGCGCGTCGCGCTTGACTTCCTCCATGACCGCGTAGGTTCGCGTTTCGCGCACGCCCGGCAACGCCAGCAGGATCTCGCCGAGAAATCTGCGATAGGCGGTCATGTTGGCGACGCGCGCCTTGACCAGATAGTCGAAGCCGCCGGCCACCATGTGACACTCCAGCACTTCCGGCGCGGCCTGGACCGCCTTGGCGAAGCGCTCGAACACGTCGGGCGTGGTCTTGTCGAGCAGCACCTCGACGAACACCAGCAGGCCGAGCCCAAGCCGGTGCGGATTGAGCCGTGCGCCATAGCCCTCGACGAAGCCGTCGCGCTGCAGCCGCTTCAGCCGTTCGCCGACCGAGGTCGGCGACAGGCCGATCCTTTCCGCCAGCTCCACATTGGCAATCCGGCCATCCCCTTGCAGAATCGAGAGGATTTTGCGGTCTATCTTATCGATCTCTGTCATATCTACGGCAATTTTCCGACTAGCCCTGATTTTCTAAGGCAAATCTGCTAATTTGTCTATCGAACTGCGGTTCGTGTGCGCGTAGGTGTTGCCGTGCAACCCGAAGGAACCGCCAAGGAACCACCATGCCAGACCCGCTCCCGCCCCCGTTCAGCGCGCCCTACGCCCCCGACGACGCCGCCATTGCCGGCCGCCTGCGTCAGGACGCGACGTCCGGCGCGGAGGCGGAGGCGCGGATCGATCTCACCGCGACGCGGCTGATCGAGGCGATCAGGGCGAACGACGATCCGCTTGGCGGGGTTGAGGACATGCTGCGGGAGTTCGCGCTGTCGACCAAGGAGGGGCTGGCGCTGATGGTGCTGGCGGAAGCGCTGCTGCGGGTGCCGGACGCGCGCACCGCCGACCAATTCATCGAGGACAAGCTCGGCCAGGGCGACTTCGTCAATCACGAGACCAGATCGAGCGCGTTCCTGGTCAACGCCTCGGCCTGGGCGCTCGGCATGTCGGCGCGCGTGATCCAGCCCGGCGAGACCCCGCAGGGCACGATCGGGCGGCTGACCAAGCGGCTCGGCGCGCCGGCGGTGCGCGCCGCGACGCGGCAGGCGATGCGGCTGATGGGCAGCCATTTCGTGCTCGGCGAAACCATCGAGGCGGCGCTGGCGCGCGCCCAATCGCACACCGCGCGCGGCTCGCGCTATTCCTTCGACATGCTCGGCGAAGGCGCCCGCACCGCCGACGACGCTCATCGCTATTTCGAATCCTACGCCCGCGCCATCGAGGCGATCGGCAAGGCGGCTGGTGATCAGGCCCTGCCCGACCGGCCAGGCATCTCGGTCAAGCTCTCGGCGCTGCATCCGCGCTTCGAGGCGGTCAGCCGGGCGCGGGTGATGAGCGAGTTGGTGCCGCAACTGGTCGATCTGGCGCGCCGCGCCAAGGCGTTCGATCTCAACTTCACCGTCGATGCCGAGGAAGCCGATCGGCTGGAGCTGTCGCTCGATGTGATGTCAGCTGCGCTCGCCGACCCGTCGCTCGCCGGCTGGAGCGGCTTTGGGCTCGCGATCCAGGCCTATCAGAAGCGCGCCACCGAGGTGATCGACTATATCGATGCGCTCGCGCGTGTGCTGGATCGCAGGATGATGGTGCGGCTGGTCAAGGGCGCCTATTGGGACACCGAGATCAAGCGCGCGCAGGAGCGCGGGCTCGACGGCTATCCGGTGTTCACCCGCAAGGCGATGACCGACCTGAACTACGTCGCCTGCGCGCGCAAGCTGCTGGCATTGCGGCCGCGGCTGTTTCCACAATTCGCCACCCACAACGCGCTGACGGTCGCGACCATCCTCGAACTGGCCGACGATCCCGCGAGCTTCGAATTCCAGCGGCTGCACGGCATGGGCGAAGCGCTCTACGCGCAGCTCGGCGAGGACAGGCCGGAGATCGCCCATCGCACCTACGCGCCGGTCGGCAGCCACCGCGACCTGCTCGCCTATCTGGTGCGACGGCTGCTCGAGAACGGCGCCAACTCGTCGTTCGTGGCGCTGGCGGCGGACAATCGCGTGTCCATCGTCGACCTGTTGCGCCGCCCCGCGGAGATCGTCGGTAGCAACACCAATGCCGCACATTCCGGGATTCCATTGCCGGCCGATCTCTATCGCCCGCAGCGCGAGAATTCGCACGGCATCGAGTTCGGCGAACGCAAAGCGCTCGAAGCGTTGACCTTGGCGATTGCGGCCGAGCGCAAGGCGACACAAGGTGCGGGCGCGACGCCGACAACCGAGCAGGCGAACGCCGCCGTCGCCGCGGCACGGAACGGCTTCAAGGCCTGGAACGCCACGCCGGCCACAAAACGTGCGGCGGTCCTCGACAAGGCGGCCGATTTGCTCGAGCAGCGCCGCGCCCGCTTCCTCGCTTTGCTGCAGAGCGAAGGCGGCAAGACGCTCGACGACGCACTCTCCGAGGTGCGCGAGGCGATCGACTTCTGCCGCTATTATGCGGCGCTCGGGCAAAAGCTGTTCGGCGAAGGCGAGACGATGCCGGGCCCGACCGGCGAAAGCAACGTGCTGGCGTTGCGCGGCCGCGGCGCATTCGTGGCGATCTCGCCGTGGAATTTCCCGCTCGCGATCTTCCTCGGCCAGGTGACGGCAGCCCTGATGGCGGGCAATGCGGTGATCGCAAAGCCGGCCGAGCAGACGCCGCGCATCGCGGCCGAGGCCGTCGCGCTGCTGCATCAAGCGGGCGTGCCTGAAACCGCCCTGCATCTGGTCCAGGGCGACGGAGCGGCCGGCGCCGCGCTGGTGGGGCATCCTGCGATCGCCGGCGTCGTCTTCACCGGCTCGACGGAGGTGGCGCGGTCGATCAACCGGACGCTCGCGGCCAAGGACGGCCCGATCGTGCCGCTGATCGCCGAGACCGGCGGCATCAACGCCATGATCGTCGATGCCACCGCGCTGCCCGAACAGGTCGCCGACGACGTCGTGACCTCCGCGTTCCGCTCCGCCGGCCAGCGCTGCTCGGCGCTGCGGCTGTTGTTCGTGCAGGACGACGTCTCCGACCGCATGATCGAGATGATCGCGGGCGCCGCGCGCGAATTGAAGATCGGCGACCCCGCCGATCCTTCGACGCATATCGGGCCGGTGATCGATGCCGAGGCCAAGCAGCGGCTCGACGCGCATATCGCGCGGATGAAGCAGGAAGCGCGGGTGCATCTCGCCGGCGCGGCGCCATCAGGCAATTTCGTCGCGCCGCACATCTTCGAACTATCGGCGGCAAGCCAACTGACGGAAGAGGTGTTCGGCCCGATCCTGCATGTCGTGCGCTATCGCGCCGAACGGCTCGGCGACGTGCTGGCCGCGATCGAAGCAACTGGTTTTGGGCTGACGCTCGGCATCCATTCGCGCATCGACGACACCATCGAGCACGTGATCGACCGCCTCCAGGTCGGCAACATCTATGTCAACCGCAACATGATCGGCGCGGTCGTCGGCGTGCAGCCGTTCGGCGGCAGCGGCCTCTCCGGCACCGGCCCCAAGGCCGGCGGCCCGCACTACCTCACGCGCTTCGCGACCGAGCAGACAGTGACGATCAACACCGCCGCCGCGGGCGGTAACGCGGCGCTGATGGCCGGAGTGGAGTAACCGCCTCCGTCATTGCGAGAAGCGAAGCGACCAAGCAATCCACACTGTCATTCCGGGATGGTCCGAAGGACCAGACCTCAGATGCACAATTGTGCATCGGGGAATCTCTAGATTCCGGATTCGATGCTGCGCATCGCTCCGGAATGACTTGGGTTAAATGACTTGGTTGCATCGTGCCCCCGAGATGGGTCAAATGGCGGTCCGATCGGGATCATCGCCTGCGATAATTCCAGCTACCGGAAAAACACCAACAAGCGCCACGGGAGCGACGGCACGATGGAAAAAGGCATTTTTGATGGACTCAAGGTCCTGGATTGCGCGAGCTTCATCGCGGCGCCCGCGGCCGCCACCGTGCTTTCCGACTTCGGCGCCGACGTCATCAAGATCGAGCCGCCGGGTGCCGGCGACCCCTACCGCAATCTGCCTAACCTGCCCGGCTATCCCTCGAGCGAGCACAATTTCGCGTGGATGCTGGAGGCGCGCAACAAGAAGAGCCTGGCGCTCGACCTCACCAAGCCCGAGGCGCGCGAGGTGCTCTACAAGCTCGTCGCCGAGGCCGACGTGTTCATCACCAACATGCCGCCGCAGGTGCGCCAAAAGCTCGGCATCACCCATGATCATCTCGCCCATCTCAACGACCGGCTGATCTACGCCTCCTTCACCGGCTATGGCGAGAAGGGCGAGGAGGCCAACAAGCCCGGCTTCGATTCGAACGCCTATTGGGCCCGCTCCGGCCTGATGGACCTGGTGCGCGCCGACGAGGACACCACGCCGGCGCGCTCGGTCGCCGGCATGGGCGACCACCCCTGCGCGATGGCGTTCTACGGCGCGATCGTCACTGCGCTGTTCCAGCGCGAGAAGACCGGCAAGGGCTCGCATGTCGCGACCAACCTGATGGCCAACGGCGTCTGGGCCAACGGCGTGCTGGCGCAGGCCAAGCTCGCCGGCGCCAAGTTCAAGAAGCGCAAGCCGCGCGAAGAGGCGCTGAACGCGGTCACCAATCACTACAAATGCAAGGACGGCCGCTGGCTGATCCTGTCGCTGCTCAACGAAGACCGGCAATGGCCCACGCTGGCGCGCTGCATGGGCCGCGAGGACCTCGTCGCCGATCCGCGCTTCGCCACGAAGCCTGATCGCCATGCGCGCTCGGTCGAACTGATCAGGATCTTTGACGAAGTGTTCGCCGGCAGGGATCTCGCCGAATGGCGCACGATCCTCGACGGCAACGGCCTGGTGTTCGGCGTCGTCGGCATCCTCGACGACATCCCGAACGACAGGCAGATGATCGAGAACGAAGTGCTGGTGCGCTTCGAGAACGACACCATGCTGACCGTCAACAGCCCGATCTTCATCGACGGCGCCAAAAAGGTGCAGCCGCGCAAGCCGCCCGAGGTCGGTGAGCACTCCGACGAGATCCTGCGCCAGGCCGGCTATGACGAGGCCACGATCCAGAAGCTGCGCGCTTCCGGCGCGGTGGCGTAAGACCGCATGACGCGATGGCTGATCAGGCCTTTGCACCGATCAGGCTCTTGATCAGCGCCAGCAGGCCCGCTGCCATCTCTCGCCGAAATCCGCGGCGGCGGGTTGCAAGCTGCTGCAGCAACATTCCGATCAACGCGGACACGAACAAGTCCGCATGGCGGCGCGGCTCCGCCGAGCCGCCTGCGCGCAAGGCGAGCTCCGCGCTTTGCCGCCAGGTCTCGAACCACTCTCCGACCACGGCCCGGTAGCGCTCGCTGCGCGCGGCCGCAAGGAACGCTTCGTAGCAGGCGATGTGGATCTCGCCCCGTGTCTTCAGCTCCTGGTCGTACCAGCCGACCAGGGATTCGAGCCATGCCTCGATATCGAACGCCTTACCTTGCAGGCTGAGCGCCAGCGCCTGCAGCCGGCCGGTCTCGCGGGCCAGGGCGAAGCGAAGGGCGCCGTCGATCATCGCGTCTCGCGTCTTGAAGTGATGGGTGATTGCGCCGAGCGACAGGCCCGCCTCCGCCGCCACCGCCCGGTGGGTCACGCCGTCGAGGCCCGTGCGGCCGATGATCCGAAGCGTCGCCTCTATCACGGGACGTTCGCGGTTGCCGCTCTCAGGTTCAGTTCGCTTCATCAATTGGCGCTCAGGCCAGCCATGCAGAATGGACAGAACAAATGTTCTGTTTTACGAAGTATACGTATCGACGGCTAAATCGACAAGCATCTCAGGAGCCCGACGATGCCGCGCTATCGCCTGCATTACTTCCCGGAATCGGGCAACAGCTACAAGCTCGCGCTGATGCTGACGCTGTGTGGCGAGACGTTGGAGCCGGTATGGACCGATTTCGGCGGCGGCATCGCGCGGACCGCAAAATGGCGCGCTGACGTCAACGCGATGGGCGAGATCCCGGTGCTCGAGGTCGACGGCGAGCGCCGCACCCAGACCGCACCGATCCTGCTGCAGCTTGCCGAGCAGTACGGAAAATTCGGCGGCGAGACGCCGGAGGAGAAGTTCGAGCTGTTGCGCTGGCTGTTCTGGGACAACCAGAAACTCTCGGGCTACATGGCGACCTATCGCTTCATGCGCACCTTCACGCCGTCAGCCGACCCGAAGGTGCTGAAATATTTTCGCGCGCGGCTCGACGACTTCCTCGGCATCCTCGACCAGCATGTCGGCAACAACGCCTTCATGATCGGAGCGCGGCCGACCGTGTCTGACATCTCGATGATGGCCTATCTGCACTATCCTGCTGACGAGACCGGCTACGATTTTGCGGCCAGCCATCCCAATATCAGCGCCTGGCTCAGCCGCATCGCCGCGCTGCCCGGCTGGAAATCGGCCTATGACCTGCTGCCCGGCCCGCGCCTGAAACACTACGCCTAAAGACTCTCTTTTGACGCGTTTTCTTCACGCGAACCGGTGCCCACTTCGCTTGAAAACGCTATCGCTTCATCCAGGCCCAGACGATGGCCACAGCGATGATGCCGATGATGACCGCGAGCCCGATCGCCCAGCTGCTGACGCGCACGGCGCTGACCGCCTGACGCTCGGCCTCGTTGGCCGCGATCTCGCGGTTGCGCTGCTTGTCCTGCTCGGGAGCATTCATCGGCCGGTCTCCGTCAAGGCTGGGCTGTTCGGGTCGTGGTCGCGAACCGCAATGTAGCATCAAATAATGACGCCCGGGCACATCGGTTCCCGAGAAGCTACCGCCCTTTCACGAAGCACATGCCCATCCGCGAGGTCTTGCCGGCCATCTGGCAGGCGAGGCCTTCGGCGCAGGTCCAGCCACGGAAACTGCGGTCGGTCTCGGCCGGCCTCGTGCCCGGCAGATAGCAATGCGCGCCCCAGCCGTCGCTGTATTCGGTACCGGCAAGCTCGGCGCTGGCGCGCAGTTGCGGCCGGTTGGAGAAGCCGCGCGAAAAGTCCGGCGCCTTGCCGTCGCGGAAGCTCGTGAGGATATCGCGGCGACGGACCTGGTCGCCGAAGAAATGCGGCGAGGCCGGCACCACGGTGGAGTTCGACGGCTTGGCCGCCATCCAGTCGACGCCGGGGACATGGAAGCCGCCAATGCCGCGGGTCTGGTGGCAGCCGGCGCAGGTGACGTCGTTGAGGCGCCGCTCGAAGCCGGCCAGCGACTGGATGTTCTGCAGCTTCGTTCCGTCAGCGGCGGCCTTCTGCAAGGCGCCGACGACATCGCCGTCCGAGAACACCGCGTTGCCGGCGGTCCCCTCGCCCTGCACCATGCCGAATGCGGGCTGCAGATCGCTGACATCGAAACCGATCGGGGTCGGCGCCACCGCCGAGCTTGCGAGGAAGCGATCGGGGATCAGCAGGGTGCCGCGATCGAGCTCGGCAAAATGCCTGGGATCGAGCAGCCACGTCTTGAAGTCGCGCCGCAGCGCCTCGTCGGCCAGAATGCGATCGCGATCGATCTGGTTCTCCAGCGGCGCTTCGGCGAAGCGCTTTGCCGCGCCGTCATAGTCAAACACTTTCAGGAGATAGTCGGTGCGGAAGTCGCGCACCGCGGATTTCGGCGCGTGTGCGATCTGCAGATTGGTCTCGATGCGATCGATATTCCCGGCGCCGATCAGGTCGAGCGGGCCATCCTTGCCGAACAGTTTCTCCATCGTCGGCGGCGCGCCGCCGGTCGCGAGCCAGCGCCGTGCGAGCTCACGGCAGGTGAGCGAGGCATCGTTGCCGTCGCCCTTCGCCTTCAGCACCAGGTTCAGCGTCATCGGCAGCCGCTGCGACACCGCGTTCTCGCCGATCAGCGGCACATCGGTCCGCGTCAACCGATAGATCAGCCGGATCTCGCCGCAGTCTTTCGGCGCGACATAGGCGCGGTCCATGCGGTTGACGATGCCGGCCAGCACGAAGCGAACGTCGGGAGACTCAAACAGCGCGCGGTCGAACAGCTGAAAGGCAAAGCCGTCGCCGACGCCGATGCTCTCGTTCGGCAGGCTTGCTTTATGCTTTGCGACATAGCGATCGAACTCACGATCGAGCGCCTCGCGCACCGGCACCATCGAGGGCAGCCCGAACAGATCGCGGTTGGACAGCGGCGTGTCGGCGGAACGCTCTGGCGCAAGCATCCGGCCGAGGCCGAAACGGTCGTGGTCGAGCTGGCGCAGGATCGCGGGATCGATGATCGCTGTGCCGCGCTCGAGCGCGCGATCCTCGGCGGCGCGTGCAGGCACCGCGCCGCAGAGCAGAACGGACATCAGCAGGAAGCATTTCAGCGCGCGGCTCATGCCCCCACTAACACCGCGCGGCAAACCCTATTCAAGAAAAAAGGCGCTTCACATCGCGGTGAAGCGCCTTGGTGTTGTCGTGTTTCGGCAATCAGCGCGAAACGATCAGGCCCTTGCTGGTGACGACCACCCAACGGCCGTCCTGCTTGCGGATGGCGTCGACGCGGCCGAGGCCGGGGACGGGATCGCCAGCGTACACCTCGTTGCCGCCGCGGCCCTCGATCAGCGCGCCGCCATTGCCGACGTCGCGCAGCGACCAGCCGTCGACTACCGGCATGCGGCCGACCTCGGGCTTGGGGGCAGCCGGCGCAGCCGCGGCAGTCGCAGGCGGGACCGAGCCCGTGACCTCGCGGACAGGCGTCGCAGCGGCAACGGTCGTCTGCGGCGTGGCGCGCAGCTTGTCGACGGTCTCGCTCAGCTTGGCGAGCTTGGCGTTCGGCTCGGCCTGGGCCTTCTCGACCTTCTCGATCCGGTCGCTGGCCTTGCTGAACTGGGCCTGGCCGGCCTTGGCGGTCTGCTCGACGCTGGCCTTCAGCGCGGCGATTTCGGATTCGAGCCGGGCGAGCGAGGCGTCGGCCGCTTCCTTCGCGGCGGCGTCACTGGCAGCCGTGTCCTGAGCGGAGGCAATGGCGGGGCTGGCGAGATGACCGAGGCCTGCGGTCGCGAGCGCACCTCCGATGGCCCCTGCCACGGTCGCCAGCGCAATCACCGCGGCCATCGCCCCAAACCGGCGCGTGCCGGCCGGCTTGGCTGCTGTCTTGGCCGCCTGCTCGGCGCCCGGCTTGGAGGCGGTCGCCTCATGGTCCCAGGTACGGTCACCCGGCGCCATGATCATCAGCTTGCCCGGGAAACGCGGCTCCTCACGCTTGCCGGTCTCGACTTTGGGCACGTCCATATTGGACGGCTCGATCTTTGGCTCGACCTTGGGGTCGATCATCGGGTCGATCTTGGGCTCAACCATGGCATCAACCCGGGGCTCGACTTTTGGCGGCTCAACCTTCGGGGACTCGATCTTCGGCGCGTCCATCCTGGTCGCGTCCGCCTTTGGCGCCGTCTCTTCCTGGTCGGGCGCCAGCCGGGGAGCCTCGGCCGCGGCCATCACAGGCTCGCTCTTCGCCGCCGCTTCGACGCCGGTTTGACCGCTGACCGGCTCGCTCTGCTGCTCACTCAAGTTCAAAGTCTCCAGACTAGGTTGACAATTCGGTAACTTTTATTGCTTGCGAAATGGTTACCCAGCCCCGGCATTACCTAAATTTTAGGGAGTTTTCCGGGCCGGATTGGGGCGGTGCCGCGCTGCGGCAATCTGCGCGGGCTCCGTTTGCGCGCGGCGCTTTCCCGACTAACATACCGCCATCTTCCAGCCAGAAGGCAGGAGAGCGCCATGACGATCGAGAAATGCATCAAGGAATTTGGTGTCGATGACGTCATTTTCGAGGAAGGCTCGACCGGCCGCGAGCTGTTTGTCGTGCTCGACGGCAAGGTCGACATCGCCAAGATCGATGGCGGAAACAAGACTGTTATCGTCAGCCTCGGCAAGGGCGAGTTCTTCGGCGAGATGGCGGTGATCGACGGCTCGGCGCGCTCGGCGACCGCGATCGCCTCCGCGCCTGCGACGCGGGTGATGCGGATCAACCACGCCCGCTTCGTCTATCTGGTCAGCCAGCAGCCGGCGTTTGCGTTGATGGTGATGGACGCGCTCTCGAAACGGCTGCGCGCCTCCAACGCCGTCACGTACCGGTCGGCAGCCACCCCATGAGCGAGCGCAAGCCAAGCCCCTTCAAGACGCTGTTCGAGACCGACGTCGCGTCGCTGATCCAGGCCGCCGACGACGTTTACCAGATCCGCTTCAAGAACCGTGCGGCGAACGCCTATCTCGTGCGCGGCAGCAAGCGGACCATTATGATCGATGTCGGACTGTCGACCAACTATCCCGCGCTCGTCGCCTGCCTCGATCACCTTGGGGTGACGCCCGAGATGATCGACATGGTGGTGCTGAGCCACGAGCATCTCGACCACATCGGCGCGGCCTATCATTTCCACGGCAGCGCCTATATCGCCGCGCACCGGCTCGCCGCCAACAAGATCATGCTGCGCGACGACTTCTCGATGCTGCGCAAGATGTTCAACGAGCCGAACGTGCCGATCGATGTCGACATCTGGCTCGAGGAAGGCAATCTGATCGACCTCGGCAATTTCCGCCTCAACGTGATGTACACGCCGGGCCATACCTCGGCCTGCATCACGCTGTTCGATCCGGACAAGGGCTTGCTGTTCGCCTCCGACACGCTGATGCCCGGCGGCGTGATGGGCGGCGTGTTCGGCTCCGGCTCGATTGCCGACTACATCCAGTCGCTGGAACGGCTGAAGGGCCTCAACTCGAAGATCCTGCTGTCGGGTCACGGCCGGCTGTCCGACACGCCGCAGGACGACGTGCGGATCGCGCTGCAGCGCTCGCATGCCCTGCTCGAGGACACCGCGCAATTGTTCGATGCGCTCGATGCGCGTTCGAATTTCGAGCCGATCATGCAATCGGTGCGCGACCTCAACAAGCTCGACGACTGACGCCCGGCCTCAGCCAAAGCCGCCCGTTGTGGCCTGCCGTGACTTTGCACTAGGATCGGCTCACAACGATAAAAATCATGGGCTCGGCGACGCAGCCGTTGCCGACAATGGGGAGACGAAACGGATGCAGGTTGACGCGATGGCGCAGATGCGCCGCCGGGTGGTGATCTCCTCCACGATCGGCAATGCGCTGGAATGGTTCGACTTCACCGTTTTTGGCCTGTTCGCCGGCATCTTGAGCAAGCTGTTCTTTCCAGCGGACAATCCGCATTCCTCGCTGCTGCTGACCTTCGCGACATTCGGGATCGCCTTTGCAGCCCGGCCGTTGGGCGGCCTGGTGTTCGGGCTCTATGCCGACAGGCACGGCCGCAAGAAGGCGCTGGTCGTGATGATATCGCTGATGGCTGTTGGCACCGGCCTGCTCGGCTTCCTGCCGACCTATGGCGCGATCGGAATCGCGGCACCGCTATTGCTGCTGCTGGCGCGGCTGATCCAGGGCTTTTCCGCCGGCGGCGAGTTCGGCAGCGCCAGCGCGATGTTGATCGAGTTCGCGCCGCCTGGCCGGCGTGGCTTCTACGGTTCGTTCCAGATGGTGTCGCAATCGCTGGCGTTTGGCCTCGGTGCCGCGATGGCGATCGGTCTCAATCTCAGCCTGTCGCCCGACGCCTTCGCGAGTTGGGGTTGGCGCGTGCCGTTCATCCTCGGCATTCTGATCGGTCCGACCGGATGGTATCTGCGCCGGAGATGCGACGAGTCGCCCGAATTCCAGGCGTATCTCGCCGAGAAGGCCGCGACGGCGCAACCGAGCAGGCAGACCACGCTCGGCCAATTGTTCTCCGAACATCCACGTGAGTTGATTGCCTCGTTTTGCCTGATCGCGGCCGGTACGGCGATCAACTATGTCAATGCGATCTTTCTGCCGACCTATGCGGTCGCCGAGTTGAAGCTGCCGCTCCTGAACGCACAGCTGGGCCTGCTCGTCGTCAGCGTCGTCAATGCTGGGGTGGCGGTGGCCTGCGGCGCCCTCTCCGACCGGATCGGTCGTCGCGCGGTCCTCGTTCCGGCGCTGATCGTCTACAGCTTGCTGTTCTATGTGATTTTGCAGCGGCTCGTTGCCGCCCCGACCACCGCGAACCTCTGGGAGTTGCAGATCGTCGCGGTGCTGCTCGGAGCCTTGGCCGGGCCGATGCCGGCCTTCATGACCGAGATATTTCCCGTCGGCGTGCGCTCGACCGGAGCATCGCTGATGTACAATCTCGCCGTGATGCTGTTCGGCGGGTTGGCGCCGTTCATCAACACCTGGCTGGTCCAGGTGACGGGCGACAAGGCTGCTCCGGTCTACTACATACTGTTCGCCGCGGCGGTCGGTCTCGTGGGTCTGTCGGTCTATCGCGGACGACCGTCCGTGCCGGGAGTAGCAACTCAACCGGCGCAATGACCCTCGCTTAGCCGGCGGCGAGCTGATCATGCAGTCGGCGCGCGACCGGTGCGACGACTGCCCCGGGGCGTGCGCGACCGCGCACGTGACGCTTCATTTGACAAATCCGCGCGCGGCCTGTTCAACAGCGGCAACAACAACGCTGAAAAAACAGGGAGCGAGGACATGAAGCTTTACGACTCGATCGGACCCAACCCGCGCATCGTTCGCATGTTCATGGCGGAGAAGGGCATCGAGATCCCCAAGCAGGCCGTCGACCTGCGCAAGGGCGAGAACCGCGAGGAAGCGCATCTGAAGCGCAATCCGCACGGCCAGATGCCGGCGCTCGAACTGGACTGCGGCAACTACCTCTCGGAGATCACCGCGATCTGCGAATATCTCGAGGAGAAGCACCCCTCGCCCGCGATGATCGGCACCACGCCGGAAGAGCGCGCCGAATGCCGGATGTGGACGCGCCGCGTCGATCTCAACATCGCCGAGCCGCTTGCCAACGGCTACCGCTTCGGCGAGGCGCTGAAATTCTTCGAGAAGCGCATTCCGGTCGCGCCCGAGGCCTCGCCGGGGTTGAAGATGATCGCGGCCAACCGCATCAAATGGCTTGATGACCAGATGGCGGACGGGCGCGATTACATCTGCGGCAAGCGCTTCACCCTCGCCGACATGCTGCTCTATTGCTGGCTCGATTTCGGCAACCAGGTCGGCCAGCCGCTGGACCAGTCGAACGGCAACATCGTCGCCTGGTTCAACCGCATGGCTGAGCGGCCGTCGGTCAAGGCGTAGGTTCTCACCCGACCGTCATTCCGGGGCGCGCGAAGCGCGAGATTCCGGGTTCGATGCTGACGCATCGCCCCGGAATGACGGGCTCAAATCACCACCGGCTTGTCCGGCAGCTCGTTCGGGCCGCCCTCGGCATGCGGGAAATGCTTCGCCAGTTCCTGCGACACCGCAGCGATGCCGTTGATCACGCCCTGCTCGAACCGGCCTGATCGAAAATCCGCTTCCATGGCGCGGCAGATCGCTTCCCAGCCGGCATGACCAACCTTGGCGTCGATGCCGCGGTCAGCGACGATCTCGACGTCGCGGTCGGCGAGCAGCAGATAGATCAGGACGCCGTTGTTGTGATGGGTGTCCCAGATCCGCAAATGCGAGAATACGTCGAGCGCCCGTTCGCGCGCCGGCTGGTTGCGGAACAGCGGCACACCGTCGAGCGCGCCCTCGACGACGAAACGGATCTGGCCCGAATGGGTCGCCTCGCCCGCCTTGATCGCACGCTCGATGGCGTCGAGCACGCGCGGCGGAAAGTCGCGCCGCACCCGCCAGCGGTGTTCGAGCAAATGCCTGCCGATGCGCTTGATGCTCATATGCCTACCAGCTCCCCGAGGCGCCGCCGCCGCCGAAGCTGCCGCCTCCGCCGCTGAAGCCGCCGCTGTCGCTCGAGCTCGAGCCGCTGCTCCAGCCACCACCGCCGCCGGACCAGCCGCCGGAATAACCGCCGCCGCGCCGATAGGGTCCGGAGCCGGCCGCCGGACCGCCAAAATTCAATCCGCCGAAGATCAACGCCGCGACACCAGCGAACAGGCCGACCACCAAAGCGGTGGCGAGCGAGCCGGCCACCATCCAGGTGAAGACGCCGACGATGCCGCCGGTTGCGACCGAGCCCAACAGCCGCCCCAGCATCGCTCGCAGCGCGCTCGCCACGATGATGACCACGAAGATCACGACCGGATTGGCGAAGTCGACCAGGTTCGGCCCCTGCCAATGCTCGGGCTCCGGCGCCGGCAATTGCTCGCCATTGACCAGCCGGATCATCCGGTCGACGCCGGCCGAAATGCCGCCGGCGAAGTCGCCGGCCTTGAATTTCGGCGTGATGTCCTCATCGATGATGCGGTGGGTGACGACGTCGCTCAGCACGCCTTCGAGGCCATAGCCGACCTCGATGCGCAAATGCCGGTCGTTCTTGGCGACCACGAGCAGCGCGCCGTCGTCGACCTTCTTGCGCCCGATTTTCCAGGCCCCGGCGACGCGGATCGAGAACTGCTCGATCGTCTCCTCGCCCGTGGTCGGTACGATCAGGACAGCAATCTGGCTGCCTTTTCGTTTCTCGAGATCCTCCAGCTTTCCGTTGAGCGCAGCAATGTCGCCCGACGACAACGTCCCGGTCTGATCGACGACGCGGCCGGTGAGCTGAGGCACTGCGACCTCGGCCCGCGTCGGGCAGATGAGGCCCAGCAGGAAAGCGAACAGGATGACGCGAATGGCGGCCATTGCGGTCGGCGCGCGCCGACGCTACTTCGACGGCGCCGGCGTTGGGCTGAAATCGACCTTCGGCGCGGTCGAGATCTCCTTCTCGTTCTCGACCGTGAAGTTGGGCTTCTCCTTGTAGCCGAACACCATCGCAGTCAAATTGTTCGGGAAGGTGCGGATGCCGACATTATAATCCTGCACCGACTTGATATAGCGGTTGCGCGCCACCGTGATGCGGTTCTCGGTGCCCTCGAGCTGCGCCATCAGGTCGCGGAACAGCGCGTCCGATTTCAGCTGCGGATAGTTTTCGGTGACGACGAGCAGCCGCGACAGCGCGCTGGTGAGTTCGCCCTGCGCCTGCGTGAACTTCTGGAACGCGGCCGGATCGTTGAGCACCTCGGGCGTTGCCTGGATGCTGCCGACCTTGGCGCGCGCGTTGGTGACGCCGAGCAGCACGTCCTTCTCCTGCTGCGCAAAGCCCTTCACCGAGTTGACCAGGTTCGGCACCAGATCGGCGCGCCGCTGGTACTGGTTCACCACCTCCGACCAGCTCGACTTGACCTGCTCGTCATTGGTCTGAATCGCGTTGTAGCCGCAATTGGTCAGGCTCAACGTCGCCAGCGCTGCCAGCACGGTCCAAAGCTTGCGCATGAAATTGGTCCTCCCGGTGGATTCTTCGCCAGCGTAGCAGATTTTCGTCCGTTAATCCCGTGTGGCGGTTTTCGCACCGCCTTTTGCGGACGATGGCCCTTGCCTATCCCTCCTCGCGCCCTTCATCATGGCAAAAAATCGATCCGGGGAGGATCCATGACGTCAGAACAATTCGAGACGATTGTTGTCGAGCGGCCGGAGCCGGCGATCTCGCGGATCGTGATGAACCGCCCCGAGGCCCGCAACGCCCAGAACCTGCAGATGACCTACGACCTCAACGCCGCCTTCGACCGGGCGGTGCAGGACGACGCGGTCAAGGTCATCATTCTCGCCGGCAACGGCCCGCATTTCTCGGCCGGTCACGATCTACGGCCGGGGACTAAGAACCAGGCGGGCGTCGATTTCCCGCCAGTCGGAAATTGGGGCGGCTTCAACGAGCCGAACGCCCACGGCCGCTTCGCGCGCGAGCAGGAGATCTATCTGCAGATCACCCGGCGCTGGCGCAATCTGGCCAAGCCGACGATCGCGGAGGTGCACGGCAAGTGCATCGCCGGCGGGCTGATGCTGGCGTGGGCCTGCGACCTGATCGTCGCGAGCAGCGACGCCGAATTCTGCGATCCCGTGGTGACGATGGGCGTCTGCGGCGTCGAATGGTTCGTGCATCCTTGGGAGCTCGGCGCGCGCAAGGCCAAGGAGATGCTGTTCACCGCCGACGTCTGGAGTGCCGACGAGGCGCACCGCCTCGGCATGGTCAATCACGTGGTGCCGCGCGGCGATCTCTCAACGTTCACGCTGGCGCTGGCGCGCAGGATCGCGGCAAAACCCGCTTTCGCGCTGAAGCTGTCCAAGGAGGCGGTCAACCGCTCGATCGACATCATGGGGCAGCCCGCTGCGATCGATCAGGCCTTCGCGCTGCATCAGCTCTGCCACGCGCATAATCTTCAGCAATTCGGAATGGTGGTGGACCCCGCGGGTCTGCATCCCTCCGTCAAGAAAACCGCCAATGTGAAGTAGAGCAGATGGACCTCACTCTCAGCGACGAGCAGCGCCTGCTGCGCGAAAGTGCCGACCGCTTCGTGGCGGAAACCTTCACATCAGAGCATCGCAAGAGGACGGCGAACGAGCCGCTCGGCTATTCGCCGGCGATCTGGAAACAATTCGCCGAACTCGGCTGGCTGGCGCTGCCGATCAATGAGGCCCATGGCGGACTCGGCGGCGGCGCGATCGAGATCGGACTGTTGATGGAGGCATTCGGTCGCGGCCTGGTGTCGGAGCCGTTTCTCTCCACGGTCGTGATCGGCGCCGCGCTGGTCGCCGAATGCGGCACCGAGGCGCAGCAGCAGGCGATCCTGCCCAAGGTTGCCGAGGGCGCGCTCACGCTCGCCTTCGCGCATTCCGAGCGCGCCGCACGATTCGATCTCGCCCACGTCGACACGACGGCCACCAAGACCGCCGACGGCTGGCTGTTGAACGGCAGCAAGATCGCGGTGCTCGACGGTGCGTCGGCCAACCAGATCATCGTCTCGGCCCGCGTCGCCAACGCCAATGGCGCATCCGGCAAGCTCGGCCTGTTCCTGGTGCCGGCAGGCGCGCCCGGCCTCACCTTGCGCGATTACGCGCGGCTTGGCGGCGGACGCGCCTGCAATCTCGATCTGAAGAATGTACAGCTGCCCGCCGACGCGTTGCTCGGCGATGGCCAGGACGCGTTGCCCGCGATCGAAACCGTGGTCGACCGCGCGATGGCCGCGCTCGGCGCCGAGGCGGTCGGCATCATGCAGACGCTGCTCGACACCACGCTCGAATACACCAAGATTCGCAAACAGTTCGGCCGGCCGCTGTCGGCCAATCAGGTGATCCGCCATCGCCTCGCCGACGTCGCGATGCAGGTCGACGAGGCGCGCTCGATGGCGCTGCGCGCCGCGTTGATGGCCAATGCCGAGCCGGCGGCGCGCGGCCGTGCAGCGTCCGGCGCCAAGGCGAAGATCGGCAAATGCGCGCGCTTCGTCGCCGAGCAGTCGGTGCAGTTGCACGGCGCCATGGGCGTCACCGAGGAGCTCGATATCGGCGCCTATTTCAAGCGGCTGCTCGCCTTCGACACGCTGTTCGGCGGCAGCGCCCATCATTATCGCCGCCACGCCGCCTTGAGCGGCCGCGCCCACGCGTAAACGGAGAGCGCAACATGGATCTCACCTTCAGTGCCGAGGAACGCGCCTTCGAGCAGGAAGTCCGCGACTACATTGCCGCGAGTCTCACGCCGGAAATGAAGCGCGCCACCGCGCTGACGCCGTCGGTGTTCTCCGATCCCGACATCGGAATGGCCTGGCAGCGCACGCTGCACAAGAAGGGCTGGGGCGCGCCGGGCTGGCCGGTTGAGCATGGCGGGCCGGACTGGACGCCGGCGCAGCGCTGGATCTTCGAAGCCGAATGCGCCCGCGCCGGCGTGCCCAATGTCAACGTGATGGGCGTGAAGATGGTCGGGCCCGTCATCATCGGCTTCGGCTCGCCCGAGCAGAAGAACTTTTACCTGCCGCGAATCCTCTCGGGTGACGACTACTGGTGCCAGGGTTATTCCGAACCCGGCTCGGGCTCCGACCTCTCCTCGCTGAAGACCCGCGCGGTGCGCGACGGCGACGACTACATCATCAACGGCACCAAGATCTGGACCACGCACGCGCATCACGCCAACCGCATGTTCGCGCTGGTGCGCACCAATGACGGCGAGCGGCAGCAGGACGGCATCAGCTTCATCCTGATCGACATGAAGACGCCGGGGATCACCACGCGGCCGATCCTGACCATCGGCGGCGATCACGAAGTCAACCAGGTGTTCTTCGACGACGTCCGCGTGCCCGTCGCCAATCGCGTCGGCGAGGAAGGCAAGGGCTGGACCTACGGCAAATACCTGCTCGAATTCGAGCGCGGCTCCGGCATCGCGTCGGCCAAGCTGCGCGAGGCGCTGAAGACGATTGCCGATCTTGCCGAATCCGATGTCACCGGCCGCGCCATCGAGGACCCCGATATCGCGATGCGGATGTCGGAGGTCGAGGTCGACATCGACGCGCTCGAGATGACCGAGCTGCGGGTGCTGTCGGCGCTGCAGACCGGGCAGAATCCCGGCGCGGTGTCGTCGCTGATCAAGCTGCGGGTCAGCGAGATCCGTCAGGCGGTGACCCGGCTCGGCGTCGACGTGATCGGCAATGACGGACTTGCCGTCGAGCCGGCGCGGCCGTTCTACCGGCTCAACCACGAGCCGGCGATCCCGGAAGAGCTGCTGCCGGTGGTGCCGGAATATCTCAACGGGCGGGCGTACACGATCTTCGGTGGCTCGTCCGAGATCCAGCGCGACATCATCGCGAAGATGGTGTTGGGGCTGTAGGCCGCGCGGTCCCTTTCGTCATGCCCGGCCTTGTGCCGGGCATCCACGTCTTGCGCGTCGGAAAGAAAGACGTGGATGGCCGGGCCAAGCCCGGCCATGACGACGCGTACTGCGCTTAAGCCGTCACCTTCGCGTCCTGAATCGCCTGCCAGATCTTGGCCGGCGTCAGCGGCGTGTTGAGCTGGGTGATGCCGACCTCGCTCAGCGCATCCATCACGCCGTTGGTGATGCAGGGCGGCCCGCCGATCGCACCGGACTCGCCGCAGCCCTTGGCGCCCAGCGGATTGGTCTTGCACGGCGCGGAGGGATCGAGCGTCACCGTGATCGGCGGAATGTCCGAGGCACGCGGGATGCAATAATCCTGATAGCTCGCGGTCAGAAGCTGGCCTTCCTCGCTGTAGGCCACGCCTTCGTACAACGCCTGGCCGATGCCCTGGGCAACGCCGCCATGCACCTGCCCCGTCACCAGCATCGGATTGACCGCGACGCCGACGTCGTCGACCGTGGTGTAGCGCACCACCCGCGTGACGCCGGTCTCGGGATCGATCTCGACCTCACAGATATGGGTGCCGTTCGGCCAGCTCGGCCCGTCGACCTCACCCTCGCTCTCGACCGAGAGCTTGGCGCCGGTCTCCTTCTTGGCGATCTCGAACAGGCTGATGCGCCGGTCGGTACCGACCACGGTGAGGAAGCCGTCGCGATATTCGATGTCCTCGACGGAAGCTTCCAGCAGATGGGAGGCCTTGTCGCGCGCCTTGTTGATCATGTCGTTGCTGGAGACCGCAATCGCGGTGCCGCCGACGAACAGCGAGCGCGAGCCGACGCTGCCGAAACCGGTGGCCAAGTCCGTGTCGCCCTGCACGACGTCGATCTTGTCCATCGAGATGCCGAGTGTGTCGGCGACCATCTGGGTGTAGGTGGTGGCGAGGCCCTGCCCCATCGCCATCGTACCGGACCACAGGACCACGCGGCCTTCGCCGGTCGCGTGCAGCGAGACCTTCTCGGTGTGGGCGCGGCCGCCGGTCCACTCGATGTAGCTGGTCAGGCCGCGGCCGTAGAGCAGGCCCTTCTTCTTCGCCGCCTTCTTGCGTGCGGCAAAGCCGTTCCAGTCGGCGAGGTCGGAGGCGCGCTCCAGCATGTGCGCGAAGGCGCCGGAGTCGTACACCTGCCCGACCGCGTTGGTGTAGGGCAGCTGCGCCGGCTTGATGTAGTTGACCTTGCGGATCGCGCGCGGGTCCATGCCGATCTGTCGCGCGGCGGCATCGAACAGCCGCTCGACGATGAACACCGCCTCAGGCCTGCCGGCGCCGCGATAGGCGCCGACCGGGGCGGTGTTGGTCATCACCGACTTCACCTCGAAATGCACCAGCGGCAGGTCGTAGACGCCGGTCTGAACGAACGGGCCGAGCACCAGCGGGATGATGTTGGCGGTGCCCGACGAATAGGCGCCGGTGCCGCCGATCGAGCGCACCCGATAGGCCAGCACGCGGCCCTTGGCATCGAGCACGAACTCGCCGGTCGAGGTCAGGTCGCGGCCGTGGGTGCCGCCGACGAACTCATCGGTGCGGTCGCCGCGCCAGCGGATCTTCTCATTCAATTTGGTCGCGGCGTAGGCGACGATGCCGTCTTCCGGATAGAGGCTGGTCTTCTGGCCGAAGCCGCCGCCGATGTCGCCGACCAGCACCCGCACGCTGTCCTTCGGCCGCTTCAGGATCGATTCCGCGAGCAGGTCGCGGGTCGAGCCCGGGGTCTGCGACTGCACGTGGAGAATCAGCCGCCCGGTCTTCTTCTCGATCTCGGCGATCGTCGAGCGCGGCTCCATCGCCGACGGCACCAGGCGCTGGCTGACCAGATCGAGCGACACCTTGTGCGCGGCGCTGGCGAAGGCTGCCTCGACCTTGGCGGCATCGCCATAGCTCATCGCGGCCACGATGTTGTCGGGCGCCTCCGGCCAGACCGCCGGCGCACCGGGCTTGATCGCCTCGACCGGATCGACCACCGAGGGCAACACCTCGTAATCGACCTCGATCGCTTCCGCCGCCGTCTGCGCCAGCACGCGCGAGGTCGCGGCCACGGCGGCGACACCCTCGCCGGCATAGCGCACCACCTCGTGCGCCAGCAGGCGGCGCGGCGGCACGGACATCGGCGAGCCGTCGGGCCGCTTGAAGATCGCGAGCGTCGGCAGCGTGCCGATGTCGTCCTTCACGAGGTCGGCGCCGGTATAGACCGCCTTGACGCCGGGCATCGCCAGCGCCGCCTTGATGTCGACCGACTTGATGTTGGCGTGGGCATGCGGCGAGCGCAGCACGTGCAGCCAGAGCGCGCCGTCGGCCGGCTTGTCGTCGATGAAATGCCCCTTCCCGGTGAGCAGCCGCTGGTCCTCAAGACGCTTGACTGGCTGGCCCGCACCAAAACGCATATTGCCGGGAAGAATGTTCATCAGAGGGTCCTTGGATTGCAGAAATTTCGGCGGGTTTTAACGGATTTTCGGCGCGAGACAACACGTGGCCGTTATTCCGGGGCGATGCGCGCGCATCGAACCCGGAATCTCGAGATTCCCCGGTGCGCAATTGCGCACCTGAGGTTCGCGCTGTTGCGCGCCCCGGAATGGCCAAGTGGTGAGAATCAATGCATCCCGCAAGCCAGCTTCAGCCGAGATCGTGCAACGCTGCCTCGACCACCTTGCGCTGCTCGGCCGTGAGCGGCGCCTGCGGCGGCACCGGGTCGCCGACGTCGTAGCCCTGGATCGCAAGCCCGACCTTGATGCAGGCCGCGAGGTTGAAGCGGGCGAAGGCCTCGTTGATGCGCCAGAGCTTGCGCTGTAGCGCCATCGCCTCGTCCCAGCGGGCGCGGCGGCAGAGATTGTAGAGCTCGACGCTCTGCCGCGGGATGATGCAGGCCGGGCCCGCCATCCAGCCCTGGCCGCCGATCAGCATCACCGCGGCCGGAATATGGGCGGAGGCCGAGAACACTTTCAGGCTGTCGCCGCAGCGGTTCATAATCGACAGCAGCCGGCCGGTGTTGGTCGAGGCGTCCTTGATGTAGCCGATCCGCGGATGCTCCGCGAGGCGCGCGATGACGTCGAGCGTGAGGTCGGAGCGCTGGAAATTCGGATTGGTGTAGATCACGACCGGAATGTCGACCGCATCGGCGATGGCGCGGAAATAGGCTTCCACCTGCGCGTCGCCGACCGGGAAATACGCCTCCATGATCGCGAGAATGCCGGCAGCACCCCGCTTCCGATAGACCTTGGCCTGCGCCACCGCATCCGCCGTCGAGGTCGAGGCGACGCCGGCCACCACAGGCACGCGTCCCTGCGCGGCCTCGATCGTGGTCGCCACCACCTGCATGCGCTGCGCATTGTTGAGATAGGCGAACTCGCCGGTCGAGCCGAGCGGCGTCAGCCCATGGACGCCGGCCTTGATCAAATCGTCGCAGAGCCGGCCCAGCACCTCGGTGCGGACATGGCCTGCGGGGTCGACCGGGGACACCAGATAGGGAAAGACGCCGTAAAAATCAGCCATTTGCGAGCCTCGTTGACGGCGAGACATAGTCGGGATCGTGCGCAAAGGGAAGCGGCTCGCCGCTGCGCAGAGCGCCGAGCACCGCTGCAAAATCGGCCTTCGCGCGGAAGCCGAGCAGCCGCTCGGCCTTGGTGGAATCGTAGATCCGGCCGATCGATCGCGGCAGGTGCCAGCCGCGCTGCGCGAACAGCGCCGGCGCATCGGGGAAAGTGCGCGCGATCACGCAGGCCGCGCCCGTCTTCAGGTCAGCGACATCGTTGCGCGCAAACGGCGTCGGCGCGCTGATCACGAACACCTCGCAGCCGCGGATCCGCTCCAGCGCCACGACATGGGCGTCGGCGGCATCCTCGACGGTGAGGCGGCGGTAGAGCAGCTCGGTCGCCTTCAGGTTCTCACCATGGATATCGCGGATGGTGTCGTCGTCCTCGGGGAAGAAGCGGCTGGTGCGCAGCACCGCGCAGTTCAGCCCATGCTCGCGGCTGTACAGTCGGCATAGCCCCTCGGCGGCGAGTTTTGTAACTCCGTAGATGTTGCGTGGCTCGAGTGGCCCCGAGGTTTCGTCGAGCCAAACCGCCGCATGGCCCTCATCGTCGCGGATCGCCCGCGAGATCATCAGCGACGTCGTCGAGGTGAAGACGAAACGGTCATGGCCGGCGGCGGCTGCCGCCTGCAGCAGATTGAGCGTGCCTGATACGTTGACGTCGACAAAGGCCTGCGGCGGGAACCGCGCGATGTCGGGCTTGTGCAGCGCGCCGCCATGAATTACGGCCTCGATATTGTGATCAGCGAACACACGATCGACCACCGATCGGTCGGCCACCGAGCCGACCACATCGGTCGCCGCGCCCGGGACGACATCGAGGCCGACCACGTCATGGCCGGCCTCTCGCAGCCGCGGCGCAAGGAAACGGCCGAGCCAACCGGAGGAGCCGGTCAACAATACGCGCATGAATTCCGCCCGGCCCCGCGCCTTCAGAACACCTTGGCGATCGCAGCCTGCGCGTCGCCCTGGATCTGCTTCAGGTGATCCGGCCCGCGGAAGCTTTCGGCGTAGATCTTGTAGACATCCTCGGTGCCGGAGGGGCGCGCGGCAAACCAGCCGGCCTCGCTCTCGACCTTGATACCGCCGAACGGCTGATCGTTGCCCGGCGCCTTGGTCCTGACCGCGCGCACGGGATCGCCGGCGAGCTGCGTCATGTTGAGCTGCTCCGGCCCGAGAGCCTTCAGCGCGTTCTTTTGCTTCGGCGTCGCCGCGACGTCGATGCGCTCGTAATAGGGCACGCCGAGCTCGGCGGTCAGCTCCTTGAACAGTTCGCTGGGATCGCGGCCGGTTTTGGCGATGATCTCCGCCGCCAGCAGGCCGAGGATGATGCCGTCCTTGTCCGTGGTCCAGGCCGAACCGTCGCGCTTGAGGAACGAGGCGCCCGCGCTTTCCTCGCCGGCAAAGCCGAAGCCGCCGCTGCCGAGCCCGTCGACGAACCATTTGAAGCCGACCGGCGTCTCCACCAGCTTGCGGTTCAGCTTCTTCGCCACGCGATCGATGATCGAGCTCGACACGATGGTCTTGCCGATCGCGGCGTCCTTGCTCCACTGCGGCCGGTGCGCGAACAGATAGGCGATCGCGGTGGCAAGGAAGTGGTTCGGGTTCATCAGCCCGTTCGAGCGCGTCACGATGCCGTGGCGGTCGGCGTCGGTGTCGTTGGCAAAGGCGACGTCGAACCGGTCGCGCATCCCGATCAGGCTCGCCATCGCGTAAGGCGACGAGCAGTCCATCCGGATCTTGCCGTCCCAATCCGCGGTCATGAATCGGAAGGTCGCATCGACGGCCTCGTTGACGACGGTGGCGTTGATGCCGTAGCGCGCGATGATCGGCTGCCAGTAATGCACCGCCGCGCCGCCGAGCGGATCGATGCCGATCTTGACGCCGGCAGATTTGATCAGCGCGAGATCGACGGTGTTGCCGAGATCGGCGACATAGGGCGTGATATAGTCGTGCAGATGCGTGGTCGCTGCCTTACGCGCGCGATCGAACGGCATCCGCGCGACGCCCTTGAGACCGGCCTCGATGTAACGGTTGGCGTTTTTCTCGACCACGGCGGTGACGTCGGTATCGGCCGGGCCGCCATGCGGCGGATTGTATTTGTAGCCGCCGTCCTCCGGCGGGTTGTGTGACGGGGTGATGACGACGCCGTCGGCAAGGCCCGTGCTGCGTCCCTTGTTGTAACTCAGGATCGCATGCGAGATCACCGGCGTCGGAGTGTAGCCGCCCTGCGCGTCGATCATGATCTCGACGCCGTTGGCGGCGAACACTTCCACCGCGCTCGCCAGCGCCGGCTCGGCCAGCGCGTGGGTATCGATACCGATGAACAGCGGTCCGGTGAGCCCCTTCTCGCGCCGGTAATCGCAGATCGCCTGCGTGGTGGCGAGGATGTGGTCCTCGTTGAAGGAATTCTTCAGCGACGAGCCGCGATGACCCGAGGTGCCGAACGCAACCCGCTGCGCGGGATCACTGGCGTCGGGCTTGCCTGCAAAATAGGCCGTGACCAGCCGCGGCACATTGGCGAGTGAGGCGGGATCGATGGGTTTGCCGGCGGCGGGATTTGGTTCAGTCACGTGACCTCTCAGATCTGGTATCGCCGATCAATCAGCACAGGAGTGATGCACTGGCGTGCTACCATGATGGCTTACGTTCAATCAAGCCGAGCGCTTTTCGTTCCTTGCGAAACGCAGCAATGCGCTACGACACGTCGATCTGCTGCACCTTCTCGCGCAATTCGTCGACCAGCACGCGCTTGTTCTCGGTGTAGTCGATCGGCACCACGACGAGATGCACGCTGCCGCCGGAGAAGGCCCGCTCCAGGGTCGGGACGATCGCTTCCGTGCTCTCGATCCGCGAACCCTTGGCGCCGTAGCTCTCGGCATATTTGACGAAATCCGGATTGCCGAAGGTCAGGCCGAAATCCGGGAAGTTGTCGACCGCCTGCTTCCAGCGGATCATGCCGTAGGCGGAGTCCTCCAGGATCAGGATCACGAGATTGAGCTTGAGGCGGACCGCGGTCTCCATCTCCTGCGAATTCATCATGAAGCCGCCGTCGCCACAGACCGCGAGCACCCGGGTCTTCGGATAGAGCATCGCCGCCATCATCGCCGACGGCAGGCCGGCGCCCATGGTGGCCAGCGCGTTGTCGAGCAACAGCGAGTTCGCAAGCAGCGTGCGGTAGTTGCGCGCGAACCAGATCTTGTACATGCCGTTGTCGAGCGCGACGATGCCGTCCTCGGGGATGACCTGCCGCACATCGTGCACGATGCGCTGCGGCGTCGGCGGCCAGCGGCCCTCGGTGGCGCGATCGGTGATCTTCGCCAAAATGCTCTCGCGCAGGCTGAGCAGCGCACTGGCCTGCGGCAGCTTTCCTTCGACCCGGTCGGCCAAGAGCTCGAGGCTCGGACCGACATCGCCGATCACCTCGCATTGCGGGAAGTAGACCTGCTCGACATTCGCCGCGGTATAGCTGACATGGATCACCTGCGGTCCCTTCGGGCCCATGATGAAGGGCGGCTTCTCGATCGTGTCGTGACCGATCGCGATGATGAGGTCGGCGCGATCGATCGCCTCATGCACATAGTCGCGCTCGCTCAGCGCGGCCGTCCCCATGTATTGATTGGTGCCGCCCGACACCGTGCCCTTGCCCATCTGCGTGGTGAAGAACGGGATTTTCGTCCGCCGCACGAAGTCGCCGATCCCTGCGGTAGAGCGCGGACGCGATGCCGCCGCGCCGAGCATGATCAGCGGACGCTGCGCCTTCAGGATCATCTCGGCGGCGCGGTCAAGCGCGGCGGCGTGCGCGATCGGAATCTCGATCGGATGCTGCGAGATCATGTCGACCGGCGCGGTCTCCTCGCGAGCGATGTCCTCCGGCAGTTCGAGCAGCACAGGTCCTGGCCGTTCCTGCGTCGCGATCCGGAAGGCGTCGCGGACCAGGGTCGGAATGGTGGCGCCGCTGACGATCTGCAGCGACAGCTTGGTCAGCGGGCGGAACGTGTTGACAATATCGACGATCTGGAACTTGGCCTGCCGGCTGCTCAAGATGCCCTTCTGTCCGGTGAGCATCACCATCGGCATCGCGCCGAGCAGCGCGTAGGCCGCGCCGGTGGTCAAATTGAGCGCGCCGGGGCCGAGCGTCGTCATGCACACGCCGGGCTTGCCGGTCAGCCGGCCATAGGTCGCCGCCATGAAGGCCGCCGCCTGCTCATGGCGCGTCACGATCAGCTTGATCGAGGATTTGCGCAGGCTCTCGACGACGTCGAGATTCTCCTCGCCGGGGACGCCGAACACCCGTTCCACGCCCTCATTCTCGAGGGCCGCGACCAGCAAATCGGAACCTTTGACCATGTCAGCCTCGCATCGTTGATTGCATGCCGCCGATAGAGCATAGCCGCATCGCGCGCCGCCGGAAACTCCCTCACCAGCTCACGGCTTGTGCGCCCTGATCCAGGCGGCGGCGGCGGGTAGCACGCGCGTGGTCAGATCGGCCGAGATCGCGATTGCCTGCAGGGATCTCGCCACCATCACCCGTCCGCCGCTGGTCGACTGCGACGGGGCGAACGCGGCGAGCTCCGCCGCGTGGGCCTGATCGGTAAAATTGGTCATGAAGTTCGGCACGAACTGGTCGCGGAAGTTCGGCCCCTGCCTTGCCAGCAGCGTGTCGAAATTGGTCTGGACGAAGTCCCAGGCCAGCTGCGGCTGCTCGCCTGCCGATGCGACCGTGCTGATCATCCCGGTCACGATCGTGTCGGGCAACTCGCTGGTCAGCGTCAACGCCAGTGTCGCGCGCGCCAGTTCGGCATCGCGGGCACTGGCCGCAGCGAAATAATAGCGCAGCCGCTCATTGGTTGCCGTGCTGTTGCGCGCGAGCGCCAGCAGCTTGTCATAGGTCGCCCGATCGGCGGTGATGCCGACGACATGGGTGACGGCATCGCGCAGCGTGGTCGGAAGCGAGCTGGGATCATCAAGGAACGCCGCAAAGCGCCGCTGCGCCTCAGTCACAACAGCGGCGTCGCCGAGGTCGCCAAGCGTCGAGATCAGGCTCGCGCGCAACAACGCAGTGTCGTCGTCAGCTGAGCCGCCGCCATCCCATCCGGTCCGCTCGAACACCGGGCGCAGTTTGGCGCGGGCATAGGCCTGGATCACCGGGCGCTCGGCGCGATCGCGCGACAGACGATTGAGCGCGGCAAATGTCGAGATCACCTGATCCCACACGGCGCGATGATCGCCGGCATCGAGTGCATCGAGCAGCGCGAGATAGGATGCCGGCTCGGCGCGGCCGGCCTGCACCAGCGCCCAGCTGTCGGTGACGACATTGAGCCGGTCATCAACTTGCATTTGCGGGAATGCGTTCAGCAACGCCGCACGGTTCTTCGGGCCATACTCGACCCTGTAGTATCCGATGTCGCCGAGATTGACCTTGATCGCATCGCCACACGCGCCTGCCGGGATTTCGGCGCTGCCCTGCAGCAGGATCTCGTCAAACGGCTTGCCGCGCGCCGGTCCGACCCCAACCGGAATCTGCCAGCTGCGGGCCGGCAGCGCCGCCGCGTCGGCTGGCGCGATCGCGAAGCGGTCCTGTCGCAAGGTCAGGTGCTGCGCGGCGCCATCACAGGAGGTCTCGGCCACCACCAGCGGCACCCCGTCCTGCTCGGTGAAGGAGGCGGCGATGCCGGTGATGGTCTTGCCGCCGGACTGCTCGAGCGCCTGCCAGAGATCAGCGGTGGTGGAATTGCTGTAGGCATGCGCGGCCATGTATTTTCGGATGCCGTCGCGGAACGCCGCTTCGCCGAGATAGGTCTCGAGCATGCGGATCAGCGCCTGCCCCTTGTTGTAGGTGATGGCGTCGAACGCCGTGACCGCTTCGCTGTGATCGGCGATCGGCTGCTGCACCGGATGCGAGATGCGGCGCGCATCGAGCGCCATCGCGAACTGCTTCGCGCCGTAGCCGTTCAGCCAGCTCTGCCATTGCGGATAGAACTGCTGCGAGGCCTTGGTCGCCATCCAGCTGGCAAAGCCTTCGTTGAGCCAGAGATTGTCCCACCACGCCATGGTGACGAGATCGCCGAACCACATATGCGCCATCTCGTGCGCGATGATGGCGAAGATGCCGCGCCGTGCGGTCTGCGCAGAGGTCGCGGGGTCGAACAGCAGCCGGCTCTCGAAGAAGGTGATGCCGCCCCAGTTCTCCATCGCGCCGCCGAACCCGCCGGGAACGGCGATCAGGTCGAGCTTCGGCAGCGGATATTTGACGCCGAAATAGTCGTTGTAATAGGCGAGCAGCTTCACCGCGCTGTCGAGCGCGAACCGGCCCTGCCCGCTCTTGCCCTCCGTCGTCACCACACCGATGGTGACGCCGCCGGCATCCGCCGTAACGCGCTCGAGCTCACCGATCGTGAGCACGAACAGGTAGCTCGACATCCTCGGCGTGGGCGCGAACGCGACCTTCTTGAGATCGCCGGCGGCCGCCGCCTCGCTTGCGACGGGCATGTTGCCGACCGCGAGCAGATTGCGCGGGATCACGACGGTCAGTGCAAAGCTCGCCTTGAACGACGGCTCGTCCCAGCACGGAAAGATCCGCCGGGCATCGGCCGGCTCGAGCTTGCTCGAGATCAGCCGCTTGATCCCGGCCTTGGTTGGATAATCGACCGAGAACAGACCGGTGCCGAATTTGTTGATCTGCGCCGTGAAGGCGATGCGCAGCTTGTGGCGGCCGGCTGCGAGCGGCTGGGCGAAGGTCAGCGTCGCCGTCTGCGCCGTGGCGTCAGTCGCGACCTCCGCGCGCTGCGCACCGTCATCGATCGTAACCTCGGCGAATGTCGTGTTGATCGCATTCAGCGTCACCTGCGCAACCGGCGCGCGCACCTCGATGTCGACGGTCTCGACGCCGGGTAAGGCGAGGCTGGTGAAATCCGGCGTCAGCTCGATCGCGTAGTTCAACGGGACGACCGTCTTCGGCAACTTCCCGGGTGTGCTGTCGAACGAGAATGTCTGCTCGGCCTGTGCGCCGGCGGCCATTGCCAGCAGCAAGCCGATCGCCGTGGCAAGACGACGCAGCAGCGCCGTTTGGACGTGGGTTGCAGGCTTGTTCATCGCGCGCGGCTCACGATATCTCGGAAATTTCGGGGTGGCATTGCGGAAGGACCTGACGGGCAATCTAGAGCAGAAAGTGTCGCCACAGAACTGACAACTCCGCGACATTGACATCACAACGGTTCGCATCGATTGGTGCGCGATCGCTTCGGCCAACCTTGTTGCTCATCGGCGGGGTGGAAGGTTAACTTGAGGCTGGCATTCCAGCCGCAGCGACCGGCGACGGGAGATAATCATGTTCGGTCAATTCTCGCGCCGGCAGTTTGCGGGCCTTGCAGGCCTCTCGGCGCTCGGCCTGTCGGCGCCTGCCGAGGCCGCAAACCGCGCTCCGCGGCCGAATGGCACCAGCTTTCCGGCGGGCTTCGTCTGGGGCACCGCGACCTCGTCCTATCAGGTCGAAGGCGCGGTCAACGAGGGCGGCCGCGGCCCGTCGATCTGGGACACATTCACCCACACGTCGGGCAAGATCGAGGACGGCTCGACCGGCGACCGCGCCAATGATCATTATCACCGCTACAAGGAGGACGTCCGCCTCATCAAGGAGCTCGGCGCCCGGGCCTATCGCTTCTCGATCGCCTGGCCACGGGTGTTTCCCGACGGCACCGGCGCGCCGAACCCGAAGGGCCTCGACTTCTACAACCGCCTGGTCGACGAGTTGCTCGCCAACGGCATCGAGCCCTACGCCACCCTTTATCACTGGGACCTGCCGCAGGCGCTGCAGGACCGGGTCGGCGGCTGGCGCTCGCGCGACACGTCGATGGCCTTTGGCGACTACGCCGGCTATGTGGCGCAGCGTTTGACCGACCGGGTGAAGAACATCTTCACCCTCAACGAGGTCGGGCGTTTCCTGCCATTCGGCTATGCTCTCGGCGTCGACGCGCCGGGGCTGAAGCTGCCGCCGGCCGAGGTGAACCAGGCGCGCCACAACGTTGCGCTCGCGCACGGCCTCGCGGTGCAGGCGATCCGCGCCAAGGGGCGCGCCGGCACGCGGGTCGGTCCCGCCGAGAACATTACCGCCTGCGTGCCCGCGATCAACACGCCGGAGAACATCCGCGCCACCGAGATCGCGACGCGCGAGCTGAACGCGGGCTTCCTCGGCGCCATCCTCGAAGGCAAGTACACCGAGGCCTTTCTGCAATATGCCGGCGCGGATGCCCCCAAATTCACTGCGGAGGAATTGAAGATCATTTCGCAGCCCAATGATTTCGTCGGGCTGAACATCTACGCGCCGCACTGCTATGTCCTCGCCACCGACAGCGCCCCCGGCTGGAAGCCGCTGCCGATGCCAGCCTCGTTCCCGCATATGAGCTCGGATTGGCTGCGGATCGCGCCGGAGACGATCTACTGGGCGCCGCGGATTGCGGCCAAGCTGTGGAACATCAAGAGCATCTATATCAGCGAGAACGGCACCTCCGGCGAGGACAAGGTACAACCGGATGGGCAGATCTACGATCTCGACCGCATCATGTTCCTGCGCAACTACCTTGCCCAATTGCAGCGCGCGACCGCCGACGGCGTCCCGGTCCACGGCTATTTCCTTTGGAGCCTGATGGACAATTTCGAATGGATCTTTGGCTACGAGAAGCGCTTCGGCCTCTATCGGGTGGATTTCGAGACCCAGGCGCGCGTGCCGAAACTGAGCGCCGCATTCTACCGCGACGTGATCGCGCGCAACGCGATCGGGGTGTGACACGCCCTAGCCGGATTGCGGCCGCGCGCCGGACCACGCGCGTCTGAGAAGGTCGCTGATACCGCGCTCCTCGATCGGCCGCGGATTCCAGTAGGGATTTTTGGTCGCGAGCGCGGCCGCCTTCGCGATGCCGTCCTCGGGCATGCCGATCTCGGCGAGCGAGCGCGGTGCGCCGAGCCTGGCCGACAGATCGAACAGGCCATCGGCGGCGTCAGCGCTGCCAAGCGCCCGCGCGGCACGGCCGATCGCCTCACGCGCGGCCGGCGTGTTGTAGGCGATTGTGTGCGGCAGCAGCACCGCCTGGGTTTCGGCATGCGGCAGGTCGAACAGCGCACCGACGGTGTGGCAGAGCTTGTGGTGCAGCGCCATGCCGACGGTGCCGAGACACACCGCGCACAGCCACGCGCCATAGAGCGCATCGGAGCGCGCGTCGAGATCGCGCGGCTGCGCGATAACCTCTGGCAGCGATGACGCGAGCTTCGCGATCGCTTCCTCCGCCATCAGCGAGGTGATCGGGTTGCCGTCACGCGCATACAGCGCCTCGGCCGCATGCGCGACCGCGTTGAGGCCTGATATCGCGGAGAATTTGGCCGGCATCGAGACCGTCAGGTTGACGTCGTAGACCACGGCCTCGGGCAAGATCTTTGGCGACGATTGTGTGGTCTTGACGCTCGACGGTCTCGCCGAGCACCGGCGTCATCTCGGAGCCGGCATAGCTGGTCGGCAGGATCAGTTGCGGCAGATCGGTGCGCAGCGCAATCGCCTTGCTCAAGCCGGTCGCAGCACCCGCGCCGATCGCGACGACGCCGTCGGGCTTCAAATCGCGCACCACCTGCATCGCCTGGTCGGTCACCGCGACCGGAGTGTGCACGACAGCGCCATCGAACACGCCAGCCACGCGGCCGCCGGTCAATGCGGCGAGATCGCCGAGCTCGGCCTGCTGCCGCCGGCTCGCCAGCACCAGCGCGCTGCTGATGCCGAGCCGTCCGAGTTCGTCTGCCAGCGCGGCGACCGTGCCGATCCCGAACACGACCCGCATCGGGCTGACCTGATAGGTGAAAGATTGTGGCATCGTGACTTCCGAACCCTGCGTCAGTTCCGGCGCCAGTCGCGCGGCGTGCAGCCGAAGCGATGCCTGAAGCGACGGGTGAAATGCGACAGATCGGAGAAACCCCAGTCGAACGCGATGTCGCCGATCGCGCGTCCGGCGATCGCGGGCTCCTTCAGGTCGCGCGCGGCGCCGTCGAGGCGGCGGTCCATCAGATAGCTGGCGAACGTGGTGCCGGCGCGCTCGAACAGCTTGTGGACATAACGTTCGCTGATGCCGATCCCGGCCGCAATGGCGGCAACGCCGAGCCCGGGCTCGCGCAGCCTGCGGTCCACGGCGCGGCGCAGCGCAAGCCAGGTCGCATCGGCAAGACCGGCGGTCTCGGCAACCCCGGCGCGGCCGCTGCGCGACAGGCTGAGCGCGACCAGATCGAGCAGCACGCCGAACAGCCGCGCGTTGTCCGCATCCGATGCGCGGAGCGCCGAGGTGTTGAGGACCTGCGCGGTCTCGGCGATCAGGTGGCCGACGAACGGATCGTCGGAGACCCGCGCCGGTGCAACCTCCGGCGCCGACGGCAGCCGTTCGTCCAGCGCCTCGGCCGGCACTCAGAACGAGGCGACCTGCAGCGCGGGGCCGCGGTCGTGCAGCAGCGAGAACCGCTGGCCGCTGTCGAAGATTCCGACCTGGCCCGGCGACAGGCTGATCTCGCGCCCGGCCTGCTGGATCCGGCAGCGGCCGGCGAGCTTGAGATTGAGGTAGTAGCAGCGCCGGCTCGACGCCGCGATGTCGGCCGCCGAGCGCCGCACGACATGCTCGGGGAAGCTGACCCGGTTGACCGCGCCGTCGCCGAGCGCAACGGTCTCGACGCGGGCAAGGAAGCCCGGCGTCGCCGGAGGTTCCGGCGTCAGGTTCATGAAGGCCTGGCAGATTGCCTCGCGATAATAGGCGAACTGCTCGCCCGGCCTGGTGTCCGCGGTATTCCAGCTCAGCCTGCGCGAGCGATCCGCGGCGGCGATTTGCTGCATCAGTTCACTCCGAGCCCAATCCGGTTCGGTTACAGCCAAGCGCGATCCGTAGGCCCGGGTCAATATCCATCAGGAACTGCTTGAACTCGGCGCGTATCCCGGGCCGTCCCGGACGCCGCAATCGATCTAACCAAACCACGCAGGGAGGTACAACATGTCGACCTATGTTCTCGTCCATGGCGCCTGGCATACCGGCGCCGAGTTTGAGCCGGTTGCGGCTGCGATCCGCAGGGACGGCCATGTCGTCCACACCCCGACCATCAGGGGTAACCGCTCCGGCGACAGGAAGGATAGCGGCCTCCCCGAGGCGATCCAGTCGATCGTGGACTACCTCGCCGAGCATGACCTGAAGGACATCGTGCTGGTCGGCCACAGCTATGGCGGCATGGTCATCACCGGCGTTGCCGACGCCGCGGGGGATCGCATCCGCCGGCTGGTCTACTGGAACGCCTTCGTGCCCAACAATGGCGAATGCCTCAACGACATGGTGCCGTCGCACTATCGCGGCCTGTTCGATGCCATTTACGCCGAGCGCGGCGACGGATCGGTGGTGCTGCCGTTCCCGATCTGGCGCGAAGCCTTCATCAACGACGCCGACCTCGAAACGGCGCAACGCGCCTATGACAAGCTCAACCCGCATCCCCTGAAGACCTTCCAGGACAAGATCGCGCTGAAGACCAATCCGGCCGAGATGCCAATCGCGAAATCCTACGTCAACTGCACCGAGGATACGGCGATGCCTCATAGCCTGCCGTGGCACCCGCGGCTGTCGGAGAAGCTCGGGCTGTTCCGCCTGGTCCAGGTGCCCGGCAGCCACGAGCTGTGCTTCTCCAACCCCGAGCGCCTCGCGCAAGCCTTCCTCGACGCGGGCCGCGACTGAACCACATCGGCACTACGCGACCGCCTTGTACTCCGGCGCGGTCGCCAGGAACCGCGCATAGGCGTCCGCGTCCGGCGGCGTGAATTTTTCGACGAGCGGGTTGCGGCGCGACGCCTTGGTGCCGATGTCAGCCAACAGCTCGTCGAAATGCTTGAAGTGGTAGGGCGCGACGCAGAGCCCGCCATAGACGCCCGCCGCCGGCCGCTCGACGCGCTTGAAGTTCAGCATCATCGCGATGTTGTCGTGCATCTCGGCCGCGCTCGGCTGCTGCGCGAGCTGGCCGTCGGCATAGCGTACCAGCCAGTTCGCGGCGAGATCGGCGCACAGCACGGTGCAGAAGCTCGAATTGAAGCCGACAAATCCCATGTCGGGTAGATCGGGATTGGCAATCAGCCGATAGAGCCGGTACTGCCCATCAGGCTCGACCAGCTTCCTCTGATACTCCTCGGGAAGGAACGGCACACCGAGCTTGTAGCCGATCGCGAGCACCGCGATATCGGCAGCGACACGCTGGCCGCCGCTCATCACGATGGTCTTGCCGTCATAATGATCGAAAGTGCCGCGCACCGCCTTGATCCGGCCGTCGGCGACCATCGGATAGAAATCGGGGGTGGCGATTGGCACCGAGCAGTTGACGCCGTCCTCGATCCGCTCCTTCGGCACCATGTCGCATTGCTTGAGTTTGAGCTGCATCTTCAGCATGCTCTCGAGCCCGCGCCAGTTCGCCCAGACCAACGGCTTTGCAACGGCATGCGCGAGGCGCGCCATCGGGCCGATGCCCCAGCTCGCGAACATCTGCTCCTGCGCGCGGATGTAGAGGATGCGCTTGAAGTTGACGAGGCCGCCGACGAAATAGGGGATCCGCCAGACCGGCTCGCGAAACACGATCGTGACCTCGCTGGCGCCGGAATTGACCGCATTCACGGCGATGTCGGTCGCCGATTTCGAGCCGCCGAGCACGACGACCTTGCGTCCCTTGGCCAGCGCCGGATCGCTGTATTGCGACGAATGCAGGATCTGGCCGCCCTGCGCCTTGAAGCCGTCCTCGCCGGGAAGCGGCAGCGTCTGCGGCTCGTTGAACTGCCCGGTGCAGACCGCAACGAAGTCGAAATCCTCTTGGCCGGTGGCGCCGTCGGTCGAGCGCAGTTCGAGCGTCCAGCCCGGTCTGCCGTCGGCGCGGCGCTTCATGGTCTCGACGCTGGTGTCGAACCGCATCGCGCCGTCGAGCCCATGGCTGCGCGCATAGTCACGCAAGTATGCATGGACCTGCGGGCCCTTCGGCCATTCCGGATAGGCCTCCGGCATCGCCTTGTCGGTGTAACGATAGAGATCCTTCGGGCTTTGGGTCTGCACGTCGGGATAGGACCGCGCCGGCTCCCAGACCCCGCCGAGATCGCCGCTGCGCTCGATGATGGTCACCTTGTGGCCGCGGCCTGCAAAGGCCTTTCCCGCAGCGAGCCCGGAAATGCCGGCGCCGATCACGCACACATGCTTCTGCTTGACCATGAAACCGCTCCGAATTGAATAAACAGGTCCAATTTCCTCAAGGCGCACGTCTCTCCGTCATCGCCGGAGCCAGCTCCGGCGATTGCCGCCTTGCGCGCGTATGTCTGTTCGGTCGTCGTCCTAGTCGTTGGCTTCCGGCGGCAGAAAGTCCACCTCGTGCTGGGCGGAGATGCGCACCGCTTCGGCGGGATCCTGCAGATTGTGCAGCTTGTCGAACAGCGCCTCGAGCTTTTGCATCGGCGACACCCAGAACAGCGCCCGCGCCGGCTTGTCGGACTTGTTGAAATAGCCGTGCGGAATGCCGCGCGGCATGCGCACGAGGTCGCCGGCCTTGGCCTGCACCCAGACGCCGTCGAGCTTGAGGTCGAGCACGCCCTCCTGCACCAGGATGAACTCGTCCTGGGTCGGGTGGACGTGCACCGGCACGAACTGGCCGGGATCGCTGTTGGTCTCGAACGCGAAGGTCGAGTCGGTGACCGCCTTCGGATAGTAGACCTGGCCCAAAATATTCCAGGTCTTGCCGCCGTAGCCGGTGCCGGTTCGGGTAATGCCTTTCTCGAGCGTGCCCATGTCAGCCTCTCCAGTTTTGATGCGTCTTGCGGACACGGAGCCTGTCGCCAGCCGGAAGGGCTGTCTAGCCGATAAACGAATCTCGACCCGACACGATCATGCTGCAATGCGGGAACCCTGAGCAGGACGCCTGCCCAATGCCGCCGCATCGGCCTGCGCGCCGATCGGGCAGATTGCGCGACGAAACGTCGTTCCCCTTTGCCGGCGGATGCACTAGGCTGCATGATGTTTTAGACCTCAAACAACTCCGGACGGCCGGCGTGACAGCGACGGGCAACGAGGTTTCGGCACGGGCAAGTTCGACAAGGACGAGGCTCACTGACTTCGCGCGCGTCGCAACGGCGCGCGTCGACGATGCGGCCGAAGCGATCGGCCGCATCTTCTGCCCGCACGAGCTGACGCCGGTCGATCACTCCGAGCGCGATTTCTCCGCACACCATAATTGCGCAGGCTTCGACGGGTTTTCGGTCAACTATGTCGCCTATGGCGGATCGGTCGCGATCAATCCCGGCTGCCTCGACCGCTTCTTCCTGTTGCAGATGCCGCTGTCGGGCTCGGCCTCGATCCGCACCGCCGCGCGCGAGCTCACCACGGGGCCGCAACGCTGCGCCTCTCTGTTGTCGCCGACCATTCCGACCGAGATGACCTGGCGCGGCGACTGCGCCCAGCTCATCGTGCTGCTCGACCGCAAGCAGGTCGAGCATCGCGCCGCGGCGCTTGGCGGCGTCGCGGTCCGGCCGGTCGAGTTCGATCCCGCCGTCGAATTGACCGGGCCGCTTGGGCAGATGCTCTCGGCCAGGATCGAGCAACTCGTCACGCTCGCCGAGCAGCTCGGGCCGCGCAAAACCTTGTCCGCGATCGCGGCCGCCGATTGGCGCGAGTCGTTTCTCAATGTCCTGCTCAACGAGCAGCGGCACAGCCTGAGTTCTGCGATCGATGTCTTCAACGGCCGCACCGAGGCCCAGCCGGCGGCGTTGAAGCGCGTGCGGGCCTATCTGGAGACGTGCGCGACCGAACCGCTTGACCTCGCCGAGCTCGCGGAGATCGCCGGCACCGGCATCCGCGCGCTGCAACTCGGCTTCCGCCGCCACTTCGGCACCACCGTGTCCGAGATGCTGCTCGACATCCGCCTCGCCCATCTCAACGCCCGGCTCAAGACGGCGCGGCCGGGCGAACGCATCGTCGATATTGCATTCGACCTCGGCTTTACCCATCTGAGCCGGATGGCGAGCGCCTACCGCGCCAAGTTCGGCGAGACCCCGAAGGCGACCCTGCAGCGGCTGAGCTGAGCGGCGGTTCCGAACGATGTGGCCGGGCCCTGCCCATCCGGCCAGTATCGCGGCCGGCCGCGAAATCCCAGATTGAGGGAAGCCAACGGAGTTTCCCATGACCGAACCGACCACCCTCGCCTCGCTGTCGTCAGCCCTTTCGGAGACCATTGCGCGCGCTGCGCCCGCGGTCGTCTCCGTGCATTCGCATCGCGCGCGCGCATCCGGCTTTGTCTGGAAGGCAGGCCTTGTCGTCACCGCCGACGAAGCCCTTGCTGACGAGGGTGAGGTCGAAATCCAGTTCGCCGACGGCAGCCGCAGGCCGGCAACCGTCACTGGGCGCGACCACACCACCGACGTCGCGCTGCTGCGCGTCGGCGGCGATGTCGCGCCGATCAAGCTCTCCACAGAGATCCCCGCGCTGGGATCGCTCGCGGTGATCGTCGCCGCCGACCGCGGCGCGCCGTCCGCGCGGCTCGGCATGGTCTCATTATCAGGCGCGCCCTGGCGCAGCCTGCGCGGCGGCGAGATCGACGCGCGGATCGAGCTCGACGTCCGGCTGCGGTACAGCCAGCAGGGCGGACTTGCACTGAATGCCGCGGGCGAGCCGTTCGGCATGGCCGTGCTCGGCCCGCGCCGCGTGCTGACGATACCGGCCGCGACCATCGAGCGGGTCGCGACGCAGCTGGAGAAAAGCGGCCGCATCGCGCGCGGATATCTCGGCGTCGGGCTGCAGCCGGTCCGTCTCGACGAGGGCCTCGGCGCGATGGTGATGAATGTCGACAAGGTCGGGCCCTCGGCCGCCGCCGGCATCCGCCAGGGCGATGTGATCGTTGCAGTAAACGGTGAGAAACTGTCGGGCGTGCGGGCGCTGTCGCGCGGTCTCGGACCGCAAAGCGTGGGCACCGTGGTTGAGCTCACCGTGCACCGCGGCGGCGAGCCGCTGAACGTCAAGGTCACGGTCGGCGAGAGGCCCGAGACGTGAGCAGTGAGCCGGCCTCCGACATCGTCATCGCGCTCGAGATCGACGATCCCGTGCTGGCCGACCGGCTGGCGACGCTGCTCGGCAGCGTTGCCGGCCTGCGGTTGGCCGCGCCCGGCGAGCAGGCAACGGCTGCGATCGTCGCCCGCAATCGCGAGGCCGCAGGCGCCGGCGACTTCGAGCTGACGCCGCGCGAACTCGACGTGCTGGCGCTGCTGGCCGAAGGCGCATCCAACAAGATGATCGCGCAGCGGCTCGGAATTTCGGTCCACACCGCCAAGTTTCATGTCGGCTCCCTGCTCGACAAGCTCGACGCGACCGGCCGCACCGACGCCGTCGCCCATGCCGCGCGGCGCGGGGTGATCAATTTGTGAAGGGTGGGATTACGTTTGTGATCACGTTGAGCAGAGATCTCTCCACCCGTCGTCCCGGCGAAGGCCGGGACCCATAACCACAGGATTGGGTTGGTGAGGAAAGCTGTGGCCCCAGCGTCGCGCAACAGTCATCTTCGGTGGTTATGGGTCCCGGCCCCCGTGCGCAATTGCGCACTAGGCCGGGACGACACTGAATTTGTTGCGCCACTTTTGAGTCACACATCCGCATTCTCGCGACATGATTTGTCCGAGCTTTGCATCTCGTTCCGCCCTCTCCTCAAGCAGAGGGCGCAGGGAAAGCCGAGTGCCGATCGCACCCATGGGCCCCGAGCAATGGTAGAAAGCTCGGGGGTAGGACCACAGGTGTAACCGGAAACAACCCGGCTTTCCCTGCGCGATGGCTTACGGCTTATACGTGCTCTCCCCGGCGAGACTGGGCTTGTTTGTCACCGCCTTCGCAAAAGCGCTCGCGCGCTTTGCGAGAGGACACCTGCCACTAGGGCGTCAGGCCTGCACGACTTCACCGTCCGCTTGACGTGCTTTCGTCTCTCGCACGCTCCGCGTCCACCGCATCTCACCGCATCTCACCGCAACACCCGTGACGATGCGCAGCGCCCCTCGATCGGGTGAGACGGGCAGACCATACACCAAGTTTCCATTCCGATAAACCGAAATATTTTTCACGCAGCCACTGGACAACGACCCCAACTCAGTGATTGCGGAAAATTCCGTGATGCGGACGCTTAGACCAATTGCGTAAGTAGTCGTCCGGATACAGACGCCTTCGCGATCTGGCTATGCAGGCTCAGCTCACAAAAAGAAACGGCATGAAGAAGCTGATCTATCGTCATCGGGACATTGAATACACGCTCATCAACATCGAACCTGACACCTGGAGTTGGTCGTTCGACATCAACGGCAAGACCAAGCGAGGCACCACGCGCGCGCGGCTCGACCTGCTGGCGCAGCGCCGGGTCTGCACGCTGATTGATCGTGAATTGAGAAGCGCAGAGCGGACGAAGCCGAGAGAGCCTGGCTAAGCCGCTACCATTGTCAGTCAGCGCACGCTGAAGCCTTCGCGGCGTCCACTCACGACAATGCGATGACGGAAGCAGCAATCTCGAGCCGCGGCCCGGCATATCGCCGGTCGTCCGGCCCGCCCTCGCCGCAGCCGACGCTCCAGACCGCGGGCCAGGAAAAGCGCTCGAGCCCCGTCGCCGATATCGCCGTGCACGACGTCCAGCGCGTGTCGCCGCTGCGTCGCCACAGCACGCCGCCCGGTCCCATATCGGGGTAGAAGGCAACATCGAGCGCGAAATCGGCGTCCGCGCCGAGTTCGGGACCGATCCAGTAATGAGGACTGCGCACCTGCTCTCGTCCCAGGATCAAGGTCAGCGTCTGTTTCGGCCCGCGCAATCCGAGCCAGAGCGGCGCGATCATCCCGGGTGCGGGCGTGCAGAGCAGCGTTTGTGGCGCGGCGGCGGCCGCGGCGGTGCGGCCCGACAATTTCAGGGCGATGGCCGTCGCGGGCGGCGCGGCTCCGGATAACGGCGCAGGGCTCGCCCCGCGCGGCAGTGGCGACCACGACGCCTGATCGAATGACGGCAGCGGCCATGCGAGCCGCTCACGCACGACGCCTTCGGTGTCCAGCACCTGATAGCGAAGGCCGCTCTGATCGAGCGCAGCCTGCACGCAATGCAGATACTCGACGCCTTCGGGCATCCGGTGCGCGGTGCCCGCCCCCGCCGTGCAGAGCTGCAGCACGCCGCGATGCACCTGAACGTCGAAGGCGAGGATGTGGCTGCACAGATAGGCGGTCACATCGGCGCGCACCAGGATATCCCAGAAGCGCGCGCTGTATTCATGGCCGATCTCGCGCTGATAGGCGCCGCTGTAACCATTGATGGGGAATACCGGATGATGGCCCAGCACCAGCTTGTGCCTGGCATCCCCGTGCTGGGCGAGGACCGCCTCGAGCCAGTCGGTCTCGACATGCCCCTCGCCACCGAGCCCGCTCCACAGCGTGTGGACGAACACCATCAGAAGATCGTCGCGGCGAACCCAGTAGGACAGGCCCTCCTGACCGGACGGGCCGTTGTGCGGCAGCTTCAGCACCTCGCGAAACACCGCCTCGCTCATCGCGTCATAGGTGGTGTGGTTGCCGGTGGTGTGCCACATCGGCACCTCACGCCGGTCGAGCCAGCTCATCTCGGTGTCGAGCCAATGCCGCCATTGTGCGCGCAGCGCGCCGGCGTCCGCCGTGAGGCCGATGATCTCGTCGCCGGGAAAGAGGATGAATTCGGGCCGCGGATGCAGCCGGCGAACCACATCATTCACCGAGGCAAAGGTGCGTTCATGCAGCGCGCCTGCGACCCCCGAGCAGGAATCGGCATAGAGCACGAACTGGTGGCCCGAATGTCTCGGCAACAGAGCCGGAATGGAATCGTTCATCGTCGGACCACGTCCTTGCGAGGCATATCATAGATGAAGGCAGGCTGATCGCTCAAGGCAGACATTCGCTTGCGAAAGGTTGCAGCGGATTGCTGGAATCGTGTGCCGCTCCCACGACATCAAAATGCGTCTGCGCACACCAAGTCGTGACGCTGCGGAACACCTGCCCTGCCGGCGCGCGCTAGGCGGCGTCGCGGCAAGCTGCTAGCCTTTTGCGCTTCAGATTGCCTTGCGAGTTAAGGGACCGAAGCAAATGGACAACCGTAGTGATGTTTGGCGCGGCGTCGACACGATCACGCCGCGATTCATCGAATTGAGCGACCGGGTCTGGGCGATGCCCGAGGTCTGCTACACCGAGGCACGCTCCTCCGCCGAACATCTGGCCGAACTGCGTCATCAGGGCTTTCGCATCACCGAGAATCTTGCCGACATCCCGACCGCGGTGATGGGCGAATGGGGTGAAGGCGGGCCTGTGATCGCCTTCCTCGGCGAATATGACGCCCTGCCCGGCCTCAGCCAGGAGGCGGGCGTCGCTGAACCTCGTCCAGTTGAGAGCGGCGGCCACGGCCATGGCTGCGGTCACAATCTGCTCGGCTCTTCCGCTTTGCTGGCCGCGACCGCGGTGAAGGACTGGCTCGCCGCCAACAAGGTGCCGGGCCGGGTGCGCTATTACGGCTGTCCGGCCGAGGAAGGCGGCGCGGCAAAGGCCTTCATGGTGCGCTGTGGCGCCTTTGAGGATGCCGACATCGCCATCACCTGGCATCCGCACAGTTTCTGGGAGGTGGCGGTGACGCCGTCGCTCGCCAACACAAGAGCCGATTTCAGCTTCACCGGCCGGACCTCGCATGCGGCGGCCTCGCCGCATCTCGGCCGCAGCGCGCTCGACGCAGTTGAATTGATGAATGTCGGCGTCAACTACATGCGCGAGCACATGCCGAGTGACGCGCGCGTGCATTACGCGCTGCTCGACACCGGCGGCATCGCGCCGAATGTGGTGCAGGCCCATGCCCGCGTGCGCTACTCGATCCGCGCCCGTGACCTGCCCGGCATGAACGAGCTGGTCGAACGCGTGCACAAGATCGCGCAGGGCGCGGCGCTGATGACCGAGACCAAGGTCGAGATGAAGATCATCTCCGCGGTCTCCAACATCCTGCCCAACGCGCCGCTGGAGCAGACGCTGCACCGGATCATGGAGGATCTCGGCCCGCCGCATTTCGACGATGCCGACAAGGATTTCGCCGGCAAGATCCGCGCGACCCTGACCGACAAGGACATCGCCTCGGTATATTACGCGATCGGCATGGAGCCGACCGACCGGCCGCTCGCCGATTTCCTGGTGCCGATCGACGCCAAGCGCAATCCGCTGATCGGCTCGACCGATGTCGGCGACGTCAGCTGGGTGGTGCCGACCGTGCAGGTCCATGCACCGACGGTTGCAATCGGCACGCCGTTCCACACCTGGCAGGTTGTGGCGCAGGGCAAGACGCCGGCCGCACACAAGGCGATGGTGCAGGCGGCCAAGGCGATGGCCGGCCTCGGCGTCAAGGCGCTGCTGGAGCCGGAGCTGATCGAAGCCGCCAAGGCTGATCTGAAGAAGCGGACCACCCGAACTCCTTATATCAGTCCGCTGCCGGCGAATGTTGCACCGCCGTTGGATATGTCGGTCGCCTGACGCCACATTTGCGGGCCGGGCTCCTCGGGGCCCGGCCAGAGCGCCGTTCCGATTGGATCGGGAACGAACTCCGGATTTTTGTTTTGACGCGTTTTCTTCACGCGAACCGGCATCCACTTCACTCGAAAACGCTCTGGATTTTTGTTTTGGCGCGTTTTCTTGACGCGAACCGGTATCCACTTCGCTCGAAAACGCGCCTGCGTGACAAAAAGGCATCTCGGAACAAAGGATAACGAACAAATTTTCCGCACGGCGAGGCGCGCAGAGACGGGCTTTGGCACCGAAATGCCGAACCGATGTGCGGCCGCGCGAGGTTCTGCACAAGCGATAGCCAAAAGACCTATGCGCCGGGACCCGGGAGCCGTTGACCTTGGCGGCCATTCGGTGTGCCATCCTGCCGCCAAGACGGCGGCCGGTTCCCCGGCCCGCCGCAATCACACGTGAGCCGGACCGAGGGGACTATGTTCGACAAGAATCTGCGTGGCATGATCGACGACGTAAGGGACGGGCGGATGGATCGCCGCGCCTTCGTCAAGCGAATGATTGCCGTCGGCCTCACCGCTCCGATGGCGAACCAGGTCCTCAGCCTCGGCGGCGTTGCGATGGCGCAGAGCCCCAGCCCGTACAAGCCGACCAAGCGCGGCGGCGGCGGTCCGCTGAAACTGCTGTGGTGGCAGGGCCCGACCCTGCTCAACCCGCATTTCGCGACCGGCACCAAGGACCAGGACGGCTCGCGCATCTTCTACGAGCCGCTCGCGAGCTGGGATACCGAAGGCAAGCTCAATCCGATCCTTGCCGCGGAGATCCCGTCGATCCAGAACGGCGGGCTTGCCGCCGACGCCAAGTCGGTGGTCTGGAAACTCAAGCCCGGCGTCAAATGGCACGACGGCAAGCCGTTCACGGCAGATGACGCCGTGTTCAACTTTGAATATTGCAGCGATCCGGCGACGGCGGCCGTGAGCGTCGGCTCCTATGGCGATGTCAGCTCGGTCGAGAAGATCGACGACCTTACCATTCGCGTCGTGTTCAAGAAGCCGACCCCGTTCTGGGCGAACGCTTTTGTCGGCGCCTATGGCTGCATCATCCCGAAGCATCTGTTCGCGGAGTACAAGGGCAGCAAATCCCGCGAGGCGCCGAACAATCTGAAACCGGTCGGCACCGGCCCCTATAAATTCGTCGAGTTCAAGCCGGGCGACCAGATCCGCGGCGAGATCAACCCCGACTACCATATGGCGAACCGGCCCTATTTCGACACGTTCGAACTGAAGGGCGGCGGCGATGCCGTCTCGGCGGCGCGCGCCATCATCCAGACCGGCGAATATGACTATGCCTGGAACATGCAGGTCGAGGACGAGGTGCTGCTGCGTCTCGAGAAGGGCGGCAAGGGCAAGACCGTCTACGCGCCCGGCGGCGACATCGAGTTCATCGCCATCAACTTCACCGATCCGAACACCGAGGTCGACGGTGAACGGTCGTCGATGAAGACCAAGCATCCGATCCTGTCCGATCCCCGCGCGCGCCAGGCGTTGGCGCTGCTGGTCGACCGCGACTCCGTCAAGAAGGCGATATACGGCCGCGCCGGCCGCACCACAGCCAGTTACCTCAATGGCCCCGAGGAGTTCGTCTCCAAGAATACCAAATGGGAATTCTCGATCGAGAAGGCAGCCGCGCTGCTCGACGAAGCCGGCTGGAAGGTCGGCAGTGACGGCATCCGCGAGAAGGACGGCAAGAAGCTGAAACTGCTGTACCAGACCTCGATCAACGGACCACGCCAGAAGACCCAGGCGATCGTCAAGCAGGCCTGCCAGAAGGCCGGCATCGACGTCGAGCTGAAATCGGTGGTGGCCTCGGTGTTCTTCTCCTCCGACGTCGCCAATCCCGACACTTACGCAAAATTCTTCGCCGACATCGAGATGTTCCAGATTCCGATGACCCAGCCCGATCCGGCGCTGCACATGCGCCGCTATCATTCGCGCAACATCGCGACCAAGGAGAACAAGTGGCAGGGCGGCAACTTCCCGCGCTGGGCCAACAAGGACTTCGATGCCGCGGTCGATGCCGCCGAGAACGAGATCGATCCGCTGAAGCGCGCCGACCTTTACATTAAGTGCAATGACCTGATGTGGCAGGACAATGTGGTGATTCCCGTCATGCACCGCATCAAGGTCGGCGCCGCGTCGAATACGCTGCGCCCCGTCATCAGCGGCTGGGCCAACGACCTGGATAATTTGCAGGATTGGTACAGGGACGCCTGACGACGTCAGTCGAACGGATTGCTCCCTCATGAGTCAGTATATCCTTCGTCGCCTGCTGATCGCGATTCCGAGCCTGCTCGGAATCTCGCTGGTGCTGTTCGTCGTGCTCGCACTCGCGCCCGGCGACCCGTTCTCCGAGCTCGCGACCAATCCAAATGTGCCGCCCGAAGTGCAGGCCGCGCTTCGGGCCAAGTTCGGCCTCGATGACCCGATCTATCTCCGCTACCTGCATTGGCTGGCGGCGATGGCGCAGGGCGACTGGGGCTTTTCCTTCGTCAGCCGGATGAATGTCGACACGCTGATCCTGCAGCGGCTGCCGGCGACACTCTATATCATCGGCTCCGCCCAGCTGCTCGCGCTCCTGATTGCGATCCCGGTCGGTGTCTATGCAGCCACCCGGCCCTATTCGCTGTTCGACCAGATCGCCAACACCTTCGCCTTCATCGGCTTCTCGCTGCCGACCTTCTTCACCGGCATCCTGTTCATCCTGGTGTTTTCGGTGAAACTGGACTGGCTGCCCTTCGTCTACACCGACGTGCCGGGCAGCGGGATCAAATGGGCGCTGGAGATGATCCGGCAGGCCATCATGCCGGTGATGGTGCTCGGCCTGTTCCAGGCGGCGTCGATGACCCGCTTCGTGCGCTCGGCGATGCTCGACGTCATCCGGCTCGACTATGTCACCACCGCCCGCGCCAAGGGCCTCGGGCAGGCCAAGGTGATCGTCAAGCATGTGATGCGCAACGCGATGATCCCGGTCGTCACGCTGATTGCGCTGCAAATGCCTGCCGTGTTCGGCGGTGCCATCGTCACCGAGCAGATCTTCCGGATTCCCGGCATCGGCTCGCTCCTGATTTCCTCCATCCTCGCCAACGACACGCCGGTCATCATGGCCGTCACCTTCGTGTTCGCGTGCCTCGTTGTGCTGTTCAACCTGATCGCAGATGTGCTCTATGGCTGGCTTGACCCTCGCATCTCCTTCCGCTGAGCGGCGCGGCTATTCGCCCTGGCGCGAGACCTGGCGCCGCTATCGCCGGCACAAGCCGGCCGTGGTCAGCGCCGTGCTGCTGTCGGTGCTGATCCTGGCCGTCGTGATCGGGCCATTCATCTGGCGCGTCGCCATCAACGACGTCGACGTCGTGGCAGGCCTGCAGGGCCCCTCGCTGGCGCATCCGTTCGGCACCGACGATCTCGGCCAGGACCTGCTCGCCCGCATGATCTATGGCGGACGCATCTCGCTCGCGGTCGGCCTTGCCGCAATGCTGGTCTCGGTGTTCGTCGGCACGCTGATCGGCGCGCTCGCCGGGATGTCGCGCGGTGCGCTCGGCTACGGGCTGATGTGGCTCACCGACCTGTTCCTGTCGCTGCCGCAACTGCCGCTGCTGCTGCTGCTGATCTATCTGTTCCGCGACGGCCTGAGGGCGGTGTTCGGCCCGGAGGGCGGCATCTTCATCCTGATCGTGCTGGTGATCGGCGGCCTGCGCTGGATGCCGGTCGCGCGCCTGGTGCGCGCCCAGTTCCTGTCGCTGCGCGAGAAGGAATTCGTCGAGGCGGCGCGCGCGCTCGGCGCGAGCCCGGTGCGGCAGGTGGTGCGCCACATCCTGCCCAATGCGCTCGGACCCGTGATCATCGCCGGCACGATCGACGTCGCCGCCGCGATCATCGCGGAATCGACGCTGTCATTCCTCGGCCTCGGCTTCCCGCCTGACACCCCGACCTGGGGCCGCATTCTCTATGACGCCAAGGACTTTCTCGACATCGGCCCGCATTGGGCGCTGTTTCCGGGCGGCGCGATCTTCATCGCGGTGGTCGCCATCAACTTCATCGGCGACGGGCTGCGCGACGCGCTCGACGCGCGCAAGGTGATCTGATGGCGCTGCTCGAGATCAAGGGCCTGAAAACCCATTTCACCACCGACGACGGCATCCTGCAGGCGGTCGACGGCGTCGACATCAGCATCAACCGCGGCGAGACGCTGTGCGTGGTCGGCGAGTCCGGCTGCGGCAAGACCGTCACCGCGATGTCGATCCTCAAGCTGATCGCGATGCCGCCGGGCAAGATCGTCGCAGGCGAGATCATCTTCGAGGGCCGCGACCTCGTGCCGCTGACCAGCCACGAGCTCGACGACATCAGGGCCAAGGAGATCGGCTTCATCTTCCAGGAGCCGATGACTTCGCTGAACCCGGTGCTGACCATCGGCGAGCAGATCTCCGAGAGCCTGCGCCGCCACGAGGCGGTGACCAGGAAGCAGGCGCTGGAACGCACCATCGAGATGCTGAAGCTGGTGCAGATCCCCAACGCCGAAGGCCGCGTGCATCACTATCCGCATCAGTTCTCCGGCGGCATGCGCCAGCGCGTGATGATCGCGATGGCGCTGGCCTGCCGGCCCAAGCTCGTGATCGCGGATGAGCCGACCACCGCGCTCGACGTCACCATCCAGGCGCAGATCCTCGACCTGCTGCAGGACATGAAGGAACGCCTCGGCATGGCGGTGATGCTGATCACGCACGCAATGGGCGTGGTGGCGGAGACCGCGCAGCGTGTCGTCGTGATGTATGCCGGCAAGGTGGTGGAGGAAGCGGGGGTCGACGAATTGTTCGCCGATCCGCGCCATCCCTACACCCAGGGCCTGATCCGCTCGATCCCGCGCATCGATCTCGACGCCGAGCACAAGACCCGGCTGGAGGCGATCGGCGGCTCGGTGCCGATCCTGATCAATCCGCCGCCCGGCTGCCGTTTTGCGCCCCGCTGCAAACACGCCATGAGCATCTGCACCGAGCAGGAGCCGCGCCTGCGCGAGATCGCGCCCGGCCATCGCATGGCCTGCCACCTCGGAGACGCGTCATGAGCGAACCGCTGCTACGCGTCAGCAATCTGAAGAAGCATTTTCCGGTGCTCGGCGGCCTGTTGTCGCGCGAGGTCGGCCAGGTCTATGCGGTCGACGGCGTGTCGTTTTCGATCAACCGCGGCGAGACGCTGGGGCTGGTCGGCGAATCCGGCTGCGGCAAGTCGACCACCGGCCGCTGCGTGCTGCGCCTGATCGAGCCGACCTCGGGCGAGGTCGTGTTCGACGGAAAGAGCGTGATGGGGCTCGGCGGCGGCGATCTGCGCGCCATGCGGCGCAACATGCAGCTGGTGTTCCAGGACCCGTTCGCCTCGCTCAATCCGCGCATGACGGTCGGCACGATCCTCGCCGAGCCCTTGATCATCCATAACCTCGTGAGCTCGGCCAGCGAGCGCGAGGACCGCGTCGCTAGGCTGCTGGTCAAGGTCGGGCTGAAAGCCGACCACATGCGGCGCTATCCGCATGAATTCTCCGGCGGCCAGCGCCAGCGCATCGCGATCGCCCGCGCGCTGACCCTGGAGCCGAAGCTGATCGTGTGCGACGAGCCGGTCTCGGCGCTCGACGTCTCGATCCAGGCGCAGGTGATCAACCTGCTCGAGGATCTGCAGGCCGAGTTGAACCTCACCTATCTGTTCGTCGCGCACGATCTCTCGGTCGTGGAGCACATCTCGGACCGTGTCGCGGTGATGTATCTCGGCCGCATCGTCGAGCTCGCCAAGGCCAGCGATCTCTACCGCAACCCGCAACACCCCTACACCAAGGCGCTGCTCTCGGCGGTGCCGGTGCCGGATCCCAAGGCAAAAAAGTTGCGCATCCGGCTCAAGGGCGATGTGCCGAGCCCGATGAATCCGCCGAAAGGCTGCCACTTCCACACCCGCTGCCCGATCGCCGAAGAGCGCTGCCGGCAGACCGCGCCGCAGCTGCTGGAGGGCAGCAACGGCCACTCCGTGGCGTGCCATCTGGCGTAGCGGGGATTGCTCTGCAGCGCACACTGCTCCCCGACCGTCATCCTGAGGAGCGCGCTCTTGCGTGCGTCTCGAAGGATCGACGGCCATCAGCCGGGCCGTGCATCCTTCGAGACGCCGCTCCGCAGCTCCTCAGGATGACGGGATAAAAAGCAAGCTTGACGATTAACGTCTCCGCTTCTTCGCGGCGTTCGTCTTGGCCTTTGGTTTGGCCTTTGGTTTGGCCTTCGTTTTTGCCTTCGGCCGTGAAGCGGACGCATCCGTCCCCTCCTCCGCCGCACTCGCATCCGCCCGCAGCGTGTCGAGCAGCCAGTCGCGGAAGGCGCGCATGCCCGGCGTCACCTCCCGCGACTTCAGCCAGGTCAGCCAGTAGGAGCCCGCCGGGACCTCTGCCGCGAACGGCCGCAGCAGCCGGCCGGACGCCAGCTCGTTGCCAAACATCGCGATCGGTACCAGCCCGACGCCGACGCCGCGCGCCGCGGCCTCGGCCATCGCAACCGAACTGTCGAAGATCGGCCCCTGGATTTTTGGGCACGGCGCGCCGGCCACCGCAAACCACAGCGGCCATTCCTCGGCGCGGTAGGAGCGCAGCAAAAACTCCTGCGCGAGGTCGGACGGCTTGCGCAGCCGGCTCGCCGCATCGGGGCAGCACACCGGCGACAGCGGCGCGGACAACAGATGGATCGCCTCGGTGCCGTGCCACGAGCCGTCGCCGAAACGCAGCGCAAGATCGAGCCCGTCGCCCGCGATGTCGACGCGGTTGTTGTTGGTGAGCAGGCGCAGGTCGATATAGGGATGCGCGCGCTTGAAGCGGTCGACCCGCTGCAGCAGCCATCCGGTCGCAAAGGTGGTGACGCAGCCGACGGTGACGACCTCGCGCGTGCCCTTGGCCTCGATACGGTCGATCGCAGCTCCAATCCGGTCGAGCGCATCGCTCAACACCGGCAGCAGCGCCAGCCCTTCGTCGGTGAGCACGAGCCCACGCGGCAGGCGGCGGAACAGGCTGGCGCCGAGCAGCTCCTCGAGCTGCTTGACCTGGTGCCTGATCGCGGTCTGCGTCACGCGCAGCTCCATCCCCGCCCGGGTGAAGCTCAACAGCCGCGCGGACGCCTCGAAGGCGCGCAATGCGTTCAACGGGAGATGCCGGCGCACGGCGTCATGACCAAGTTTTTCTCATGCCTGGCTGTATAAATGATTGTTTGTCGATCGTCGCGCCGTTCGGCAGTTTCGCGCCGCCAACGGAGAACGAGAATCGACATGCTGACGAGACGGACATTTGGATTGCGCGCGCTGGGCCTTGCGATGTCCTGCACCCTGCCGCGGCCAAGCGCCGCGGCAGAACAGAGCGCCGCGGCAGGACGGAGTGCAGCGGCGGGACCAAGCGGGCCAGGGCTGCGGCTGCAGCAGGAATTTGCACGCGTCGAGCTGGCGACCAGCGGCCGGCTCGGCGTCGCCGCGCTCGACATGGAGACAGGATTGCGCGCGAGCCAGCGCGGCGACGAGCGGTTCCCGATGTGCAGCACCTTCAAGGCGCTGGCCTCGGCCGCGGTGCTGCACCGGGTCGACCGCGGCGAGTCCAGCCTCGATCAGCGCGTGCAAATCGAGGCCAAGGATATCTTGGCCAATTCGCCGGTCACCAAGGAGCATGTCGCGTCGGGCATGACGCTTGCCGAGATCTGCGAGGCTGCCATCACGCGGAGCGACAACACCGCGGGCAACATGATCCTCCGCGAGATCGGCGGGCCCGCCGGCTTGACCAGCTTCTTCCGCACCATCGGCGACAATGTGAGCCGGCTCGACCGCTGGGAGCTGGCGCTGAACGAGGGAGTATCAGGCGATCCGCGCGACACCACGAGCCCCGTGGCGATGCTGAAGAATCTGCAGCGCGTTGTGATCGGCGATGTCCTGCAGGCCACCTCGCGCCAGAGGCTCATCGCCTGGATGGTCGCCAACAAGACCGGCGACGCCCGGCTGCGCGCCGGCGTGCCGCGCGACTGGCGGGTTGGCGACAAGAGCGGCACTGGCGAGCGAGGTACCTATAACGATATCGGCGTGTTCTGGCCGCCCGGCCGCAAGCCGATCGTGGTGACGGTCTACCTGACCGGGGCAAGTGCTCCCATGGACAAGTGCAACGAGGTGATCGCCAACGTCGCGCGCGCCGTTGCGAATGCGAGTACCGGACAGACCGGCTAGAGCGGCAGGACAATGCCGCGCGGCACAACGGCGCTGCGCGGCTCTCGATCGCTGCGCGGCTTGGCAGCAACGAAGGATCATGCGACGCTCAATCCGAATGGCGATGCTGTCAGCAGGCCATACGGAGGACACGTATTGTATCGCCGCATCGCCCTCGCCGCGCTGCTTGTTGCCGGCAGCATCCAGAGCAGCCTCGCGGCGGCCGATCCGGCGCGGTGCCGCGAGCTGATCCGCAAATACGACACCGACAAGGCCCAGCTCAGCGCGGTCGAGATCTCGCTGACCTTGTTTGCGGCCGCCAGTGCCGACTGCATCAATCTCGCCACTGAGCTGCTCGATCACGGCGCCTCGGTCGATGCGCGGGACCGGCTGGGCGCACGGCCGCTGAGCCACGCTGCCCGCTCCGGCCATCTCGACATGGTCGACCTGCTACTGGCGCGCGGCGCGCCGGTCGATGCACGCAACCTCGCGGGATCGACCGCGCTGTATTTTGCCGCCGAGCGCGGCCATGCCGCGATCGTGCAGCGCCTGATCGACCGCGGCGCCGACGTCAATCTCACCGGCCGCAGCGGCGCATCACCGGTCGCGGCCGCCGCCTATGCCGGCAGGGACATGGTGGTGCGTATGCTGCTCGCACACGGCGCCGACGGCCGCAAGGCTGACGACACCGGCAAGCCGCCGGTGGTGTATGCGGCGGCCGGCGGCCAGCTCGGCATCGTCAAGCAGCTGCTCGCGCTCGGTATCGACGTCAACGCGCGCTACGCCAACGATCTCACGCTCTTGATGTGGGCCGCCGGACCCGACGAGACCGTGCCGGAGGCGCAGGCGCTCGAAATTGTTTCGTATCTGCTCGATGCGGGTGCCAGGGTCGACGATCGCGATGCGCGCGGACGCACCGCGCTGATGATCGCCGCCGAAGGCAATCATCCCGCGATTGCCAAGGCGCTGCTCGCCCATGGCGCCGATGCTGCGTTGGCCGACAAGGCCGGCAAGCACGCCGCCGACCTCACCATCCTGTCGGCGCTGCGCGAGGAGCTGACGCCGCGCTAGCAATCGCGAAGGCGACGCGCCCCCTCGCCCGCGCCCACTCACAGCCCCGCCAGATACTCCACCAGCGCGGCGAGGTCGTCGGGTGACGTTGCCAGCATCAGGTCGGACATGCCGGGATTGTTGCCGCGCGCGCGGGTGCGGAAATCGGCGATGGTTTTCGCAAGGTAGTCCCGTCCCATGCCGGCAAGCCGCGGCACCGTGCCGTCGCCCTGGAAGCGGTCGAGATGGCAGGCCGGGCAGCCGACCGAGCGGCTGGCGCTGACCGCCTTCTCCGCGACGTCCTTGGGCGCACTGGGCTGGCCGAGATCGGGCCATGGCTTCTGCGAGAAGTATTCCGCGATCGCCAGCATGTCGTCGCGCTCGAACTGCGTCGCGATCGGCTGCATGATCTCGCTCTTGCGGTCGCCGCGCTTGAAATCGCGGAGCTGGATATAGAGATAGCCGGCCTGCTGGCCCCAGATCGTCGGAATGGTCTTGTCTATGGGTTTGCCGTTCTCGCCATGGCAGCCGGCGCACACCTGCACCTTCTCCGCGATCGTCTCCGCGCGCACCTCGGCCGCCATCAGCAACAGCGCGGCGCTACAAATCATCAATCTGCCGAACATCTGCTCATCCGAAGAAACAGAAGCGGGACCGAACTGGTCCCGCCTCGCCGTCAATGTTTGCGAACGTGATTATGCATCACGCCCGGCTCAGTTGAGCGTGAAGGCGATGATGTTGTTGCCCCGCTTGTAATCGATCTGGGTGTTACCGCCCGCACCGACCACGATATATTGCTTGCCGCCGATCATGTAGCTCGACGGTGGCGCATTGACGCCGGCGCCGGCACGGAAGCTCCACAGCTCCTTGCCGTTGGAGGAATTGTAGGCCGCGAACTTGCCGTTGCCTTCGCCGGTGAACACCAGGCCGCCGGCGGTGGCGAGGATGCCGCCGATCATCGGCTCGGGCGTCTTGACCTGCCACTTGATCTTGCCGGTGTTGTAGTTCACCGCCGTGATGTTGCCCGACTGCTTCTCGCTCGGGATCACCTTGAAGGCGCCGCCCAGCCACAGCTTGCCGTTCGGATAGGCCGAGCTCTCGACGTGGTAGGTCATCGGCTGGTGCAGGTTGATGGCGTAGGCCAGCTCCTGCCCCGGGTCGGTCGCGATCGGCGACCATTCAACGCCGCCATTGGCGCCGGGCAGCATGCGCGCGCCTTCCTTGGTCGGCAGCACCCACATGTTCTCTTGCGGCACCATCGCCTCGGAGAAGCGGATCAGGCTGCAGTCCTTGCGATCGTGCACATAGATGTGCCCGGTCTTGCCGGCATGGATGACGCCGGGAATGGTCTTGCCGTCCTTGTCCTTGACGTTGACCAGCACCGTCGGGCTGACCGCGTCGAGATCCCAGACGTCATGGGCGATGTACTGGAAGTGGCAGACATACTTGCCGGTGTCGAGATCGAGCGAGACCAGCGAGTTGGTGTAGAGGTTGTCGCCGGGCCGGTTCGAGCCGTCGAGGTCGGGTGACGGATTTCCGACGACGAAGTAGATCCGATTGGTCGCGAGATCGACCGATGGGTTCTGCCACACGCCGCCGCCGAGCTTGGCATAGGGATCGCCGATCTTGGCGAGCATGTCCTTCTCGGCCTGGATATTGCGATGCATGTCGCGGCCGGTGGCGTCCTTGGTCGCCCAGACACCGACGGAGTTTTCGGGAATGGTGTTGAAATTCCAGAGCTGCTTGCCGGTCTTGGCGTCATAGGCGCGCACGAAACCACGGATGCCGTACTCGCCGCCATTGGTGCCGATCAGCACCTTGTCCTTCACCACGGTCGGCGCCATCGTCTCGCTGTAGCCGAGCTCGGGATCGGCGATGTTGGTGGTCCAGACCACCTCGCCGGTCTTGGCATTCAGCGCCATCAGCTTGGAATCGAGCGTCGCCAGATAGACCCGGTCGCCGAGCACCTGGACGCCGCGATTGTTGGGGCCGCAGCAATAGACGGTGATCGGGCCCATCTTGTGGGCATAGTGCCAGAGCTGCTGGCCGGTCTTGGCGTCGAGCGCATAGACATGGCTGAACGACGTCGTGACATACATCACGCCGTCGACGACGATCGGCGATGTCTCAAGCGACTCCTTGACGTCGGTCTGGAAAATCCAGGCGACGTGCAGGTTCTTCACATTGTCGCGGCTGATCTGCTTGCCCGGATAGAAGCGCGTCTGGGCGTAATTGCCGTTGGTGAGCAGGAAGTCTTTTGCGTTCTTGTCGGCAGCATTAAGCTGCTCCTGGGTCACCGGGGGGACATTGGCGTTCCCCAGGACCGACTGCTTCTCCTGCTTGACTTCCTGTCCGATGGCGGCGGTGGACAACACGCCAACGCCGACCGCTGCGGCGAATGCCGCCAGCCCTTTCACAGTCATGATTTCCCCCGTTATTTCTTGGTTGCACTATCAGGGATGGAGTTTGCTACTTCCCCTTCGAGGCCTGGCCGCCGTCACGAGCGCGCACCGCTGATGGCCTGGTTGCGCTGCAATAGATGATGAAAAAACAACGACAGGTATCGATGGACGGGTTTCATGTTAGCGCTGTCGTTCATAAAGACAATCGATGCGCTCAATGCGAAGCAGCAACAGCATAGGTTCGCGCTGCCGAACCGCAGCGATCGCGCGTCGGCATCAATCCAAGTGATATCGGTAACTTCCGGCGCCTTCAGGGTTGGCTGGACGAATTCGCCTTCGCAGCCGCAGCACGCAAAATGAGACTGCGCGTCAAGCGACGGCACCGCGCAAGTCCTGGCGCCCGGCCGAGGTCGTTGACCTCAGCCGGTGAGATTACTCCCAGGACCAGGTCGAGAAATCGTTCTCGAATTGCGGCACTTCCTTCCACACGCCCTTCAGCTTCTTGCTGGCGATCGAGATGAATTGCGGCTGGAACAGGAAGCCGGCCACCGCGTCGGTCGCCAGCATGCGCTGCGCGTCGCCGAGCAGTTTGGCGCGGTCGGCCTCCGCCGGCGTCGCCATGATCTGCTGGTAGAGCGCGTTGAACGCCTCGGACTTGTAGCCGAGATAGTAGTCGGGCTCGGTCAGCTTCACGAGATCGAACGGCTCGACATGCGCGACGATGGTGAGGTCGTAATTGTGCGGACCGGTGAAGACCTGCGACAGCCACTGCGCCCATTCCACGTTCTCGATCTTGGCGACAATGCCGACCTTGGCGAGCTGCGCCGCCAGGATCTCGCCGCCCTGCCGCGCGTAAGACGGCGGCGGCAGTTTCAGGCTGAGCTCGAGCGGCGTCTTGACGCCGGCCTCGGCCAGCAGCTTCTTGGCCATCTCCGGATCGTAGGGATTGATGCCGGTGGTATCGACATAGCCGAGCGATCCCGGCACATAGAAGCTGCCGATCGGCGTTCCGAAACCATCGACCGCGCCGTCGATCATCGCCTTGCGGTCGATCGCGGCCAGGATGGCGCGGCGGACACGGACGTCGTCGAACGGCTTCTTGCGCTCGTTGATGCCGACGATGGTTTTTGCCCTGCTACCGCCGATCAGGACGTTGAAGCGCGGATCGGCCTTGAACTGCGCCAGGCTGCGCGCCGCCGCAACCCGCGGAAACGCGTCGACATCGCCCGACAGCAGCGCCGCGACCTGGGCAGCGGGATCGCCGATGAAGCGGATCGTCACCTTGGCGAGCTTGATGGCGGCGGCGTTGCGATACTCCGGCCATTTCACCAGCGTGATCGACGAGCCCTTGGTCCAGCTGCCGAGTGTGTAGGGCCCGGTGCCGACCGGTTGCGTCGCATCGGTCGGCGCGCTCTTCGGCTCGACGATCGAGCCCGACGCCTGGCCGAGCAGGAACGGCAGGTTCGGCTCGGAGTATTTCAGCGCGACCACGATCGTCTCCGCATCAGGTGCCGTCACCGACGTGAAGGCCTGGTACAGGCTCCTGTCCTTATTGGTCGAGGTCGGCGCCGCGGCGCGCTCGTAGGTGAACTTCACCGCCGCGGAATCGAACGGCTCGCCATTGTGGAATTTGACGCCCTTGCGCAGCTTGAAGGTGTAGGTCTTAAGATCGGGCGACGCCTGCCAGCTCTCCGCGAGCAGTGGCGACACCGAGCCGTCCTCGTTGATCTTGGTCAGCGTCTCATAGATGTTGTAGAGCGTAACTTCAGCGATTGCCGCGGCGGCCGCGTTGGTCGGATCGAGCCCCGGCGGCTCCAGCGTCATGCCCATCACGACGCTGTCCTTCTTGCCTTGCGCGAGGCTCGGCAGCGGCGCGGCGGTGAGCGCGGCGGCCGCCGCGATGACGCACAATTTCCTCAACATTGGTCTGCTCCCCGAACGTGCTCTTCCATCAGCCTAGGCTAACCCGCACAAAGGACTAACCGGCCTCCGCGACCACAGGCGGCAGTGAAATCACGGCTTCGGCGTGATGGCAGGCAGCCAGGTGGGCCTCTCCCACCGTGCGTAGCGCAGGCGCGGTCTCGCGACAATGCTGGTCCGCCATGGGACAGCGCGGCGCGTAGGAGCACCCGGTCGCAGCCGATGCCTGTGAGCCGATCGCCTGCGCGCCGCGGCGGCGCCTGATACCACCGGCCCGGGCGCGCGGAACCGCATCGAGCAGCGCACGCGTATAGGGATGGGCGCTGTGGGCGAACAAATCGGCGGACCGCCCCTGCTCGACGATCCTCCCCTGATACATCACCGCGATCTCGTCGCAGAGCAGATCGACCACCGCGAGGTCGTGGCTGATCAGGATGTAGCTGAGACCGAATTCGTCCTGCAGGTCTTGCATCAGATTGAGCACCTGCGCCTGCACGGAGACGTCGAGCGCGGAGACCGGCTCATCGGCCACGATCAGCTTCGGCTGGGTGATCAGCGCGCGCGCGATCGCGATGCGCTGGCGCTGGCCGCCGGAGAACTCGTGCGGGAACTTGTCCATGTCGGCATCGCGCAGCCCGACCTGCCGCAGCACCGCGGCGACGCGCTCGCGCAAGCCAGCGCGATCGATGCGCCCGAGCGCGGTCAACGGCTCGGCAACGATCCGCGCAACGGTCTGTCGCGGATCGAGCGAGCCATAGGGATCCTGGAACACCATCTGGAAATCGCGGCGGGCGCGGCGCAGCTCATCCGGCGGCATCTGGTTGAGATCACGGCCCATCAGCAACACCGAGCCCGATGTTGGCCGCTCCAGCGCCATCACCAGCCGCGCAAAGGTCGATTTGCCCGAACCGGACTCGCCAACGACGCCGAGGCTCCTGCCCGGCATGACCTGCGCCGTGACGCCGTTGAGCGCGCGCACCTGCGCCGCCGGCTTGAACAGGCTTTCACGCGGCAGGGTGTAACGTTGCGCGAGATCCGTCACCTCGAGCAGCGGCGTCGCAAGCGCGGGTGATGCCTGTTCCAGCACCGTCATGCGCCAACGCCCCCGGCGGCCATCGAGACATCGGTCCTGATGCAGCGCACGCCATGCGCCGCGCCAACATCCACCACAGCCGGCAGCGCCGCGCGGCAGCGCTCCTCGGCGATCGTGCAACGATCGGCGAAGGCGCATCCGGCCGGCAAGTCCGCCAATTCAGGCACGGTGCCGGCAATGGTCTTCAGCCGCGTCCCCTTGCGCGCACCGAGCCGCGGGCGGGCGCGGAACAGGCCCTGGGTGTAGGGATGGCCCATCCGCGTGAATACGGCGCTGGTTTCGCCGCTTTCGACGACGGTGCCGCCATACATCACCATCATGCGCTCGACATTCTCGGCGATCACGCCGAGATCGTGCGAGATCAGGATCATCGACATGCCGCGCTCCGCGACGAGATCGGCGATCAAATCGAGGATCTGGCCCTGGATGGTGACGTCGAGCGCGGTGGTCGGCTCATCTGCGATCAGCACATCGGGCTGGCAGGCCAGCGCCATCGCGATTGTGATGCGCTGGCGCTGGCCGCCGGAGAACTGGTGCGGATAGGCATCGACGCGCTTTGCCGCATCGGGCAGCCCGACGCGGTCGAGCAAGGCGATCGCTTCGCCGCGCGCTGCAGCCGCCGAGATTCCGGTGTGACGCCGCAATGGCTCGGCGACCTGATGCCCGATCGTGTGCATCGGATTGAGCGCGGTCATCGGCTCCTGGAAGATCATGCTGATGCGGTTGCCGCGCAGCTTGCAATAGGCCGCATCCGGCAAACCAATGAGCTCCGAACCGTCGAGCCGGATGCTGCCGCTGATCACGGCGCTGTCGGGCAACAGGCCCATCAGCGCCAGCGCCGTCACCGACTTGCCGCAACCGGATTCGCCGACCAGCCCCAGTGTCTCGCCGCGGCGAAGCGCAAAGCAGACGCCGCGCACCGCCTGCGCCGGACCGCGGCTGGTGTTGAGCCGGACGCCAAGGTCCTTCACCTCGATCAGCGGCGCGTCATTCATGCTCAACGCTCCCGCGCCAGACGGGGATCGAGCAGATCGCGCAAGCCGTCGCCGAGCAGATTGAGGCCGAGCACCGCGATCGCGATCGCCATGCCCGGATAGACCGCCAGCATCGGCGACTGGAACAGCAGCGTCTGCGCATCGTTGAGCATGCGGCCCCAGGACGGCTGCGGCGGCTGGGTGCCGAGCCCGAGATAGGACAGCGCCGCCTCGGCTAGGATCGCGAGCGCGAACTGGATCGTCGCCTGCACGATCAGGATCGACAGGATGTTCGGCAGCACGTGCTCGATCGTGATGCGGAACGAGCCCTTGCCCGCGGCGCGCGCGGCCAGCACGAATTCGCGGGCCCAGATCGCATTGGCCGAACCGCGGGTGACGCGGACGAAGGTCGGAATCTGGAAGATGCCGATCGCGGTGATCGACGTCACCATGCCCGGACCTGCGACGGAGGCCAACATGATCGCCGACAGCACCGCAGGGAAAGCGAAGGTGAAGTCGCTCATCCGCATGATGAGCTCCTCGGTCCAGCCCTTGCGCGCCGCGGCGATTAGGCCGAGGCAGACGCCAAAGCTCAGGCCGATGCCGACCGCAATGACGCCGACCATGATGGTGGAGCGCGCTCCGACCAGCAGCAGCGAGACGATGTCGCGGCCGAACACATCAGTGCCGAGCCAGTGCGCCGCCGACGGCGGCCGCAGTTTCGAGGCGACGTCGATGTCATAGGCGGACCACGGCGTCCAGACCAGCGACAGCAGCGCCGCGCCGAGCACGAGCAGGCTCAACACCGTGCCGAGCACAAAGCTGCGATGATGCAATGCGCGGCGCCAGAATCCGGTCGCCGGCCTCGCGCCCGCGGAAACGGCCGGCGTACCGGCGGAAGCGGTCAGCGGCGCGCTCACAGGTTGGCAACCTTGATGCGCGGGTCGATGAAGGCATAGAGCATATCGACCACGAAATTGACGATGACGACCATCGCCGCCAGCAGCATCACGCAGTTGCGCACCACGATCAGGTCGCGGTTGGCGATCGACTGGAAGATCAGCCGTCCCAGGCCGGGCAGATAGAACACGTTCTCGATCACGATGGTGCCGGCCAAGAGATTGGCGAATTGCAGCCCCATCACCGTCATCACCGGGATCATGGCGTTGCGCAGCACGTGGCGCCACAGCACCTCGCGCTTGCCGAGCCCCTTGGCGCGCGCGGTGCGGACGAAATCCTCGCGCAGCACCTCCAGCACCGCCGAGCGTGTGACGCGGGCGAGGATCGCGGCTTGCACCACGGCGAGCGAGATCGCGGGCAGCAGCAGCGACTTGACGCCCGGCCAGATGCCGTCGTCCCAGCCGGCAAATCCGCCGGCTGAGAGCAATTGCAGCTTCACCGAGAACAGCAGGATCAAGAGGATCGCGAACCAGAAATTCGGCAGCGCGATGCCGATTTGGGTCAGCGACATCACGCCGACATCGCCGAGCTTGTTGTGGTTGGCCGCGGTGTAGATGCCGGCGGCGAGCGCCAGCACCACCGTGATCGACATCGACATAATCGCAAGCGGGATGGTCAGCACCAGCCGTTCCGCGATCAGGGAAGCCACCGGCGTGCCATAGACATAGCTGTTGCCGAGATCGCCGACCGCCATGCCCTTGAGCCAGAGCAGATAGCGAACCGTGATCGGCTGGTTGAGCCCGAGCTTGACGGTGAGCGCGCGCACCGCGTCGGGCGAGGCGTCGGCGCCCATCAGCATCTGGGCGGCATTGCCGGGCAGCGCGTCGAGCACCAGGAAAATGATCAGCGACGCCGCGAGCAGCGTCGCCACTAGGGTCAGGATCCGCCGCAGGAAGAAAACGCTCATGCGCGCCCGGGGTGCAAGGAACAGGCCGCAGGTTTCAACATGTTCGCGAGCGAATGCAAGCCCCTCGCCGCGCCGTTCATGAGGCGATGGCCGGCCAGCGGCCGAGCAGGTCGCTCGCCTGTTCGAACAGCGCCGCGACGCGCAGCAGTTCCGCATCGGCCCGGAAGCGGCCGACCAGATGCAGGCCGATCGGCAGGCCATCGCGGCCGAAGCCGGAGGGGATGCTGACCGCGGGGTGCCCGGTCATGTTGAACAGCATGGTCCAGGGAAACCAGTGCGGCCGCACGCTGTCGAAGCTCTGGCCGTCGATGTCGATGGTGCCGAACAGGTCCTGATCGATCGGCAGCGCCGTTCGGGTCAGCGTCGGCATCGCCAGATAATCGCCGCGCACGAGCAGCGACTGCACGCGGCGGAACAGCGCGGTGCGGTCGAACATCGCCTGCTGGTACTCGACGCCGCTGACCTCAGCGGCGAGCGCGAGCTGTTTCAGGAAGGTCGGGCTGAGGTCATTGGGGTGATCGGCGGCGAGCTTTTCGAAACGGGTACGCCAGACGGTGTGATTGATGGCGCGCCAGATCGGCTCGATGTCGAAGCCGTCGCCGGAAAATTCCTCGAGTTCCGCACCGAGGCTGGCCAGGCGGTCGAGGCTCGCCTTGAAGTCGGCGGCGACATCTGATGTCACCGGGCGGCCCGGCGGCGACAGGCAGAACAGCACCCGCTTGCCCCGGAGATCGCCGCGCGGCGTCGCGAGGTCGAGATAGTCGGGCACCGGCACGCCGATCGACCACGGATCGGACGGGTCTTCGCCCGCCATCGCCTGCATCATCAGCGCGGTGTCGGCCACGGTACGGGTGGTCGGCGTGACATAGGTCTGGTTGCCGAAGGCGTCCTGCACCTGACTGTGCGGGATCACGCCGTTGCTCTGCTTGATCCCGACCACGCCGTTGCAGGCCGCCGGAATCCGGGTCGAGCCGCCGCCGTCGGTCGCAACCGCCAGCGGCGCGATGCCGCTTGCGACCGCCACCGCCGCGCCGCCGCTGGAGCCGCCGCTCGAGCGCTCGGCGCTCCACGCATTGCGGGTGCGGCCGAACAGCGGCGAGTCGGTCAGGCACTTGCTGCCGAATTCGGGCGTCGTGGTCTTGCCGATCAATATTCCGCCCTGCGCACGGAGCCGGGCCACCGCCACGGCGTCATGATCGGGCACATTGTCCCGGTACGGCACCGCACCGAAGGTCGTGCGCACGCCCTTGGTGCTGACGATGTCTTTCACGGTGAAGGGAATGCCGTGCAGCAGGCCGAGCGGCTCGCCCGCCATGAGCTCGCGTTCCGCGACCTTCGCCTGCGCCATCGCCTCGTCGGCGCACAGCGTGATGAAGCAGTTCAGGTCGCCCTGCAGCCGCTCGGCGCGGGCAAGCACGGCCGCCGTGAGCTCGACTGGAGAGACCTCCTTGCGGGCGATGCGCCCACGAAGCTCAACGGCAGGCTGCAGACAGAGATCATCGCTCATCGGAACCAGGCGCTCGCATCAGACGTGGTCGACGGCCGCATCGTGCCGCGCAGCACGCGGCAAGTCCATCACCTCCGGCGCATGGCGGCATGCCACGCGGCCAATCGCGCATGGCCTACCAATAGTCCGCAGGCAATTCCCGGCTCCGCGGCGGATCGGCGCCCGCGCGCGTGCAGGTGAAGGCGGCGCATTTGCAGGCGAACGACAGCGCGCGCGTGAGCTCCGCCGCGTTGATCTCGCGCAGCTGCTGTCGCGCGATCCGGTTCAGCCGATGCAGCGCGGCCAGCAGCGCCGCCTGAAAACTGTCGCCGGCGCCGATCGTATCCACGACCTTCACCACAGGCGACTCGACCTCGATCGACCCAGCCTGGCGATGCCAGGCGCTGGCGCCATTGTTGCCGCGCGTGATGACGACGAGCGATGCGCCGGCCGACAGCAGCGCCTCCGCCCTCTCGGCATAGGCCTCGTCGCCGAACAGATAGGCGAAGTCGACATCGGACATTTTTACGATGTCGGCCTTGTCGCAGAACGCCAGCATGCGCGTGCGATAGGCGTCCTTGTCCTTGACCAGGTTCGGCCGGCAGTTCGGATCGAGCGAGATCGTCACGTTCGGCCTGATATCCTCGATGAAGGCCAGCGTCTCGGCCGCGCCCTTGTCATGCACCAGCGTCGTCGAGCCGGTGTGAAGGCAGGTGACGCCATCAAGCGCGATCGCGTCGCGCCGGTAAGTCCAGTTCCGCGACGCGGTATCCGCGTCATAGAAAGCGTATTGCGTCTCGGTGCCGGTCACGCGCGCAAAGGCCAGCGTTGCCTGGTGATCGCTGCGCGTCGCGCGGCCGAGATCGACGCCCGAGGCCGCGGCGTGATCGGCGATCATCCGGCCGAACGTATCGGTCGAGATGCCGCCGACGAAGCCGGTGGGAACGTCGAGCCGGGCGCTGCCGATCGCGATATTGAGACAGGAGCCGCCGACCGCGGGCGTCAGGGCCTCGCGTCCATCCGCCGTCCGTGACGGCAGGAAATCGATCAGCGCATCTCCGCAACACAGCAGCATGGTGCAAACACCTTAACTGGGCGCCTCGCCGGGCGCCCGCTTCATCGCCTCGCGGCTGTCGCGATCAAGCTCCCGCAGCATCTTGTGCACGCCGCGCTTCTTGCGGTGGAACTCGGCCAACTCGGGCCTGGTCGGCTCACTCAATCGCCCGAGCGCCGACATGCCGGCCATCGCGGCGTTGATCGAATTATGCGCGCCGCTGGCGACCGCGCCCAGCATCGCAGCGCCCAGCAGCACGGGTTCCTGAGTCTGCGGCAACGCCACCGTGTAGCCGGTGGTGTCGGCCATGATCTGGCGCACCAGCGGGCTGCGGCTGGCGCCGCCGCCGATCACGATGGTCTTGCCACTGACGCCGTGGGCCTGCAGCGCGTCGATGACGTCGGCAAGGCCATAGGCAAGCCCGCACAGGCCGGCGATGAACAGCCGCTCCAGCGCCGACACGTCGGTGTCGAGATCGAGCCCCGCGATCACGGCGCGCGAACCCGGATCGGCATAGGGCGACCGGTTGCCGAGGAATTCCGGCAGGACGTGAACATTGCGCGCGAGCAGCGCCGCCGTGCCGGCGTCGCCCGCACGCGCCAGGATGCGCTTCTCGAGGTACTCGATGACATCGACGCCGTCGTGCTTCGCAGCGGCCAAAACCTCGGCATGCGCCGGATGCGATTTAAGCAGGTGATCGATCGCGGCCCCCGCCGCAGATTGACCGCCCTCGTTCAGCCAGAAGCCCGGCACCATCCCTGAGAAATACGGCCCCCAGACACCCGGCACGAAGCAGGGATCGACCGTCGTCGCCATGATGCAGGCCGACGTTCCCATGATGTAGGCGAGCCGCTTGCCGACATCGACCTCGGCGCCGGAGCCATCGCGGCCACCGATCGCGCCGACGCCGCCGGCATGCGCGTCGATCAGCGAGGCGCCGACCGCGGTTCCCGGCAGCAGGCCGAGTTCGCGCGCGGCATCCTCCGACAACCCGCGGCCGAGCGGCGAACCGGGCGGGACGATCTCGGCGCCGATCCGAGCAAAGCGGTCGGCTGCGAGCGCCTCGAGCCCGACCCGCTTGAGGAACGATTCGCTCCAGCCGCCTTCACCGGCGACATAGGTCCATTTGCAGGTGACGGTGCAGGTCGAGCGCGCCTGCGAGCCGGTGGCACGGAACGAGAGGTAGTCGGCGAGATCGAAGAAGTGGCCGGCGGCTTCGAAGGTCGCTGGCAGATGCCGCTTCAGCCAGAGGATCTTTGGGATCTCCATCTCCGGCGAGATGGCGCCGCCGACATAGCGCAGTACGCGGTCACCGGTCGCATTGACGAATTCGGTCTCGTCCATCGCGCGGTGGTCCATCCACACCACGACGTTGCGCGCGGGATCGCCGGACGGACTGACGGTGAGTGGTCGTCCGGCCTTGTCGAGCACGACCAGCGAGCAGGTGGCATCGAAGCCGATACCCTTGACCTGCTCGGCGGAAACCGCAGCCTCGCGCATCGCGTTGCGGACGGAGGCGACGCAGGCCGCCCAGATATCGTCGGACGACTGCTCGACGATATCGCTGGGTTCATGCCAGACCCGGATCGGATGCCGGGCCGACCCCAATAGCTTCCCGGCCTCGTCGAATACCCCCGCCCGGGCGCTGGTGCTCCCGACGTCCACCCCGATATAGGCTTGCCGCATGACCGCTCTATCTTTTGTTGAGCCTGATCGTTCGGCGCAACCCTACCAGCAAGTGTAGCCGCCATCGACAAGAACGATGCTTCCGGTCATCAGGCTCGCGGCGTCGGAGGCGAGGAACAAAACGACGGAAGCGATCTCGTCGACCTGCCCCATCCGCGCCATCGGGGTTCCGCCGATCCAGGCGTCGTACATTCTGGGGCTGTTCTTCACGAACGCGTTCAGCGGGGTCTCGATATAGGTCGGCGCCACCGCGTTGACGCGAACCCCGCGCGCGCCCCACTCGGCCGCCAGCGATTTGGTGAGATGGTGCACCGCGGCCTTGGAGGCATTGTAGAAGCATTGTTCCTGCGGCTTGTTGACGATGAAGCCGGACATCGAGCCGACATTGACAATGGTTCCGGACTTCGCCTTCAGCATGTGGTTGCCGAAGGCGCGGCAGCACCAGAAGGTTCCGTTCAGATTGACGTCGATGACGTTGAGCCAATGCTCGTCAGTCACGGTCTCGGCCGGCGCCTCGCTGCGCGCGATGCCGGCATTGTTGACGAGAATATCGACCTTGCCGTATTTGCGGACCAGCTCGTCGGCGACCGCGGAGACGCGGCCGGAATCCGTCACGTCCATCGGCGCGATATCGGCGTCAAAGCCCTTGGCCTTCAGCGCCGCCTGCGCATCATTGGCGACCTTGGCGTCGCGGTCGCCGATGATGACCTTGGCGCCGGCCTCCGCCAGCGCTTCGGCGCAAGCAAGCCCGATGCCTTGACCGGCGCCGGTGATGATGGCGGTCTTGCCGCCGAGTTTGAATTTCTCGAGATACATTTTCTTCTTCCTTTGCCTGAGGCCCGCGATCATCGCGGGCATGGTGCCCCGGCCAGAGCGAGATCGACGGTGGAGGTTCGTCCATGTGTTACGCGTGGATCGATTTTCCGCTGTCGTCGAACCGATGGATGCGCGCCGGATCCGGGATCAGCGACACGCGATCGCCGGGATGCAGGTCAAGCTCGCCGACATAGCGCGTGGTCAGCATGCCCTGCGGTCCGGCGTCGACGTAGAGGAAGGTGTCGCTGCCGAGATGCTCGGCGACCGAGACCGTGCCGGGCCAGCCGCCTTGCCCGTCGCGCTCGACCTTCAGATGCTCGGGCCGCACGCCGATCGTCGCAGCGCCCTGCTGTTTCGCGGGCTCGCCGGTGACGAAATTCATCTTCGGCGAGCCGATGAAGCCGGCGACGAACAGGTTGGCCGGCTTCTCGTAGAGTTCGAGCGGCGAGCCATATTGCTCAATCTTGCCGCCGTTCAGCACCACGATCTTGTCGGCCATGGTCATGGCCTCGACCTGGTCGTGGGTGACATAGATCGCCGTGGTGCCGAGCTGCTTTTGCAATCGCGTCACCTCGAGCCGCATCTGCACGCGCAGCGCAGCATCAAGGTTCGACAGCGGCTCGTCGAACAGGAACGCCTTCGGCTCGCGCACGATGGCGCGCCCGATCGCAACGCGCTGGCGCTGGCCGCCTGACAGTTCGCGCGGCTTGCGGTCGAGATAGGGCGTAAGGTTGAGGGTCGCCGCGGCGGCCTCGACCTTGCGGTTGATCTCGTCCCTGGCAATGCCGGCCATCTTCAGGCCGAACGCGATGTTGCCGCGCACGCTCATATGCGGATAGAGCGCGTAGGACTGGAACACCATCGACAGCCCGCGCTTGGCCGGCGGCACGTCGACCACGTTACGTCCGTCGATCAGGATGGCGCCGCCGGTGACGTCTTCCAGCCCCGCGATCAGCCGCAGCAGCGTGGTCTTGCCGCAGCCGGACGGACCGACAAAGACGACGAACGAGCCGTCGGCGATCTCGAGGTCGGCGCCCTTGATGATGTGGACCGGCCCGAACGATTTTTGCACACCCTGCAGCGTAATCTGACCCATGGCAAAAGCCTTTCTGCTACTTGACCGCGCCGAAGGTCAGGCCGCGGACGAGCTGCCGCTGACTGAACCAGCCGAGCACGAGAATGGGCGCGATCGCGAGCGTCGACGCCGCCGACAGTTTCGCCCAGAACAATCCTTCCGGGCTCGAATAGGATGCGATGAACACGGTGAGCGGCGCGGCCTCGAGCGTCGACAGATTGAGGGTCCAGAACGCCTCGTTCCACGCCAGGATCAGATTGAGCAGCAAGGTCGAGGCCAGCCCCGGCACCGCCATCGGCGTCAGCACGTAGATCAGCTCGCGCCCGATCGTGGCGCCGTCCATCCGCGCCGCCTCGAGGATATCCTTCGGGATCTCCTTGAAATAGGTGAACAGCATCCAGATCACGATCGGCAGATTGCCGAGGCACAGGATGAAGATCAGGCCAGAGCGGGTGTCGAGCAGGCCGAAGGTCCGGAAGATCAGATAAATCGGCACCAGCACGCCGACCGGCGGCATCATCTTGGTGGAGAGCATCCAGAGCAGCACGTCCTTGGTCCGCTTGGTCGGCGAGAACGCCATCGACCACGCTGCCGGGATCGCGATCAGCATCGCGATCAAGGTCGAGCCGCCGGCGATGATGATCGAGTTGAGCGCGTGATGGATATAGTCGCTGCGCTCCTGCACGGTCGCATAGTTCTCCGTGGTCCAGTGGAAGAACAGGAACGACGGCGGAATCGCGAAGGCCTCCAGCTCGGTCTTGAAGCTCGCCAGCACCATCCAGAGGATCGGGAAGAAGATCAGGAAGCCGACCAGCCAGGCCGCCGCCGTCGAGATCACCTTGTTCCGTGTCGTGACCTTCCGTGCCATGACGTTACGCCTCCAGATTCCGGCCGACGATACGAACGAGGAAGAACGCGACGATATTGGCGAGCACCACCGCGACCAGGCCGCCCGCCGAGGCGCTGCCGACGTCGTACTGGATCAGCGCCTGCGAATAGATCAGGAAGGCGATGTTGGTGGTCTGCAGGCCGGGGCCGCCGCCGGTGGTGACGAAAATCTCCGCGAACACCGTGAGCAGGAAGATGGTCTCGATCAGGATCACCACCGTGATCGGACGCGCCAGATGCGGCAGCGTGATGTAGATGAAGGTCGAGATCGCGCTCGCGCCGTCCATCTCGGCGGCCTCCTTCTGCTCCTCGTCGAGCGATTGCAGCGCGGTGAGCAGAATCAGGGTCGCAAACGGCAGCCATTGCCAGGAGATGATCAGGATCACCGAGAACAGCGGCGCATCATTGAACCAGTCGATCGCAGGCAAGCCGAACAAATGTGCGATCCAGGCGAACAGGCCCGACACCGGATGCATGAGGAGATTCTTCCAGACCAGCGCGCTGACCGTCGGCATCACGAAGAACGGCGCGATCACCATCAGCCGGACGATGGAGAGCCCGACCACCTGCTGGTCGAGCAGCAGCGCCAGCGGCACGCCAAGGATGATCGTGATTGCGAGCACCGAGCCGACCAGCACCAGGGTGTTCTGCAGCGAGGCGAGGAAGGCTGGATCGGTCAGGAAGTAGCGAAAATTCTCCAACCCGACGAATTGTTCGGAGCCGGGATCGAGCAGATTGTAGTGCAGGGTCGCGAAGTAGATCGTGAGTGCCAACGGCACGATCATCCAGATGAACAGCAGCGCCACCGCGGGCGTGAGCAGTGTCCGTGCGAGCAGTTGGGTCTGCTGGGTCGCCATCCCCGCCTCCTTCTGTCGAAAGGAGCGACCATCCCGTTGCGGGACAGGATGGTCGCGAGTGGCCCAGCCCGGGAGGTTTGAGCTGGTCGGGCGGCCAAGGCGCGTGCTGCGCCCTGGCTTTGTCTGGGCGTGTTTTACTTGAGGTAGCCCGCGCGCTTCATTTCGCGCTCGGTCGCGGACTGCGCAGCCGAGAGCGCCGCATCCACTGTGGTCGAGCCGGAGAGCGCCGCCGAGAATTGCTGCCCCACCTGGGTGCCGATGCCCTGGAATTCAGGGATTGCCGCATACTGCACGCCGACATACGGCACCGGCTTCACGGTCGGCTTGTTCGGATCGGCCGAGTCGATCGAGGCCAGCGTCAGCTTGGCGAAGGGGGCGACCTTCAGATAGTCGGGGTTCTTGTACAGCGAGGCGCGCGTGCCAGGCGGCACGTTGGCCCAGCCGTCCTTCGCGGCGACGAGCTTGGTGTAGTCCTTGCCGGTTGCCCAGGCGATGAACTTCTCGGCCGCCTCGACCTTCTTCGAGCCGGCGGGGACCGCGAGGCTCCACGCCCACAGCCAGTTGGCGTTCTTGCCGAGCCCGGTGTTCGGGGCCAGCGCAAAGCCGACCTTGTCGGCGACCCTGGACTCCTTCGGATTGCTCACGAAGGACGCCGCCACCGTGGCATCGATCCACATCGCGCATTTGCCGGCGTTGAACAGCGCGAGGTTCTCGTTGAAGCCGTTGGAGCTGGCGCCGGGAGGGCCGGCCTGCTTCATCAGGTCGACATAGGTCGTCAGCGTCTTCTTCCATTCCGGCGAGTTGAACTGCGGCTCCCACTTCTCGTCGAACCAGCGCGCGCCGAAGGAGTTGGCCATCGCGGTGAGGAACGCCATGTTCTCGCCCCAGCCGGCCTTGCCGCGCAGGCAGATGCCGTAGACGCCGCCCGACTTGTCGGTCAGCTTCTTGGCGGCGTCGACCACGAAGTCCCAGGTCGGGCTCTCCGGCATCTTCAGGCCGGCCTTGTCGAACAGGTCCGTGCGATACATCACCATCGAGCTCTCGCCGTAGAACGGCGCGGCGTAGAGCTTGCCGTCGACCGAGACCGCGTCCTTGATCTTCGGCAGGAGATCGCCGACGTCATAGTCGGCGCCGAGCTTGTCGAGCGGCACCAGCCAGTTCTTCTTGGCCCAGATCGGCACCTCATAGGTGCCGATGGTCAGCACGTCGAACTGGCCGCCCTTGGTGGCGATGTCGGTGGTCACGCGCTGGCGCAGCACGTTCTCCTCGAGCGTCACCCATTTGACAGTGATGTCGGGGTTCTTCGCGGTGAATTCGCTGGAGAGCCCCTGCATGCGGATCATGTCGCCGTTGTTGACGGTCGCCACCGTCAGCGTGGTCTGGGCGATCGAGGGGGCAGAGATCAAAAGAGCAGCCGCGCCCGCAACGGCGCAAAGGACGTTTTTCAAGGTGACCTCCCTTATGTCACGTTGAGCATATGCCCACGTGTTGGGCGTATGTTCATCCTGTCGCCAAATTTTGTCAAGCGTGCGGGTGCGCCGTCCCACGCGATTACGGGTTCCACTACAGCCTGGAATGGAGGTTTTTGCGGAAGCGAAGAGAGCGGCCGACTGGAATTGGATTGAGCTGGAGCAGCGCCCAATGTGCACCTCTCCCGCTTGCGGGGGAGGTCGGATTGCATCTCCGATGCAATCCGGGTGGGGGCTCTCTCCACAATACGACCCGAGGATAGACCCCCACCCCAACCCTCCCCCGCAAGCGGGAGAGGGAGTGCACCGACTCGTGGCGCCTAGCGATCCAGCACCGCGCGCGCGGTCGCCTCATCGGTGATCAGGCCGTTGATCACCCGGCCCGCCAGCGCGGCCTTGATTGCCGCCACCTTGGCGGCGCCGACCGCCGCCGCGATCGTGGTTTGCTCCGCAGGAATCTGCGGCGGAATGCTGGTCAGGCGCTTGTTGGTGCCGCCCTTGATGAGGCGCCCCTTGGCGTCATAGGCCCAACCGGTCACCTCGCCGATTGCGCCGAGCCGCATCATCTCCAAGAGTTCCTCACGGGTGACGAAGCCGTCGACATGAACCTGGGCCTTCTGGTCCATCTGGCCGATGCCGATCAGCCGGAGATCGGCCTTGGCGGCGACCGCCCTCACCCGCGCGATCGGGTCGATGCGCACCATGCGGTTGCGCTCATCCTCGCTCGACATCAAAAACGGCAGCGGCATCGGGTAATGGCGCGCGCCGGTGCGATCGGCGAGCCGTCCCACCGTGTCGTAGAAGCTCGCCGAGCCGTCGGCGGAGATGTTGCCGACCAGCGAGACGATCTGGTGATCGGGCCGCTCGATCGGCGAGACCCGCTCAACCGCGGCGCGCACCGCGCGACCGGTGCCGAGCGCCACGATCACAGGCGTCTCCGAGCGCAGCGTCACCTCAAGCAGATTGGCGCTGCGCTCGGCAATTCCTGCATTCGACAGCGGCGCCGCCGGGTCTGATGGCACCACGTCGCAATGCACCAGATCGAACCGCGCCTTCAGCCGGGACGCCAGCTCCATGCAGGCGGCGATTGGGTGTTCGAGGCGAAAGGTGATCAGCCGCTCCGCCAGGCACAGCGACACCAGGCGCTGCGCCGAGGCGCGCGACACCTGCAGCATTTTTGCAATTTCGTCCTGGGTGTGGCCCGCGATGAAATACAGCCAGCCGGCGCGCGCCGCATCGTCGCGGCGAGACTTTTCGTTGTCGGGCGCAGCCATAGTCGTGTGTCAGCCTTCCATCCAGAAATCCGTCATCGCGGCGAAGATTCGATCCGCCCCGGCCTGCCGCAGCAGAGCACTGCCATCCGCCAACCGATAGTGGGCGCCGCCGACAAATCCCCACACTTTCATGCCCGCCGCCTTCGCCGCCGTCACCCCGCTGACGCTGTCCTCGATCACAAGGGTGCGGCGCGGCTCGGCGCCCATCGCGCTTGCCGCATGCAGAAACAGATCCGGCGCCGGCTTGCCATGCTTGACCATCTGGGAAGTGTAAAGCCGCGGCCCAAAGCTAGCCGCAAGATCCGTCAGCTCCAGCGAGAACTTCACCCGCTCAAGCTCGCTCGACGAAGCGACACAAGACGGCAGGCGCAAATCGGTGAGCACCGCTGCGACGCCTGCGATCGGTTTGAGCTGGGATCGGAATGTCTCGCGCACCTGCACCGCCAGATCAGGCAGGAAGGCCGCAGGCAATGGCCTTCCCGCGGCCTCGGCATATTCGATCACGGCCGCACTGCTGCGGCCGAGGAAGAGTTCGAGCGCCCGCTCGGTACTCATCGCGATGCCGGCCTGGACCATCGCCTCGGCGAGGCAGCGGCAGCTCAACCCCTCGCTGTCGACGAGCACGCCGTCGCAGTCGAAGATGACGAGATCGGTCTCGGGAAGCCGCAGATCCATCCTCGCATGAGATCATATGCTCACGTCATGAGCAATAGATCACAATTTCCGCGCGGAATGCCGCGCCTCAAATGGTCGCGGTGCACCACCGGACATGCTGTGCGACAAGGCGAAATGCCGCATGACACACCTCTGATCGCGACCATCGTCGCGGGACTTGGCCTCGCTTTCGTCTTCGGAACCATCGCCCAGCGCTTCCGGGTTCCGCCACTGGTCGGTTATCTGCTCGCGGGCGTCGCCGTTGGCCCCTTCACGCCCGGCTTCGTCGCCGATCAGGCGCTGGCGACCGAGCTCGCGGAGCTCGGTATCATCCTCCTGATGTTCGGCGTCGGCCTGCATTTCTCGCTGAACGACCTGTTGTCGGTGCGCGCGATCGCGGTACCCGGCGCGATTGCCCAGATCGCGGTCGCCACTCTGATGGGCCTCGGCCTGGCGCTGTTGATGGGCTGGACTGTCGGCGCCGGCCTGGTGTTCGGCTTGGCATTGTCGGTGGCCAGCACCGTCGTGCTATTGCGTGCGCTGCAGGAGCGCCGGCTGATGGATACTGAACGCGGCAAGATCGCGGTCGGCTGGCTGATCGTCGAAGATCTCGCCATGGTGCTCGCGCTGGTGCTGTTCCCGGCGGTGGCGAGCTTCCAGGGCGGCGACGGCGCAGCGCTCGTCTCCGATCCGCTCGCCACCCGGTTCGGCCTCGGACTGACCGGCGTGCTGGTGCTGACGCTGGTCAAGATCGCCGTGTTCATCGCCTTGATGCTGGTGGTCGGACGGCGGCTGATCCCGTGGGTGCTGCACTACATCGCGCACACCGGATCGCGCGAGCTGTTTCGGCTGGCCGTGCTTGCGATCGCGCTCTGCATCGCGTTCGGCGCGACCAAGCTGTTCGGCGTTTCGCTGGCGCTCGGCGCTTTCTTCGCCGGGATGATGCTGCGGGAATCGCCGCTCAGCCAGCGCGCCGCCCAGGAAACCCTGCCGCTGCGCGACGCCTTCGCGGTGCTGTTCTTCGTCTCGGTCGGCATGCTGTTCGATCCGCTCAGCATGGTCCGCGAACCGTGGCCCTTGGTCGCGACGCTGTTCGTCATCGTGGTCGGCAAATCGCTCGCCGCGCTCTTGATCGTCGTGCTGTTCCGTCACCCAATGGCGACCGCCCTGATGATCTCGGCGAGCCTCGCCCAGATCGGCGAATTCTCCTTCATCCTGGCGGAGCTCGGCGTTGCGCTCAATCTACTGCCGAAGGCCGGCCGCGACCTGATCCTGGCCGGCGCGATCTTCTCGATCATGCTCAATCCGCTGGTGTTCGCGGTCGTCGATTGGCTGACGTCGCGGCTGGAGAAGCCGCAAGCGGCATCGCCGACCGTTGCGACCTCAGAGGCGATCCCGGTTACCGAGCTGCAGGACCACACCATCCTGGTCGGCTACGGCCGGGTCGGCAGCATCGTCGGCGACGCCCTGCATCAGCGCAACGCGCCGTTCCTCGCGGTCGAGGCGTCCGACGACATGGTCGCCAAACTCAGGCAGCGCGGCATCGAGGCCTTGATGGGCAACGCCGCACGCGCCAGCGTGCTACGCGCGACCAATCCCGTCGGTGCACGATCGCTGGTCATTGCGATTCCCGAAGCGTTCGAAGCCGGACAGATCGTCGAGCAGGTCCGCGCGGCGAATGCCGACATCCAGATCATCGCACGCGCGCATTCCGACGCCGAGGTCGATCATCTGACGGGCCTGGGGGCCGACATCGTGATCATGGGCGAGCGCGAGATCGCCCGCGGCATGATCGAGGAGCTGGAACGGGCGCGGCCGGGTGCCGCCACACCGGATGCGCGGGCGGCCGAGCAGGACTCGGCGGCCTGAGGGCGCAGCGGACGCACTCAGCCGCCAAGAAACGCGGGCGCCAGATCCTCCTGCACGATGATGTTGGCGGCTTCCGTCGTCAGTTCGCTGCCGACGAGATCGAGATTCTTCGCAGCCTCGAACAGCATCGCGCGGACGTCGTCCGGCGTCAGTACACCCTTTGCGATCAGCTTGCGCACCAGCGCCTGCAGGATCAGAACGTCGATCTCGCCATGGGCCAGCGGCGTCGGCTTGTCCGTCATGATCGTCTCCCGTGGCTGTGGTTCGTCGTATGCAGGGCTGCTAGCGAGGCTGTGACGCGATGTCCTTGTGCAATTGCTCGAACGCGCGGCGCAGGCCATGCAGCTGATCGACCAGATGGAGGATGACGTCGATACCCTCGTCATTGACGCCGAAATCGCCCTTCAGATCCTGGATCAGGTGCGCACGCGCCAAATCGGTGTCGGAGAAGCTGATCTCGCTCGCGGCCTCTTCCGGGACCAGCCATTGCTGCTCGATCCAGAACTCCAGGGTCTGCACCTCCAGACCCGCATCGATGAGGAACTGCTGCTTGTTCATGACGCACCTTCCTCGCGCGGATTGAATGCTTTTCTGTCCCACGTCGAAACAAACGCCTCGAGCTCGGGATCGGGTCCTTTCGGCAGCACCACCTTGAGCTTGACGAGCTCATCACCCTGGCCGCCACTGAGCCGGGGCGCGCCCTTGCCACGCAGCCGCATCGTGGTGCCGGTGTTGGATCCCTTCGGCACCGTCATGGTGACGGCGCCGGTCGGCGTCGGAACGCGGACCTTGCCGCCGAGCACGGCCTCCGACAGCGAGATCGGCAATTCCAGCGTGATATCGTCGCCCTCGCGGGTGAAGCGCGGATCGGGGCGGACCTCGACCTCGATCAGCGCATCGCCGGGTCCGCCTTTACCGCTGCCGGGCATGCCCTTGCCGCGCAGGCGAATGACCTGGCCGTCGACGAGCCCCGGCGGGATCGTGACGTCGAGCGTGCCGCCATCCGGAAGCGTCAGCCGCTTGCTCGCACCGGTAATCGATTCCGCGAAGTCGATCGCGAGGCTGTAATGCAAATCGCGGCCACGGCGGTTGGCGCGCGCCTGCTCGCTGCGCCGGAGCAATTCGGCGAAGGCGTCCTCCTGGTCCATATAGTCTGCATAGCCGGAACTGTCGGCGTAGGGATGCGCGCCATCCGCAGTGGCGAAATCCCGGTAGTAACGATGCTGCGGCCGCTCGGCGCCGCTGGCGTCGATCTCGCCGGCATCGAAGCGCTTGCGCTTCTCGGCGTCCGAGAGCAGATCGTTCGCCGCCGCGACTTCCTTGAACTTTTCCTCGGCCGCCTTGTCGCCCGGATTGAGATCCGGATGCAGCTTCTTCGCCAGCTTGCGATAGGCCTTCTGGATATCGGCCGCAGATGCCGCAGGCGCGACGCCAAGAACCTCGTACGGATTTCTCACAACCTGCTCCGCAACACCGTGAGTGCACCTGCAATCATGAGGGCGCAAAAGCAGGCGATTTGCAAGAGCGCTCCGCGTCGCCCAGGAATGGGCGACGCAGCGTGCGTTCACGTCACGGCCGCGCTACGCCGTATGCCCGGGGTCAAGATATTTCGGGAAGTTCTTTTCCTGCTGCGGCGTCATCCTGGCGGGATCCGGCTTGCCCGGCACGCCCCGCGGACCGAGCAAAGCGCGCTGCATGTCGTCCTCGCTCAGGCGCGGCTTGCCGTCGTCAAGCTGTCCGCTGCCACCGTGACTCTGTGCCATGACTGTCCTCCAGTGATGATCACTTGCCCGTCGGCGGAACAATACCGCGCTCCGCCGGAACGAGCCAGCGGAGCGCGTATCTATCTTAGCGTTGCTCCTGCCGCTTCTCCTCTGCGGGATGACCCGCGGCAGGAGCAGCATGCGGCGCAGCCTGAATGTGCGGCTCCGGCCGTGCCGCCGGCTGCGGATGCGCCTCAGGACGCGCGATCGTCTCCGGCCTTGCTGCTGGCTCTGGCCGCGCTTCCGGCCTTGCTGCGGGCTCGGGTCGCGGCTCCTCCTTGCGCACCTCTTCGGGCCGCTTCTCCAGCGCCGGCTTGTTCTCTTGCGCGGCAGGCCGCGCCGCTTCGGGTGCGGGCCGCGGCTCAAGCTTGGGCTCAACCTTGGGCTCAACCTTGGGCTCGGGCGCGGGCGCTGCGCGCTTCTCTTCGACCGCGGGCCTGTTCTCCTGCGCGGGCGGATGCACGGGAAGCCCCTTTTCCGGAACCGGCAGCGCGTGCTGCTCAGCAGGCGCAGGCCGCGGTTCGACCTTCGGCTCGGCAACAGGTGCGGCGCGCTTCTCCTCGACTGCGGGCTTGTTCGCCTGGGCAGGCGGAAGCTCCTTGCCGGGAACCGGGAGCGCATGGGAGTCCGCCGGCGCAGCTGCAGGCCCCGGCCGCCGCGGCTCCTCGGCCGCCGGCCGTGCAGCAGCGGCAGGCACCGCCTCGCCGGCCGGCCGCGCGCGAACCACGCCCGGCCCCTTCAGTTCGCCGGGACGCGCCGTCGCGCCGACAGCGGGCACGCCGTTATTGGTGCGCTTGAACAGGCTCGGATCCTGGCTTGCGGTCTCGACCTGCTTGCGCTGCAACGGCGTCGCTGCGAAGTGCTGCTCCTTGGCGATCGCACGTTCGGCGGGAGTCGGCCGCACCTCGATGCCGCCGCGACCGCCATTGTAGCTGACGTTGTTGATGGTGGTCTGATTGATCGTGACGTTCTTCTCGTAGACGTTGGTGATCCGCGCGCCCTGCAGATTGTTCACGGTGCGATTGTAGAAGAAGTTGCCATGATCCCAGCGGCCGCCTTCGTAGCCTGAACCGCCGTAGCCAAAACCGTAATTGATGCCGCCGTAGAAGCCGACGCGATCACCCCAATAGCCCTGATGGAAAATGAAGCCGCCGCCAAACCCGCCCCAGTAACCGGGCGTCCACAGCAGCCCGACCCGCGGCGGCTGCACCCAGGTGCCCGGCACCCAGTAATAGTCGCCGCGATCCTCGTCCCACGACCAATTGCCCGGCGACCACATGTAGCCGGGCCCAGGCACTGGCGGCTGATCATAGGTCGGCAGCGGCGGCGGCGCGGTCTCGACGGCAGAGACCGGCGCGCATGCCGCATCCTGCGCGACAGCTGGCACGGCGGTCACAGAGAACAGCGCCGTGGCGATCGCTGCACACGACACGGTCGAAGGAAGACGAGTGGTCATTGGGAGCCTCTTCGATGAACGTGAGAACTGGAACAAAAGTTCCAGGCATCGGCGCGAACCGACGCACGTCATCGCTAGCGCTTTGACCTTACACCAGCCTGAAACGGATCGACGCAAACTGGAAACACACTCACGCAGCTATTCATCGGCAGTTCAGAGTGTACAGCGACCCAAGCCACGTGCGATTCAGTGACGTGACGCGCGACGGTCGCCCGCATCATTCGGCCGCGTCATCACTTGCGTCATGCAGAGTGCGACGTCACCAGTTCCGAAACGTCTCAAACATGACTCTGGCATTCGCACGATTGTAACGATCCGGACCCGTCGAGCAGCTCGACGTCACAGCGCGCGGTGATCGGCCGAACCGATAACGGCGTGATGCTACCCTGGCGCGTCGACGTGTCCGTAGCAGTGCCTCCGGATGAGTGCCAGAAGCGCGCATCTGCAGCCGCAGGACCTCGAACGTGGTAGTCTAGGGGCCGCGCTCGACGATTGACACTCCCCTGAAAGGACCACACGATACAGGAAGCGGCAGCATCAGGCCCGCGGTTTTCCGCCGGCGCGATTGTATTCGGCTGCCGCATGATGGATGTCATCGTTCCGCCATCTGTCGCCGGCTGGAATGCGTGGCATACTGGATCTCGATGAGCCTCTGTTTGCCTTGAGGTGCCACGATGAACATAGAGAAGTATACCGACCGCCTTCGCGGCTTCATCCAGTCGGCACAATCGCTCGCCATGCGCGAGGGACATCAGCAGTTCTCGACGCTCTATCTCCTGAAAGTGCTGCTCGACGACAATGAAGGCCTCGCGGCCGGCCTGATCGACCGCGCCGGCGGCAACTCGCGCGCGATCCTCAAGGCAACCGAGGATGCGCTGGCCAAGGTGCCGAAGATCAGCGGCGCAGGCTCGGGACAGATCTACATGGCGCCCGAGACCGCGCGCGCCTTCGCCGCCGCGGAACAGGCCGCCGACAAGGCCGGCGACAGTTTTGTCTCAGTCGAACGGCTGTTGCAAGCGCTGGCGACCGACAAGGACAGCGAGGCCGGCAAGCTGCTCGCCAAGGGGGGCGTCAACGCGCAGAACCTCAACGCCGCCATCAACGCGCTGCGCAAGGGGCGCACCGCCGACAGCGCGTCGGCCGAGAATGCCTATGACGCGCTGAAGAAATATTCCCGCGACCTCACCCAGGCCGCGCGCGACGGCAAGCTCGATCCGGTGATCGGCCGCGACGAGGAAATCCGCCGCACCATCCAGGTGCTGTCGCGCCGCACGAAGAACAATCCCGTCCTGATCGGCGAGCCCGGCGTCGGCAAGACCGCGATCGTCGAGGGTCTGGCGCTGCGCATTGTCAATGGCGACGTGCCGGAAAGCCTGCAGGACAAGGCGCTGCTCGCACTCGATCTCGGCGCGCTGATCGCGGGCGCAAAATATCGCGGCGAGTTCGAGGAGCGGCTCAAGGCTGTGCTGCAGGAGGTGACGTCCGCCGAGGGCGGCATCATCCTGTTCATCGACGAGATGCACACCCTGATCGGCGCCGGCAAGGGCGACGGCGCGATGGACGCATCGAACCTCTTGAAGCCCGCGCTCGCCCGCGGCGAATTGCATTGCATCGGCGCAACCACGCTCGACGAATACCGCAAGCATGTCGAAAAGGACGCCGCGCTGGCCCGGCGTTTCCAGCCGGTGTTCGTCTCCGAGCCGACGGTCGAGGACACCATCTCGATCCTGCGCGGCCTGAAGGATAAATACGAGCAGCATCACGGCGTGCGGATCGCGGATTCGGCGCTGGTCGCCGCCGCCACGCTGTCGAACCGCTACATCACCGACCGTTTCCTGCCCGACAAGGCCATCGACCTGATGGACGAGGCCGCGGCGCGGCTGAAGATGCAGGTCGATTCCAAGCCGGAGGAGCTCGACTCGCTCGACCGCGAGATCATCCGGCTCAAGATCGAGCAGGAGGCGCTGAAGAAGGAGACCGATCTCGGCTCCAGGAGCCGGCTGCAGACGCTCGAGAAGGATCTCGTGGATCTCGAGAAGAAATCGGCGGACATGACGTCGAAATGGCGGTCGGAAAAGAGCAAGCTCTCGGATGCGCAGAAGATGAAGGGCGAGCTCGAGCAGTTGCGCACCGAGCTTGCCAATGCGCAGCGCCGCGGCGAATTCCAGAAGGCGGGCGAACTGGCCTATGGCCGGATTCCGGAGCTCGAGAAGAAGCTCGCCGCGGTCGAGGCCAGCGAGACTTCGTCGGCGAGCGAGACCGTGACCGCGGACAATATCGCGCAGGTGGTGTCGCGCTGGACCGGCGTGCCGGTCGACAAGATGCTGGAGGGCGAAAAGGACAAGCTGCTGCGCATGGAGGAGATGCTCGGCAAGCGAGTCGTCGGCCAGGCCGAAGCGGTCCGCGCGGTGTCGACCGCAGTGCGTCGCGCCCGCGCGGGGCTGCAGGATCCCAACCGGCCGATCGGCTCGTTCATGTTCCTGGGGCCCACCGGCGTCGGCAAGACCGAGCTCGCGAAGGCGCTCGCCGAATATCTGTTCGACGACGAGACCGCGATGATCCGCCTCGACATGTCCGAATACATGGAGAAGCACTCGGTGTCGCGGCTGATCGGCGCCCCGCCCGGCTATGTCGGCTATGACGAGGGCGGCGCGCTCACGGAAGCGGTGCGGCGGCGGCCCTACCAAGTCGTGCTGTTCGACGAGATCGAAAAGGCGCACCCCGATGTCTTCAACGTACTGCTCCAGGTGCTGGACGACGGCCGCCTCACCGACGGCCAGGGCCGCACCGTCGATTTCCGCAACACGCTGATCATCATGACCTCGAACATCGGCGCCGAGTACCTCGTCAACCAGCCTGAGGGCCAGAGCACGAGCGCGGTGCGCGAGCAGGTGATGAACATGGTGCGGGCGCATTTCCGCCCCGAATTCCTCAACCGGATCGACGAGATCATCCTGTTCCACCGGCTGCAGAAGAGCGACATGGGCCGCATCGTCGAGATCCAGTTTTCGCGGCTGCGCAGGCTGCTGGAGGATCGCAAGATCGAGCTGGAGCTCGAGCCGAAAGCGCGCGACTGGCTGGCGGAGAAAGGCTGGGATCCAGCCTATGGTGCCCGTCCGCTGAAGCGGGTGATCCAGCGCAGCGTGCAGGATCCGCTCGCCGAAATGATCCTCGCCGGCGATGTGCGCGACGGCTCGCAGGTGAAGCTTTCCGCCACCAAGGCCGGCCTCACCTTCAACGGCAAGAGGCCGGAGACCGCAGCGGCGGACGAATACGAACCGGTGTGAGACAAGCCCGGATTGCACAGGCGACGCGCTGTCATCGCCGCGTCGTCTGCCGGCATCATATGCAAAGCTGGCCTTCAACCAGGGAGAGCGCCATGACACAGAACATCAAGGACAACATGGAGGTCATCGGCGCCGATGGCGTGCATGTCGGCACCGTCGATCGCGTCGAAGGCAACCGCATCAAGCTCAAGAAAAGCGAAAGCGACGGCTTCCACAAGGGCCATCACCACTATATCGAGCTCGGCTTCGTCGCCGGTGTCGAAGGCAGCAAGGTGCGGCTGTCGGCCAACGCCGCGATTGCAGTGACCCTCGAGGAGGAGAAGTCCGGCAAGCCCGTCGATTGACGCAGGCACCTCTGCATTCGAGGTATTGTAAAGGTTCCAGTTGCATGCTCCTCTGCCTCTCTCTGAACGTCGATCCGACGTCCAGAACCAGCTGTTTTGTCCTCGTGGACTAGCCGTTTAGTAAGGAGAGATGCGTGCCATCAGCCGTTCCGCAACCGGTCGCTGCGAAGCTGACGCGCGCGGCCATCTTCCTTGCGGTCACGATCAAGCCCAATCCGGAATATGATGCGGTGGTGCGGTCGCTGTGCGCCGATCTGGCCGCGCTGGTGCGCGCCGTGGGCTTCCGCGATCTCGAGGGCCGGCTGTCTTGCGTCATGGGGATCGGCTCTGACGCGTGGGATCGGCTGTTTGGCGCGCCGAAGCCGACAGGCCTGCATCCGTTTCGCGAGATCCATGGCGTCCATCACGCCGTCGCAACGCCGGGCGACCTGCTGTTTCACATCCGCGCCGTGCCGATGGACCTGTGCTTCGAGCTCGCGACCCAGATCATGACGCGGCTCGGCGATGCCGTCGCCACCTCGGACGAAGTTCACGGCTTCAAATATTTCGACGAGCGCGACCTGCTCGGCTTTGTCGACGGCACGGAGAATCCGGAGGACCAGGCCGCCCTGGAGGCCACCATCATCGGCGACGAGGACGCGGACTTCGCCGGCGGCAGCTATGTGATCGTACAAAAATACTTGCACGACATGAAGAAGTGGAACGAGCTACCGGTCGAGATGCAGGAGAAGATCATCGGCCGCACCAAGCTGTCCGATATCGAGCTCGACGATACGGTGAAGCCGAGCTACGCGCACAATGCCCTGACAACGATCGTGGAGAACGGCGAGGAGCTCGATATCCTCCGCGACAACATGCCGTTCGGCAACATCAGCAAGGGCGAGTTCGGCACCTATTTCATCGGCTACGCCAAATCACCGCACCGGATCGAGCAGATGCTGGAGAACATGTTCGTCGGCAAGCCGCCAGGCAATTACGACCGGCTGCTCGATTTCAGCCGCGCCGTCACCGGCACGCTGTTCTTCGTCCCGTCGGCGACCTTCCTGGAGGATGTCGCGAGCGCGCCGCCTGCAGCCGCGCCCGCCGAGCCGTCCCTGGATGATGCCGAAGCTGCCGACGCACCCGCACCAAGAATACCGCCGTCCGACGGCTCGCTCGGGATCGGCTCACTGAAAGGAGAGGCTGGACATGAATAATCTGCATCGGGGACTTGCCCCTATCTCAGACGCGGCATGGGCGCAGATCGAGGAGGAAGCTTTGCGCACGTTGAAGCGCCATCTGGCGGCGCGCCGTGTCGTCGACGTCGATGGTCCGAAGGGCACCGATTTCTCCGCCGTCGGCACCGGCCATCTCAAGAAAATTTCGACGCCCGGCGACGGGGTCGAGGCGACGCAGCGCGATGTCCGTGCGCTGGTCGAGCTGCGCGTGCCGTTCGAGCTCTCGCGCCAGGCGATTGACGACGTCGAGCGCGGCTCCAATGATTCCGACTGGGATCCGCTCAAGACGGCTGCGCGCAAGATGGCCTTCGCGGAGGATCGTGCGGTGTTCGATGGTTACGCCGCCGCCGGCATCCAGGGCATCCGCCAGGGCAGCAGCAACCCGGTGCTGACGCTGCCGGCGAGCGTCAAGAATTACCCCAACGTAGTCGCGCAGGCGGTCAGCCAGTTGCGGCTCGCCGGCGTCAACGGCCCCTATACGCTCTTGCTCGGCACCGAGCCCTATACCGCGATCGGCGGCGCGACCGATGACGGCTACCCGGTGCTGCAGCACATCCAGCGCCTGGTCGACGGCAAGATCATCTGGGCGCCGGCGATCGAGGGTGGCGTGCTGCTCACCACCCGCGGCGGCGATTTCCAGCTCTCGATCGGCCAGGACCTTTCGATCGGCTATCTCAGCCACTCGGCAACCACGGTCCAGCTGTATTTCCAGGAGACCATCACCTTCCTGATGCTGACCGGCGAAGCGTCGGTGGTGCTTGCGCCGGAGGCGAAGAAACCCGCCTAGTCTTACCGGCGTTGACTCATCCGGGAAGTCTCCGGCCGTTGCCGGGGCTTCCGCTAACGTGAAATGGAAAGGAGGCGCGCAATGGACTACGATCTCTACATCAACCCGATGAAGGCGTCGGTTGGTCTCTACGTCCGCAAGGGCGCAGGTCTCCCCGACCTTGCCGACGCCAAGGACTGGGTGTTCGACGGCACCTCGGCGCAAGCCAATCTGCCGCCGCAGCTCGTGAAAGAGATCGAGGCCAACGGCCACGCCTTTCGCGACATGGATTGAGCGCGTTCGCCGGCGTTACTTCTCGCCGACCTTCACCGGGGCGGTCTCGGGCATCAGGCTCATCGCGACGATGCCGACCGCCGCCGCGAGCAGCAGATACCAGGAGGGCGCCAGCGGATCTCCTGTCGCGTGCAGCAACCACGTGACCACGAGTTGCGCGGTGCCGCCGAACGTCGCGATCGCAACAGCATAGATGGTCGCGAACACGCCGCCGCGGATGTTCTGCGGCAAGGCTTCGGTGAAGGCGGCATAGAACGCGGTGAACGGCAGCGATCCGATGAACGACAGGATGCCGAAGCCGAACAGCAGCGACCAGGCGCCGGGATCGTGGACGATCCACAGGAAGGCCGGATAGGTCAGCACCAGCACGACGAGCTGCGGCCAGATCATGATCGGCTTGCGTCCGAGCCGGTCGGCGAGCCAGCCGCCCAGCAACGCACCGATGATCTGCAGTCCATTGCTGACCAGCGATACGGTGAACGCCAGCGACGGCGAGACATGCAGCGTGTTCTTGGCGTAGGTCGTCATGTATTGCGTCACGTAGGTCGAGATGGTGCCGCTGGCCAGGATCATCACCGCCAGCACGATCACGCGGAGATGCCGACGTGCCTGCGCAACATGGCTCGGACTTTCGGCGCTCCCGACAGCATGCTCGCCGTGAGCAACGGTTTCCGGCAGCGTGCGGCGCATCCATATGCCGAACGGCAGGCAGACCGCCCCGAGCAGGAATGCGACCCGCCATCCGTAGGCCTGCAGCATGTCGGGCGCCATGGTGCTGCTCAGGATGACGCCGACCAGCGCGCCGATCGTGGCCGCGATCTCCTGGCTGGCCGGTTGCCATGCCACCACCAGACCGCGATCCCTGGGTGCTGCGATCTCGATCAGATAGGCCGTGGTCGGCCCGACCTCGCCGCCGAGTGCAAATCCCTGCACCATGCGCGCCAGGATCACGATGATCGGGGCCACGATGCCGATTGCGGCATAGGAGGGCGTCAGCGCGATGGTCAGGATCGCGCCGCCCATCAAGGCGAAGCTCAGCAACATTGCCGGCCGCCGGCCGACCCGGTCGGAGAAGATGCCGAGCACGATGCCGCCGATCGGGCGCGTCAGAAACCCGGCGCCGAAGGTTGCAAGCGACAGCATCAGGCTGCCGTATTCACTGTGCGCGGGGAAGAAAGTGCGCCCGATCTCGGTCGCAAAGAAGCTGTAGGTGATGAAGTCGTAGAACTCCAGCATGTTGCCGATGGTCGCGGCAAACGCTGCGCGCTTGACATCGAACCCGTCCCTGCTCGCAATGTCCTGCAACACTCTCGGTTCCTTGTCTGCCTGTCCCGCGCGAGTATTATTCCTCGGACCATGCAAGGCAAGACGCGGCGCACAGCGCGATCTGCATGCGACGCAAGCGACAAGAAGGACAGACTCGATGCCCGCCGACAAACTCTTCATCAATGCCAGGCTCGGTGACGGTGCTGCAGCGACATGCTGGTTCGCGACGGCCGCATCGTTGCGATCGAAGCGAGGGCCGAGCGCCCGGCCGGGGTCGAGATCGTCGATCTCGGCAACGCGCTTGTCGTGCCCGGCTTCGTCGAGGGTCACATCCATCTCGATACCAGCTTCTATGGCGACACCTGGCGGCCGCACCGTCCCTGCACCAATGGCTTCAATGTCCATGAACGGGTGGCGTTTCAGGCAGAGAACCTTGCCGCCGCCGCACCGATGTACGTTCGCGCGCGGAACCAGCTCGACCTTTGCATCGGACATGGCACGACGCAGATGCGCAGTCACGTCATGGTCGACGGTTCGGTGGGGCTGAAATCGCTCGAGACCATCCTGAGGGTGCGCGAGGAATACCGGGATCTGATCGACATCCAGCTCGTGGCGTTTCCGCAGAGCGGGATTCTCGGCAGTCCCGGCACGCCGCAATTGCTCGACGAGGCGATCAGGCTCGGCGCCAATGTGGTCGGTGGGCTCGATCCCGCAAGCTTCGATCGGGATGTCGAGGGGCATCTCGATGTCGTCTTCGGCGTCGCGCACAAGCACGGCGTCGATGTCGATATCCATCTTCATGATGGCGGCATGCTCGGCGCCTTCGAGGTCGAGCAGATCGCGGCGCGGACGCGTGCGCTCGGCATGGAGGGCCGCGTCGCCGTCAGCCACGCCTACGGGCTCGGCGACATTCCTGCGGACGCGCTGAAGAAGACTGCCGACATCCTGGCCCGCTCCGGCGTGGCGATCATGACGAATGCGCCGGGCAGCCGGCCGTTCCCGCCGGTCGCCACGCTCAGGAACGCCGGCGTCACGGTGTTCAGCGGCAACGACAATATCAGGGACAGCTGGTGGCCCTATGGCGACGGCGACATGCTGGGCCGCGCGATGATGATCGGATACCGCTCGGGCTTCTACACCGATGACGAGCTCGCGATCGCGTTCGACATGGTCACCGCGGCCGGCGCCAAGGCTCTGCGGCTGGAAGGTTACGGCCTGCGTGTGGGGGACAAGGCCGATTTCGTGACCTTGAATGCTGCGCATATCCAGGAGGCCGTGGTCGCGCGGCCCTCCGGGCGCTCGGTGTACAAGGGCGGCGTACTCACCGCGCGCGACAATCGCGTCGTCAAGGACGTCGACCGATCCTGAGGCGAAGGCCGCCGCGCGGCGGGCGGACTAGCGGACCGACGGAATGATTGCGCGGAGAATATCGCGGTTCCAGCGTTGCCGGGCGCCATCGAATGCCGCGAAATCGTGATCGAACTGCCAATAGGCCCACGCCCAGCCGAAGCTTTCGGCGCGTCTCGCCACGAACGACAGGTATTTCCCGCGGCTCTCCGCCGGCGCGCGCTCGTAGACGCCGAACTCGCCGAGATAGATCGGACGCATCTCCTTCTCCGACCAGGACCGGACCTTGTCGAAATCCGCGGCTGCCTTCGCCTCGTCTTCGGCGGAGCCCCAGTTGAGCGGGGCAATCTTCGAGAAGGTTGCCGACCACGGCGCGCCCTGATGGGTAAATCGTATCGGCGCATAATAGTGGAACGTGACGATGAGGTTTCTGTCGCCGGCCGGCAGCGCCAATTCGTCAACCGGCAGTTCGTCGATGTTCAGGACGGCGACAACGACAATGCGCGTCGGATTCGTGCCCCTGATGATGGCAAGACAATCGCCGAGCAGCGCATTCCATTCGGCCGAGGTCATGTTGCCGCCGGGTTCGTTCAGGATCTCGAACACCAACCTCGGGTATTTTCCCGCATAGCGCGCCGCGATCTGGCGCCAGAACGCCTTGAGCTTCACCGTGCATTCCGGTACGTCGCGCTGGCAGAGGTCGGTGTCGTGCTCGTCGAGGATCGGGATCAGCTTCCGCGCCAGCACGTCCTCGATCATGCCATCGAGGCGCCCCAAGACGGCTTCATCCAGGATGTTTCCGGACTCCATGTGCCTGAAGCCGAAGAAGTTGATCCTGACATGCGAGAAGCCGGCCTGGCGGATCGTATTGAGGTTTTCCAGGCGGAAAGGCGCGTTCTGGTGTCCTTTCCAGATGCCGTCATAGCCGAGAATATTGATGCCGCGCCCCAGTGCCGCGACGTCCGGGGACGCGCCCTGCCCCGCGGCATTCGCCGGCGACATCAGCACCGCAGACAGCGCCGCCGCCACCAGCGCGCTGAAGGTTCCCTGCAAAAGCGATCGGAACGCCGTCATGGTTGCTCCAGCTCGCGCGCACGCGATGACGGCACCGGCCGGCAGACGGCAAGGAAGAACGCAATCAGCAGCACCGATGTGAACATCGTCGAACGAAGGAACACCGTCTCCGTGAAGTTGGTCTGGCAGTTGAGAAACACGAACCCGATGATCCGTGCACAATGCAGACGATCGATCGCGCGCTCCGCGATCAGGCAAAGCATCTTGTAGGAGAACAGAAAGACGCTTGCCGTGAACAGGAAATAGCCCAGGAATCCCGTCTCGATCAGAATGGCGATATAGCCATTGTGATAGTTGTCGAGCACCCAGCCGTGGTTCTGGTTGAAATAATCGTAGATCGCCGGATTGGTCCAGAATCCGTTGATGCCAAATCCGAACAGCGGTGCGTCATCGAAATGACCGATGGCGTACTGCCAGATGAAGGTTCTCTCGGTGAAATCGATCGTCGTGTCGAAGACGTGGATCGAGTCGTATCCGGTCGTGTAGAAATACAGGATCAGCAGCACGGCCGCGACGCACATCACGCATGGCAGGATCGCGTAGACCTGCATGCACCTGACGGACCATAGCGACGTCAGCACCAGCGCACAGGCAACCAGCGCCAGGGCGCCGGCGCCGCGCGACTCCGAGAGAATGACGCAGGTCGAGGCGAGCGCGAAGGTAACGAGGAAGGGCAACCATCCCTGTCCGGTTATCTTTCGATAGCAGGCGAAGAACATCAGATAGGCACCGGCAAAGCCCAGGGTCTGCTTCGATTCGAAGACGCCCTGCCATTGCCCCATGTGCATCCAGCTGTCATCGACCCCGATGTCAGGGAAAACCAAGGCACAGAGCGCAGAGGCCGCGATCAGCACGAACAGGCCGCGGGTCGTCGCTTTCACGATGTCGTCGATGTCGACGCGGGTGATCATGCAGAACGCGCCAAGCGTCGTGATCGCGAGCGCCGCGGCCTTCATCAGGGCGGCACCGCCCAGATTGGTCCAGAACACGGAAATGGTGGCGAACGCGTAGAATGCGATGACTGCAAGCATGTCGAGATTGAAGGCCAGCCGCAGGCAGGGACGGATGAACAGGCTGGCATAGATCAGCACGCCCCACATCAGCAGCGCGATGGCCTGCTGCACCAGCGTCAGCTCGGTCGGCAGCAGCGCGGCGTGGAACGTCCCCATCGACATGATCACGTTGATGGTGATCGACCAGTTGACGACAGTTCTTGCGAAATTTTCCGCCTCGACGCTGGGCGCCTGCCAGGTCGAGCTATCGAGCGCTCGTCCGTCCATATCGATTGTACTCCGCTCACTGAATGAGCTCGGCACTCCGGTGGATCGGGCCGGAGTGCATATTGCACGCGGTAGGCTTCAGTCTTTGCTTGACGAGGATCGGGTCCGGTTGAACAGCAGATAGAGGGCATGCGGATTGGTCGTCAAATAGCGCCAGAACAGCCGGCGCGGCTCGAGCCAGAGCCGCCAGGCCCATTCGAGTCCCACGATCTGCATCCACCTCGGCGCGCGCGGCCGCGAGCCCGACAGGAAATTGAACAATCCGCCTGACGTCTTGATGACGCCGACGTTGCCAAGCTGCGGCATAAATTCATCGACGAAAGCCTGCTCGTAGGGCACGCCGAGCGCGACCCAGAGGAAGTCCGGCGCCAGCGCGTTGATCTCGTCGACCTTGGCCCGCAGCGCGTCGCCGCGCAGATAGCCGTGCGAATGGCCGACGATCTTGAGGGCCGGATAGGCCCGGCGGACATTGGCGATTGCCGCCTTGTTCTCGGCATCGTCGGCGCCAAGCAAATAGAAGGTGAGCCCAAGCTCTTCCGCCTTGCACGCGACGTCGTGGAACAGGTCGGTGGTCGCGACGCGCTCGGGCAGCGGGTTCGATGACCGCAGCTTGGACACCATGACGAGCGGTTGCCCGTCGGCATTGATCAGGTCGGCGGTGCGGAACAACCGATCGGTCATCGGCTCGGTCGAGCAGCGCGACAGCACCTCGCCATTGGCCGAGGTCAGATACAGCGGCCGACTGACCCGCCGCTGCGGGTGCACCATCTCGACCATGAAACCCGCCGTCTGCTCGCGATCGAGCACGGCGAGCCGCAGCCCGCCAATGGTTGCCCGGAGAACGCCGGCGGTCGCAGCTCTGCCGACAGGATTGATGCGACGCTCCCGCATTCCGCCTGGCAGCGATGATCCGGCCGGTAGATCCGCCGATGCAGCCGGCTGCGGGTCACCCGAAGTGTTGCAAATCCGGACAACTGGAGCAGCCGTGTCTGAATTGAGACGCAGCGTCCGCTCGCGATCGACGCGCGCGGGCGAAATTGCATCCGAAATGCGGGCGTTTTGGTTGTCAGTCAACATTTCACCAAGGGCTCCAGTGCTTACCTGCCCATAATTGCAATATCCGGTCCAGTCGCGCGCCAGCCGCGCGATGCGCGATGATCTCGGGCCGTAACGAGATTGTTAACGATACCGACAGGTGAGGCGTCACAAGCGATCCGTTCACCGCTGTGACCTTAGATCAGCAACAATGCGCAAAGGTCGACGCAGTACATTAATACAAATCGTATTCTACCGGTGCCCGACCTCATCAGCCTTTGCTATAAGGGTATCCACGCCGGCTCGATCGGCACTTTGAAAACCCGTTTGTTTGGTTTCGCATGAATAAGAACGATGACGCGTTCGATGTCTGCATCGACGACGCATTCGACTTCCTGTCCGAAGAATACGCGACGTTGTTTGAAGGATCGGATGCGACCGCCTTCCAGCATCCGCTGTGGCTGGACAGCCTCTATCGAAAGCTCGCGCCCGCCGCGGCTGCGAAGCCGCTGGTCGTCGTCATCAGGCATCGCGCAAGCAAGGCGCTGGCGGCTGTGCTGCCGCTGCTGCGCGTGCGCCGCGGGCCGATGCGCACGATCGAATTCGCGGACCTCCGTGTGTCAGACTACCTGTCGCCGGTCTGCAGCATCGCGACATTTGCCGACCTGCTGCGGGACGAGCGGGCCTGCGAGAGGCTTCGAGACCTGGTCCGGCCATTCGATCTGCTGCGCATACCGAAGCTGCTCGATGCCAAGATGCCGATCGAGAATCTGCTCGGAGCGCCTCACCGCAGCCTGATGGATACCAACGCCTACGCGACGGTCCTGTCTGCACCGTTCGAGCAATGGCAGATCAACGCGTTGGGGAAGTCCTATCAAAAGGAGCTGGCAAAGAAATGGCGCCAGATCCACAAGAAAGGCACCCTCACCTTCTCATGCTGCGACGACAGCACCTCCGTCGGCGAGGCGATGGAGGTGATGAAGAAGTTTCGCGGTCCGCGGTTCCAGGCGCATGGTGACGGCGACCTGCTGCAGCGTCTGGAATATTTCGATTTCTATTCGAGCGTGGCGCTGCGCGGCGTCGGCTCCTTTGCGCGGCTCTATGCCATGAAGATGGACGGCGAGGTCATTGCCACCGCCCTTGGGCTATCTCATCGCGACAGCCTCCTCGTCGTCATGACGGCGTTCGATATCGAGGGATACAAGAGCCAGTCGATCGGCGCGCTGACCTTCGAACGGGTCGCGCGGGACTGCATCGAGCGCGGCGATCGGGTGCTCGACTTCACCATCGGTGACGAACCCTACAAGATGCAGTTCGGGGGACAGCCCACGCCGATGTCGAGCGTGACCCAGGCCGGCAGTGCGGCCGGCTCGCTTGCGCTGTTTGCGCTGAAACAAGCGCCCTGGATCAAGCAGGCCGCCAAGCGGTTGACCGACTTCAGGCCGATCCGCACCTCGACCGGCACGCGGTAGCGCCGCCAGGAGTTTGCCAAGAGCTAGCCAGGTGTTTTTTGCGGACGCCTCGCGCTTCGGTTCAGGAAAACTCGGTCGTCGTCCCGGACAAGCCAACGGGTCGGCGCGAAGCGCCGCCCGATGACAGGCTCCGCGCGATCCGGGACCCATAACCACCGATGGCTGTCGTTAGAACAAGCTGGGGCCCCGGCCTTCGCGCCACAAATATTTGCGGTTATGGGTACCGGCTTTCGCCGGGACGACACCGAGTGTGCGGCGTCATAGCTCTGGGTTCTTGCTTTGACGCGTTTTCTTCACGCGAACCGGCGCCCACTTCGTCCGAATACGCTCTAACGGAGCGCGCTGCGGACGCGCATCACCCATCCCGGATGAATCCGGTCCACCCGATGCGTGATCGCGCGGCGCAGGAAGTGTAGCTTCCGCTGCATCGTCCAGCGTGCATCGGTGTTCAATGTCAAGTCCTGCCGGTAGCGCGCCAGTTGCAGCGAAAGCTGGTCTGCGGCGAGCTTGTCCGGATCGGAATAGAACTGCGCAATCTTCTCCGTGCCCATGCCGTCGGTCTCGAGCCAGCGTGGCACATATTCGGTGCAGAGGCGTTCGACATCCACCAGCAGACGGCTGACGCCGGTTCCGGCGGCCGGACAATTGGTCTGGTAGGCATCGCCGATCAGCACGACGCCCGGCTGCAGATGGCCCTCGGTCGCGGTCAGGTCCATGACCCAGTTCTGCACCGGGCCGACGACCTCGAAGTCGCCGAGATAGGTCTTCAATCCCGGCATCAGGCGAAACAACGTCCGCCTGGTGTCGCGGCGCAGCTCGCGCATGATCGGATCGGCCGGATCGCGGAACATGAACAGGTTCGCCCGCATGCCGCCCGACATCGGAAACAGGCTGAGATAGTCGACGCCGTCAGCCGCCTTCTTGCCATAGCAGGTCAGCGCATTGAAATCGAACGGCGCGTTGTCCGGCCGTGCGATCGTGAAGCCGAACGAAACCGAGTGACGCGCAGCGATCACCTGCCGGCGCATGCCGAGACTGTAGCCAAGCGCACCGGCCATGCCGGTCGCCAGAATGACCAGGCGCGAAACGATGCGTTTGCCGGAGGCCAGCGTCAACTGCTGACGGTCGTCGCTGCAACTGACATTGGTCACCTGGTCGAGCAGGAAGCTCGACGTATCAGGCGACAGGTCGCGGGCCATGTTGACGAGGTTGGCATAGGAAATTCCGTAGGACCGGCCGACGCCGATATCGATCAGCCTGCCGTCCCTGATGTTGAGCACCCTGTCATAGGGCGCGGCGACGGCCTCGACATCGTCGATGAAGCCGAGGCGGCGCAGAATGTCGATCTGCCGTCCCGCGATCTTTTCGACGCGGAATTCGTCAGGAGGAATCGCGCGCTTGTCGATCAGAACGACCCGGTAGCCGGCCCGGGCAAGCACGGCTCGCGCAAGCGAGCCCGCCAAACCGGCGCCCACGATCGCGACATCCGCTTCGATGACCTCGGCCCCGCAGGTCGCGATCGGCCTGGTCGTGCTTTCCTCGGCAATCATGTTTGTCCGCTCCAACGGCTAATTGACCGCAGAACTGCAATTTCCCTGCCTGCCGTGCGGCCTTCCCGAACGAACACGACGAGTTCCATGATTGAGGTTAATGAAAACGTGCCGACTGCGATCGGCAGGCTCTCGGCACATGGCTTGCACCAAAGACCGTCATGAAACCGAACATTTGGAGGCTCACCAGCAGGATGGCAGGTCTATCGCGTGGCCATGGAGCCTCGACGGACGCCCTTGGCACGCAGACGCGGCCTCACCCGGCGCGGTCCTCGCCTTTCGACCGAGCTTCGGAGAAACACCCGATCTGCACCGTTTGGAGACAGCGCCCGGCGCCGTTCCAGAATGGAGCAAGGCGACGGGTTGACCTGGTTCACAACCGCGAGGCGCGCGGAGGCCAGCCGGAAGGAACGGAATCTTAGCAAGACAACATTAACACTCGCGGCTTGACCGATTGCTACGGTCGACAGCCTGACTGGATATTGAGATATCTCTGGTGATTGACTCTGTTCTCCAACTGCTGCGGCGCGATGTGACGCGCGGCGTTGCCGGGACCATCCTGCTCAAGGTTGGTAGCGGCGGGTTGGCATTCGCGCTGTTCTCGCTGGCCGCGCGGACCATGACGGCCGACGCGTTTGGAGATTTTGCGACCTGGCTTTCTGTCGCCCAGATCGCATCGGTCGTGGGCCTGGTCGGCCAGGAACTGCTGCTCGTTCGCTTCCTCAACGAATACCAGGTGCGCGGCCAGGCCGACCTCACCAAAGGCGTCCTGCTGTCGAGCCTGAAGTACTCCGCGGTCGGCATGCTGATTTCGATCGCCGCGATCGCGGCGGCGGCGGTCATTCGCGGCGAGTGGTGGCTGCTGGTCCTGTCGGTGTCGGCGTTTGCGGCCGTCAATGCCGGGCTGATGCTCGGCAGCCAGATCGCGCGATCCCTGGTCAGCATTCTGATGGGGGAAGGCAACCGCGAGTTCTTCTGGCGGGTTGCCGTTGTTTTGTTCCTGGTGGCGGTGCTGCTCGGCCACCGGCAGCTCACCCCGGCGGAGCTGTTCACCGCGATGTCGGCCGCGATGGCGCTGGGCCTCGCCGTGCAGATCGTGTCCGTCGTGCGCGCGCTGCCGAACCTGCGCGCGGTCACCGCCCGCCTTGAGACCGCACGCTGGAACCGGAGCGCATTCCGCTTCTGGCTCTCATCCATTCTTGAAGCGGCCAACCAGTATTTCGACGTCATCCTGGTTTACTGGATGCTCGATCCGGCCACGGCTGGCGTCTATTTCGCCGCATCGCGTCTGGCGAACATCTTCGCCATGCTCTCGGCTGCGCTCTACACGTTCGGCGCGCGCCGGCTCCCCTCGCTGTATTTCAGCAAGAATCACGGCGAACTCGAACATACGCTGAAGCTGATGGCCGAGGTGACCGCGCTTTGCGTGCTCAGCGGGCTCGTCATCGTCTGGGTCGGCGCCCCCTATTTGCTCGGCCTGTTCGGGCCGCATTTCGCCGCGCAGCAGTGGGTGCTGATCGTGCTCGCAATCGGAACGGCGTTCCAGGCGGCGGGCGGACCGTCCGCCGCGGTTCTGCAGCTGACCGGCCATGAGCGTGACTATGTTCCGGTCGTCGCCGCCAACGTGGCGTTTCGGCTGGTGGGATTTGTCGTGCTGATCCCCTGGCTCGGCGTGCTCGGCGCTGCGATTGCGGCCACCGTGTCGCTGGTGCTTACCGCCATCGCCCTCAACGTGCTGTGCCGCCGCCGGACCGGCGTCGATCCGTCAATCCTGGTGCTGACGCATCTGGCGTCGTCGAAGAGTGGCGCCTACGCAGTCCGCGTCGCCGATAGCAAGGACTAAGCGTTTACGAGCGAAGTGGACGCCGGTTCGTGTGAAGAGAACGCGTCAAAAGAAAGTTAGAGCATCGGTTCTGATTCAATCAGAACCGATGTTCTAAGCCTCTTCAACTTGCCAATCCCAGGGCTTCGCCCTGACGGCCGCGAACCGCGGCATTGCCGGCCACGCGGTTGACGACAAGCGCTGTCGGCACCGAACCGGACCTCGACAGATCAGCTCTCGCCTTGGCGATGGAAGCCGCGTTGGCGGCACCCTCGCGAACCACCAGGATCACCAGATCGGCATGCGCCGCCAGCGCCACCGCAGCCGGCTGCATCGCAAGCGACGACGCGTCGACGATGATCAGGCCGAAATCGCCGCGAATATCGTCCGGCGGATATGGCGGCGCCTTGCTGCTGGCGCCCAGCAGCTCGACGACGGACGGCAGATCGGCCTTGATGATCCCCGAACCTTGCGGCGGCGTGGCCTCGGCCCGCCTGGATTCCATCTCGATCAGGACGCTGAGCGTCCCGTTCTTGACGGCGGATCGGTTCAGCGACCGCGCGACGGTGCTGCCGCCCGCACCGGCCTCGACCGACAGCAGCAGCGCCACCTTGCCGTGATCTCCCGGAAGCTGCTCGATGTTCTCGACCAGCAGTTGAAGATGCGGGATGAGATCGGGCTCGGCCGTCGTTGCAATCGGGGTCTGCCAGACGCTCCTGACGGCATCTGGCGACACCATGTTGGGAATGCGGGCCAGCACCGGCAATCCCGGCGGCAGCGCAGGCTGCGGCGCGGGCGGCGCTTCGGCGCGACGCGGCACGGGAACGGCCTTGATCGGAAACGGCTTCAGACCGGGAATGGCGACAATCGCCGTCGACGTCAGCAGCGAAACGATCGCGAGTGCGACGAGCAGCAGAGGCAGCGGCGGAAGCGTCGAACGCACCGGCGGCGTCGCCGGCGATGCAACCTTGGTCTGCGAGCTCTGCAAACCGCGCTGCTCGTCGGTCGTCCTGTAGCGCGAGAGGAACTGCTCGTAGATGTTCTTGTTGGCGTCGGCGTCGCGCTGCAATTCCTGCAGCTTAACGAGCGCCTGACCGTCGACCAGGATCTGCTGCTCGGCCGCCTTCAGCTGGTCTTCCAGCGCCTTCTGCTGGTCGCGCTGCGCCTCGTATTCCGACTTTGCGGTGTCGATGTTCTTCTTCCGCTCGATCTCGATCTGCCGGTTGAGGTCGCTCAACTGGCTGAGCGACATCACCAGGTCGGGATGGCGATCGCCGAGCACGGCACGCTTCTGCGCGATCTGGTCGTTGAGGGCGGACCGCTGGGCACGCAGCACGCTCAGCAGATCCTGCTTGACCGGGCCGTCGACATTGGCCTTCAGGTCGCGTTGCGACTGCTCATAGCGCGCCTTGGCCTCTTCGGCGCGGGCGCGCGCGGCGGCGACCTGCTGCGTCAGATCGGTGACCCGCAATTGCTGCGTGGTCGATTCCTTGCCGGCGTTAACGATCCGGTGCTCGAGCTTGAATTTGGCGACGGCATCTTCCGACAACCGCAGGCGGTCGTTCAACGCCTTGAGCCGGCTCTTCAGCCAGTCGGCCGCTTCGTCGGTCGCCACGCTGCGGGTTCCGCGCTGGCTGGCGACGAACGCCTCGGCCACCGCATTGGCGTAGTACGCCGCGCGCCGCGGGTCGTTGGACGTGAACTTGATGGCGATCACATAGGTTAATCCGCGCCTGGAGATATCGAGCCGGCTGCGAAACCGGTCGAGCAGGCGGGTGGGATCGGTCCTGCCGCCAGAGATGTCGCTGTCCTCGGCGATCTTGAGCTGGTCGATCAGCGGCCCGAGAAATCCGTCCGATTTGGCGATCTCGACATAGCTCTGCAGCGCTGCGGCATCTTGCCCGATCCCCGGCAGCACGTCCTGATCGGCTGTAACGCGCTGCTCGCGCGGGTCGACCACGACAAGCGCAGTCGCCGCGTAGCGCGCCGGGATCAACATCAGCAAGATGACACCGACCGCGAAGATCACCGCGGCGAGCATCAGAATGCGTTGACCGTTCTCGCGAAAAAAGCCGACCACGCCGGCAAGGCTAAGCACGCCCTTGGTGATTTCTGTGGAGGATTGGCCGGCCGGCACGCCGGCATTTTCCCACGACGCTGCGGGTTCCGTGGCTTCGGAACGTCTCGGGCCTACGCGGCTACCGAACTTCATGGGTTCAAACTCGAATTCCACTGACAGTACTGCGCCAACGTAAATATCTATGGTTAATCTGCGGTTACCCCTCCTTACGCGGCCGTAACCAATTAGTTAACGAGCCAGTTGTACCCTATGTGTGAGACAATCGTTTTTGATTGCGCTTTTGATTGCTGGCAATGTCCGATCGCACTAAATGAGCAGTAACCTCAACACGCGCTACCCGGTGCACGAGCACGCTTCGCGTGATAGGAACGCGCGCAAAAATGAAGGGGGCGAATCCACTCCTTCAACGGGTGAGGAATCCGTGCTCCAATACACGCCAAGCACTGCATTGCGCGAGGCATCGGCCGCGTCACGCGATCGACCGAACGAGAGCAGGAAGAAGCTGCGTGTTGTCCTGGTGCAGACCCAGGCCGAGAACGCCGGCGCGCAGGAGATATCACGGCTGCTCGGTGCCGGCCTCACCGCGCGCGGCTATGACGTCGCCAACCTGTTCTTCTTCCGCAAATCGGATTCCTTCGACGAACCGCCCAATACGTTCTATTGCGCGTCGAGCCGCCCGGGAAACCCGATGGCGCTGCTGCGGATGCTGTGGACGCTCGCCGGTCATCTCAGGGCCATCCGGCCCGATGTCGTCCTGACCTTCCAGCACTTCGGCAACGTGATCGGCGGAGGCGTGTCGCGCCTCATCAGCCGCGCCCCCGTGATCGCCAACCAGGTATCCTCGGCGATGTCGATGAGCATGCCGGTGCGCGCCGCCGACATCATCATGGGCTCTACCGGCTTCTTCCAGTGCATCACGCTGAACTCGCGGGATATGGAGCGTGAATACGCCCGCTATCCTGCGCTCTACCGCGCGCGGATGAAGCACGTGCCGCACGGCTTCGACGACAAGTCGCACAGCCTGCCGAAGGACGTTGCACGACAGCAGTTCAAGCTGCCGCCGGACCGTACCCTGCTCGGCTGCGCGGCAAGGCTGCACCCGCACAAGCGGCTCGATGCGGCAATTCGTCTGCTGGCTGCCGACCCGTCCTGGCACCTTGCGCTGGCCGGCCAGGGCGCCGATGAAGCACGGCTCAAGGCGCTGGCCGATGAGCTTGATGTCTCCGACCGGCTGCACCTCATCGGCGAGATTCCGCCGCGCCAGATGGCCGACTTCCTGGCTTGCCTCGACATCTTCGTCTTTCCGACGCAGGCCGAAACGTTTGGCCTCGCCGCCGTCGAAGCCGCGAGTGCCGGCATTCCCTGCGTCGTCAACGATCTTCCGGTTTTGCGCGAGGTGCTGTCCTGCCAGGGACAGCCTGCGGCGGTGTTCGTTGACGCTGCCAATGAGGCGGAGTTTTCGGCCGCCGTATCGAAGGTCCTCACCGATCGTGTGTTGAGCGACCAGCTGCGGCAAAGCGCCGTGGGCCTGAAGTCGCGCTATTCGTTGGATGCCATGATAGAGGAATACGTCCGCATTCTCGCCAACGCCGTGGGGGCGGACGCGCACTAGGAAGTTGGGCTGGACATGATTATCGAGTTCCGCTGCGATCGCGAGCAGCCGCGGCTCTGGATGTGCCGCGAAAAGCTGCGCGTCAAGGATCAGGATATTCCCGTTCAAATCGCCTGGACCACGACGCCGGAGCCTCGCCCCGCCGGCCTCGACATGCTGTTCGAGCTTGAGCGCATCGTCCTGCGCAAGGGCAAGGCCGGCGGCGCCGACCGGCTGAAGACGATCCCGGAGCGGCCGCGCGCGGGCAACCCCGACGTGGTGGTCGACTTCACCAGCGCCGAGCGCGATCCGGACTGCTCCGCCAGGCTCTATCTCCGTCCGCGGTTCAACGGCTCCGCGGGAGAGCATGCGGCGCTGGCGGCCATCCTCGCCGGCGACCTGCCGGTGATCGAAATCGTCAACGAGCTTGACGGCTCGGTCATCGACCGCGGCCATCCCTCCGCGGAAATCGCAGCCGGCCTGAGTGGCGGGCTCGAAACGGTGATGGCACGGACGCTGTCCATGCTGCCTCCGATTCTGTCGGGAGCTCCGCGGCTGGTGCCGCAATTGGCTGCTCCGGCGAGCGCCGGCGCGCCGCGCAACCCCGCGCCTTTTGTCGTGCGTGGCGTGGCGACTTCGATCGCCAAGGAAATCTATCGGCTGTGCTGCTACGCGCCGCACTGGCATATCGGATGGCGCTACGCCGAGAACGCGGATGTCTGGCGCACCGGCGACCTGTCCGGACCGGCCTGGAACGTGCTCGGCGACCCCGGCAACCACTTCTATGCCGATCCCGTCCCGGTGAAATGGCAGGGCAGGACCTTCGTGTTCTTCGAAGATCTCGACCACCGGGTCGGCAAGGGCATCATCTCGGCGATCGAATTCGACGGCGAGGGACCGGTCGGCACCGTAATGCCCGTGCTCGAAGAGCCGTGGCACCTGTCCTACCCGTTCCTGATCGAGGACAATGGCGAGCTCTGGATGATCCCGGAGAGCACCGCGCATCGGGACGTCCCGCTCTATAAATGCGTCCGCTTTCCGGACAAATGGGAGCGGCACAGCACGCTGCTGTCCGGGCTCGAACTGGCTGATGTGACCATCACGCAGCACAATGGCCTGCACTACATGTTCGGCGCCTGGCGCGATGGCACCGGCGGATATTCCGACACGCTGGCGATCTATTACGCCGACCGGTTGCTCGGCCCCTGGCAGCCGCATGCGGCCAATCCGGTCCTGATGGATCGCGCGACCGCGCGGCCGGCCGGAAACTTCGTGACCATCGACGGAAAACTGTGGCGCCCGGTGCAGGATTGCAGCAGCGGCTACGGCGCTGCGCTGGGACTTTCGGAAGTGCACGAACTGTCGCCGACGACATACAAGCAGGCGGTCCGCCACCTGCTCAAGCCCGGGCCGCTGTGGAGCGGACGGAAGCTGCACACGCTCAACCGGTGCGGCCAGCTCGAGGTGATCGACGGCTCGCGGGTGCAGCCGAAGACCACAGCGTTCCTGGCGAGCCTGCGGTCGAGCGACCGATCATCGCAATGGAACTGGCACAGCGCGCCGGCGAAGCCGGTCGCACGACGGCTGCACTAGCGCGCCGGCCATCGATGCGGCGGCTCAGTTCGGCTCGGCCCTCAGCACGCCGCCGAACTGCTCCCAGGAGCTCCCCGTCCAGCGCTGCAGCTGAAGTTGCGTATAGGCCATGCTGTTGTCGGGCCCGGTGTTGACCGTGATGCCCGGCATCAGCGTCGGCAGCACAAGTCCCTTGATGTTACGTGCCTGCTTCACGATGTTCTCGCGCGACAGGTCGTCGCCGCACTGCTTCAGCACCTGCTCCAGGATCTGGCCCTGCTGGGTCCCGAACAGGTAGTTGCTGTCGCCGATATCGGCACCCGGAAGATACTTCTCGAAGTGCGCGCGATACCATTTGATGCCGGGATCGTCGGCCCATTTCTTGTCATTCGGATCCTTCGCGATGGTCGCGACGACGACGCCCACCGCCTTGTCCGCTCCGGCCGGCACGATGGTCGAAGACACCGAGCTCGACACGTAATTGACGATGGTGAGCGGCGACCAGCCGATCTCGCTCGCCTTCTTGATCGCTTGCGCGGCGAATTTCGGCGTGCCGGCGATCAGGAATGCCTGGGCGCCCGATGCCTTCAACGTCACGACGCGGGAGTCAATCGTGGGCTCGGTGACCTCATAGGGAGATGTCACCACCTTCTTGTCGAACTCACCCTTCAGGGTTTCCTTGAACGCGGCCACGAAGTCACGGCCGAGATCGTCGTTCTGGTAGAGGATCGCGATCTTCGCGTCCGGCGCCGTCTGGGCAATGTACTTGGCGTAGATCTTTCCTTCGGTGTTGTAGCTCGGCAACCCCGTGGTGGTCAGTGGGAACTCGGCGAAGTTGGCAAACTTGGTCACACCGCTCACGACAAAGAGGTGCGGCACCTTCTTCGCGGTCACATATTTGATGGTTGCGCCGATACCGGGCGTCCCCAGCGGGCCAAACAAGAAAGCCACCTCGTCGCTCTCGATCAGCTTCCGGACCTGCTCCACCGCCTTGGGCGGCGAATAGGCATCGTCATAGGTGATGAGATTGATCTTGCGGCCGTTGATGCCGCCGCGATCATTGATGGAGTTGACATAGGCGATGAGGCCCTTGCCTGTATTGCTGAGCGGAGATGCCGGGCCGCTGAACGGGAATGTCGCCCCGATCTTGATCTCCGATTCCGAGATACCGGGCGTTTCGGCGCGGACGGGAGCTACGGCAAAGGCCGCAAGAACCGCAATGGACACAGCAATCTTCCTCAACGACATGCAACTCTCCCCTTGGTTTTTATGAATTAGCCGGCTCTTGCGACCGCAGCGTCGGGCCTACCAGGCCTCGCCGAACGGCCTGATCTCGACATTGAACGACCACGCGCTGCGATCCTGGTGCGCGACGTGCCAGATCTCGTCAGCGATCGCTTTCGGTTTGATGAAGAAGTCGTCCGGCCGTTCCGGCCAGCGCTTCCGCGTCCACTCCAGATCGATCACCGCATCAATGACGACGTAGGCGACGTGAACGCCTTGCGGCCCGAGGTCGCGCGCCATCGCTTCGGCGAGAATCCGCTGCGCCGCCTTGGTCGGCGCGAAGCCTGCGAAGCCGGCCTTGCCGCGCAACGCCGAGGTGTTGCCGGTCGCCACAATGGCGCCCTTGCCGGCACCGATCATCGCCGGGGTGAACCGCCGCGCCAGATACAACAGCCCCATCGTGTTGACCTGGAAGTTGCGATTGAGAATCTGCGGATCGATCTCGCGGAATGTGCCGAACGCGCCGCCGACGGCGTTGTGGATCACGACGCCGGGATTGCCGAGATCGCGCTCCACGGCGGAGGCCACCGCCTCGACCTGCGCGGGGTCGGACACGTCGCATCGATAGGCCTTTGCGCCCGGCAGCTGCTTTTCGAGCGCGGCGAGGCGCTCCTCGTTCCTGGCGAGCAGCGCGACGCGATAGCCGCCTTCGGCGAACCTCCTGGCGAGCGCCGAGCCCGTGCCGGGTCCCACGCCGGAGATCAAACAAACAGGTGCGGTCATACGATCAACCTCCGCGTTGCGGCCAACAGGTTTCATGCTCAGCCGGCCGCCTTCGACCGCAGCTTCTCGACATAGGGCTTGAGCTCCGGCGCAAAATGCGCGTGCTCGAGCAGGCGGGCAAAGTGGGCGAACATCAGCGGATAGTCATCCTGCACGCCCGGGTGCAGGATTCGTTCCAACCCCTGCTTGCGCAATTGCTCGGCCCGCCCATGCTCGTTCATGAACAGCGCGAGCTCGGCGGCAAGGCAGATGTCGGCAATCGAGATGCCGGTTCCGACCAGCGTCTCGCGCCGTGGCGACAATGCCTGCTCGATCCCCGAGGCATAGATCGCAAACGCGTCCTTGGCGCGCGCGTGAATGGCCGCGTCGACCGTTCCGCCCGACAGAGCGAGCAGATAGATCTGCGTGTCCCGCGCGAACACCAGGCTGACATCGAGGAAGCTGTCGATCCTGGACGCTTCGAAGGCGTCACGCCCATAGAGGGCGAACTTCGCTTCGCCGAGCCGCGCCACCGCGCGCATGATGCTGTTCGATTCGAAGATCCCGACCTTGCCATCGGCGCCGAATGCGGCGGGCACATTGCCGAACGGCTGTGCCTCCATGAACGCGTCGGTCTTGAACAGCTGTGCGCCGGTCAGCCCGACCCGGCCGGTTCGCGCCAGCGACGACAGCGAGGCGCGTTCGTGCTCCGTCAGCGGATGGGCATCGTAATCCCACAGCCAGTCGCGCAATTCCTTGCCGGAGGCGCCCCGCACCTCGACATCGACGCCGCAGAACCGCGCCGCGATGGTTGCTTTCCAGACGCGCGGGTTCGGCAAGTAAGAGAATATACGCAGGTCAGCCATTGTGGACTGCTCCCGTTGCGACAAGCTTCAGGCGACGAGCTTCAGGATCTTGACGACATCGCCGGGCTCGCGGATCGGCTGCGGGTTGGCCCGGGTGAAGATCGACAGCATCGCGTTCTTGCCGATCAGCTCAAAACGGTCCTCGCCGACGCCGACATCAGCCAGCCGCCGCGGCAGCCCGAGCTCGGCGATAAAGCCGGCGAACGCATCGCTCGCGTCGCGCCCCGGCGCGCCGAGCGCGGCGGCGATCGTCTGCTGGGCGGCTTCCGTCGCGGGACGGTTGTAGCGCAGCACGCTCGGCATCATCACCGCGGTGCAGAAATAATGCGGAACGTCGCAGGTGCCGCCGAGGACATGGCCGATGGCGTGGCTTGCGCCCATCGGCACCCGCGATTGCAATCCGAAAGCGGACAGCCACGAGCCCAGCTGGCAATTCAGCCGCGCCGCCTCATCGTTGGGGTTATCCTTGGTGCGCAGCAGACCATCGTGCAGATAGCGCAGCCCCTGCTGGCACACCGCATCGACGAGCACGTTGGGACGGCTGGAGCAGATCGCCTCGATGCCGTGGTCCATCGCCCGGGTGCCGGAACCGAGCCAGAGTTTCTCCGGCGTGTATTTCGTGATCGCGGGATCGAGGATGATGCTGCGCGGCATCATCATCGGGTGGTTGAATATCTGCTTCAGCTTGCGGCTGGTGTCGGTGACCAGCGCGCCGGAATTGTACTCGCCCCCCGACAGCGTGCTGGGGATCGCGATCATCCGGACCTTCGGGTTGCGGAACGACCCGAAGCGGCGCTCCGGCGTGGTCTCGAAGCCGTCGAGCCCGGCAGCTTCGAAGATCTCGTGCTCCATGCACATCAGCACGATCTTCGCCGCATCGACCACCGAGCCGCCGCCGATGGCGACGACGAGATCCGCTTTGGCTTCGCTCGCCTGTCGCGCGATCTGCGTCACCACGTCCCGCGTCGTGTGCTGCGGTACGCCGTCAAAGGTCGCGGCATGGCGATCGCCGAGCGCTTTGCGGATCTTCTCGATCTCGTCGGTCGTGGTGTTCAGCGTCCGGCTGGCGATCAGATAGACGCGCTTGGCGCCGAGCCGTTCGGCCTCCTCGCGCAGCGCCTCGGCCGCCGGCCTGCCGTAGATCACGGATTCCATGCTGGGGTATTGGTGGCTGCCGACGACGTGCATGCTGTTCGCTCCCTCAATGTTTCCGTGAATTCCCGGCGATTTCAGGCCGACAGCTTGGAAAAGTCCGGCTGACGCCGTTCGGCGAACGCGGCAAAGGCTTCGCGCGCTTCCGGCGTCGTCAGCCGCTCCTTGAACAGCACGCCTTCCTCGGCGATCTGCGCCGCGATCCGCTGCTGCTCGCGCATCAGCTTCTTGGTCATGCTGAGCGAACCCGCCGGCCGTTTGGTCAGCGCGACCGCGGCGTCATGCGCTTTCTTGCGCAGATCGGCCTGCGGCACCACGGCATTGGCAAGGCCGGATGCCAGCGCGCCCTGCGCATCCATCGGCTCGCCAAGCGCAAACATCGCATAGGCGCGCGCGTGCCCGATCCGCAACGGCAGCAGCCAGCTGGATGCGGCTTCCGGAACCAGAGCGAGATTGACAAAGGGCGTGATCAGCCGCGCATTCTCGGCGAGATAGACCAGGTCGCAATGCAGCAGCATGGTGGTGCCGACGCCGACCGCATTGCCCTGCACCGCCGCGACGATCGGCTTGCCGACCTTGCTGATGGTTTCGATGAAAGTGTGGGCCGGACTGTCGACAATGCTTTCACCGCGCGCCTGGCTTGCGAAGTCAGCCAGATCATTGCCCGCGGTGAAGCTGTCGCCGTCGCCCTGGAACAGGATCACCCGGACAGAGGCATCCGCCTCCACCTGCTTGAGCGCCGCGGACATGACATTGTACATGGCGCCGGTCAGCGCGTTCTTCTTTTCCGGCCGCTGCAGCGTCAGCGTCATCACGCCGGCTGCGATCTCAACCTTGACATGCTCGGTCATGGCACTCTCCGGTTAGGCGACCGCACGGGCCGGCCTGGTTTCAAATTTGCCATCGAGGAAGCCGGTCAGCCGCTGCCGGATGATCGCTTCAGCCTCGGCCATGATGCGGTCGATCAGCTCCTTGACGGTCGGGATGTCGTTGATCAGCCCGACCACCATGCCGCAGCTCCAGGCGCCGGCATCCATCTCGCCGTCGATCATCACCTTGGGGTAGACGCCGGCGACCTGCTCGTGGATATCCTCGATCTTCAATTTGGCGCCCCTCTCGCGCTCGATCTCGAGCAGCTCATCGACGCCCTTGTTCTTCAGCACGCGCTCGGTATTGCGCAGCGCGCGCATCACCAGGCGGGTGTCGAGCTCGTCCGCATCGAGCAGCGCCTGCTTCACGTTGGGATGGACCGGCGCTTCCTTGGTGGCGATGAAGCGCGTGCCCATGTTCATGCCGGCAGCGCCCATCGAAAGCGCCGCGACGAGGCTGCGTGCATCCGCCATGCCACCCGAGGCCACGAAGGGGATCTTCAGTTCGTCTGCCGCGCGCGGCAGCAGGATCATGTTCGGAATGTCGTCCTCGCCGGGATGGCCGCCGCACTCGAAGCCATCGACGCTGACTGCGTCGCAGCCGATCTTCTCGGCCTTCAGCGAATGCCGCACCGAGGTGCATTTGTGGATCACCTTGATGCCGGCAGCCTTCAGCGCCGGCATGTATTGCTCCGGGCTGCGGCCCGCGGTCTCCACCGCCTTGACACCGCCCTCGCGGATCGCCGCGATATATTCCGGATAGGGCGGCGCGGTGAAGCTCGGCAGGAAGGTGAGGTTCACGCCGATCGGCTTGTCGGTCATGTCGCGGCAGCGCGCGATCTCCTTGGCCAGCAGCTCCGGCGTCTTTTGGGTAAGACCGGTGATGATGCCGAGGCCGCCGGCGTTGGACACCGCAGCCGCCATCTCGGCAAAGCCGACGTAGTGCATGCCACCCTGGATGATCGGATGCTGGATGCCGAACAGTTCAGTGATTGCTGTCTTCACAAGTTTCTCCCCGCGTTTCCGATCAGTGGACGATTTCGAACAGGCCGGCCGCGCCCATGCCGCCGCCGATGCACATGGTCACCACGCCGTATTTCGCCTTGCGCCGCCGGCCCTCGATCAGGAGGTGGCCGGTGAGCCGCGCGCCGGTCATGCCGTAGGGGTGGCCGATCGCGATCGAGCCGCCATTGACGTTCAGCCTATCCGGATCGATGCCGAGCTTGTCGCGGCAATAGATCACCTGCACCGCGTAGGCCTCGTTGAGCTCCCAGAGATCGATGTCGTCGATCTTGAGGTTGTGCCGCTTCAACAGCCGCGGGATCGCGGCGACCGGGCCGACGCCCATCTCGTCCGGCTCGACGCCGGCGGCGACGAAGCCGCGGAAGATGCCGAGCGGCTTCAGCCCCTTCTGCGCGGCGATCCTGTCGCTCATGATCACGCAGGCCGAGGCGCCGTCCGAAAGCTGGCTGGCATTGCCGGCGCTGATGGTCTTGCCCTCAAACACTGGTTTGATCTTGGCAAGTCCGTCCGCCGTGGTATCCGGCCGCGGACCTTCATCCTTGGCCAGCGTCACCTGCTGATAACTGACCTCCTTGGTGTCCTTGTTGACCACAGCCATTTTGGTCGTGAACGGCACGATCTCGTCGTTGAAACGGCCGCCCTGCAACGCGGCGCCGACGCGGCGCTGGCACTCCAGGCTGTATTCGTCCTGCTTGTCGCGGCCGATCCCATAGCGCTCGGCGACGACCTCGGCCGTCTCCAGCATCGACATGTACATCTCGGGCTTCATGGCCATCAGCTCGTCGTCGACGGCATGGAACCTGTTCATGTGCTCATTCTGCACCAGACTGATCGACTCGATGCCGCCGCCGATCGCGATCTCGACGCCGTCAAGCATCACCGAGCGCGCGGCAACCGCGATCGCCTGCAGGCCGGAGGCGCATTGCCGGTCGATGGTGGTGCCGGCAACGGTGACCGGAAGTCCCGCACGGATCGCGCCCTTGCGCGCGACGTTCATCACCATGGTGCCCTGCTGCATGGCGCAGCCCATCACCACGTCCTCGACCTCGCCGGGCGCAATGCCGGCGCGCTTCACCGCTTCGGCCATGACGTGGCCGGCCAGGGTCGGGCCGTCGGTGTTGTTGAGCGCGCCGCGATAGGCCTTGCCGACGCCGGTGCGCGCGGTGGAAACGATGACTGCATCCTGTGACATGCTTGCCTCTCTGGCTTTAGGCGACCGCCTCGAGCTGCGCGAAGCGCAGCACGTGATAGGCGGGATCGCCGAACTGGATGTTGATGGAGGAAATCCGCTTGAAGTAGTGGCCGACATTGAGCTCGTCGGTCATGCCCATGCCGCCGTGCAGTTGCACGGCCTGGTCCGCCACGAACTTGGCGGCATAGCCAATCTTGGACTTGGCGCCCGAGGCGAGCCGGGAAATGCCGGCCTCATTCTCGTTGAGGCTGAGGCTGAGATGCTGCATCAGCGACAGCGTCTCCTGATGCGCGATGAACATGTCGACCATCCGGTGCTGCAGCACCTGGAAGCTGCCGATCGTGACGCCGAACTGCTTGCGCGTCTTGGAGTAGTCCAGGGTCGCCGCGTTCAGCTCGCCGATCGCGCCGACCGTCTCGGCGCAGAGTGCGCCGATGGCCTGGTTGCGGCAGGTCTCAAGTGCCGTGACACCGCCGCCTTCGTTGCCGAGCAACTCTCCGCGCACGCCGCGCAGGCTGATCTCGGCCGCGCGGCGGCCGTCAATCGTCTTGAAGCTCTGCAGATCGAGATTGGCGGCGCGGCGATCGACCACGAACAGGCTGACGCCGTCGCGATCGTGACGATGGCCCGAGGTGCGGGCGGAGACGATCAGATAATCCGCCCAGGGCGCGGCCATCACCGCCGTCTTCTCGCCGGTGATGACATAGTCGCTGCCCTCCCGGCGCGCCGTCGTGGTGACGGTGGCGAGATCGAAGCGCGAACCCTTCTCAGTCCAGGCCAGCGCCCAGAGCTTTGACCCTGCGATGATGTCGGCGATGTAGGCCTGCTGCTGCGCATCGGAGCCCACTTGCTCGATCAGGCCGCCGGCCACCACGACCGTCTCGACGAACGGCTCGACCACGAGATGGCGGCCGAACTCCTGCATGATGATCATGGTCGACAGCGGCCCGCCGCCGAGCCCGCCGGCGGCTTCCGAGAACGGCGCCGCGAGCAGGCCGAGCTCGGCGAATTCTGCCCATTGCTTGCGGCCCAAACCTTCCTCGCTCGCGACGATCTTGCGGCGGGCGTCGAAATCATACTGGTCGCGCAGCAGCCGCTGGACGCTGGACCGCAACAACTCCTGCTCTTCCGTGAACTGGATATCCATCCGATCCTCTCGTGCCACTGTTGCTAAAGCGCGATGAGATGCGCATTAGCTGCTTGCTTGAGCATGATCTCCGCTTTTCCGGATCAGAGACCGAGCACCGCCTTGGCGATGATATTGCGCTGGATCTCGTTGGAGCCGCCGTAGATCGAGAGCTTGCGCGAGTTAAGATATTTCTCCGACGCCGTGTGGCCATAGTCCGGACCCGGCATGAAGTGATTGGCGCTGATTGGATGCTCGCGGATCGCAAGCCCGTAATTGCCGATCGCGCGGTGCGTCAGCTCGGTGATGTCCTGGAAGATCTCGGTGCCGCGGATCTTGAACAGCGATGCCGCCGGTCCCGGATCGATGCCGCGGGCCATCTGGGCGACAACGCGCAACTCGGTTGCCTCCAGCGCCAGCACGTCGAGCTCGACGCGGGCGATGTCCCTGATGAATTCGAGATGCGCCGGATCGTCTTCCGGGATCTCGGCCTTCACGATCTTCTTCAGCCGCTCGATATAGCGCGTCGAGCGGCCGATGCCGGCCATGCTGGTGCGCTCATTGCCGAGCAGGAACTTGGCGTAGGTCCAGCCCTTGTTTTCCTCGCCGATCAGGTTCTCGGCGGGGACGCGGACGTTTTCCAGGAAGACGTCGTTGACCTCGTGCGAGCCGTCGATGGTGATGATCGGGCGCACCGTCACGCCCGGCGACTTCATGTCGATCAAGAGGAATGAAATGCCGGACTGCGGCTTTGCCGTGGGATCGGTACGAACTAGGCAGAAGATCCAGTCGGCATGCTGCGCCAGCGTGGTCCAGGTCTTGTGCCCATTGACGATGTAGTGGTCGCCGTCTCGCACCGCCTTGGTGCGAACGGTGGCGAGGTCGGAGCCGGAGCCCGGCTCCGAATAGCCCTGGCACCACCAGTCCTCGCCGGAGAGAATGCGCGGCAAGAATTTTGCCTTCTGCGCCGCGTTGCCGAAGGTGTAGATGACCGGGCCGACCATGGTGACGCTGAACGCCAGCGGCGGCATCGTACCGGCGCGCGTCGTCTCCTGCTCGAAGATGAAGCGGCGGGTGATCGACCAGCCGGGACCGCCATATTCCTTGGGCCAGAGCGGCGCGATCCAGCCCTTCTCGTGCAGGATGCGATGCCACAGCAGCATCTGCTCCTTGGAGAGGTCGGTCTCCGGATTGGCGACGCGCATCTCCGCCGGATAATTGTCCTTGATGAAGGCGCGGACCTCGTCGCGAAACACCGCATCTTCAGGGGATAGCGCGAGCTCCATCGTACAGGCTCCCTACCACTTCTCGCCGAACGGCCGGATTTCCAGCTCAAACGTCCAGGCGCTCTTCGGCTGCTGGTAGAGCTGCCAGTAGGACGTGGCGACCGAGGCCGGCGGCATCAGCAGATCGGGATCGTCGAGCGCGTTCGGGCCGAGCGCCTCGATGCGGCGCTGCCGGACCCATTCGGTGTCGACGCCGGAATCGATGATCAGATGCGCGACATGGATGTTCTTCGGTCCGAGCTCTCGCGCCATCGCCTGCGCCACCGCGCGCAGGCCGAACTTGGCGCTGGCGAAGGCGGCATAACCGCTGCCGCCGCGCAACGACGCCGTCGCGCCGGTGAAGAAGATGTTGCCCTCGCCACGCGCCGTCATCAGCCGCGCCGCCTCGCGTCCCGCCAGGAAGCCGGAATAGCAGGCCATCTCCCAGACCTTGCGGAACACCCGCTCGGTGGTCTCCAGGATCGGGAAATTGACGTTGGCGCCGATGTTGAAGATGCAGACCTCGAGCGGCGCATGCTTGTCGGCGTCGTTGAGGAAGGAGATGATCTCCTCCTCCTTGCGCGCATCGAGCGAGCGGGCATGGATCTCGCCGCCGGCGGCCTCGATCTCCTTGACCAGCGGCGCCAGCTTGTCGCCGTTACGGCGGCCGGCGAAGACCGTAAAGCCTTCGGAAGCGAACTTCTTGGCGATCTCGCCGCCGATGAAATCACCGGCACCAATGACGGCAACCGTCTTGTTTCTCTTCTGCATGGTGGTCTCCGGTCTCTTGTTCGAGTGAACTGTTCTGCGGCGACGCGTCAGCGTCAGGCTTGTGAGCTAGGCTTGGCTGCGCAACGATTCCGCAAGCTTGTGCTTCAGGAGCTTGCCCGTCGACGTGGCGGGCAGAGCATCCATCAGGATAATCTCCGACGGACGCTTGTACGAGGTCAGTTGCGGGGCAACATGCGCCATCAGGTCCGCCACGGTGACGGTCGAGCCCTTGATCAGCTGCACGAAGGCGATGACCTCCTCATTGCCCTCGACCGCCCGGCCGACCACGGCGCACTGCACCACGGCGTCGTGCGTGCTCAGCACCGCCTCGATCTCGGCCGGATAAACGTTGAACCCGGAGCGGATGATCATCTCCTTGGTCCGCCCGACGATATAAAGGGCGCCATCCTGGAACCGGGCGAGATCGCCGGTATTGAACCAGCCGTCGGGATCGATCGCCTTGGCGGTCAGATCGGGGGCGCGGTAATAGCCGCGCATCACATTCGGACCGCGGACGTGAAGCTCTCCGACTTCGCCGTCGGCCACGGGCTTGAGATCGCGGCCGACCAGCCTTGCTTCCAGGCCCGGCATGACGGTGCCGACCGCGTGGTCGTCTCGCGGGCTGTCGGGCCGGACACCGGAGATGCCCGGCGAGCATTCGGTGATGCCGTAGCCATTGAGCAGCGACAGCCCGAGCTCCTGCTCGACCCGGGATTTGAGTTCGAGATCGAGCGGCGCGCCGGCCACCGAGATCACGCGCAACCGGCCGCGATCGAGCTTCGGCAGGCCGGCATTGCGGCGATATTCCAGCAGACGCTGATAAGTCGCGGGCACGCCGTTCAGGATCGTGATGCCCTCCTCGGCCATCGCCTTGACCAGCGCGGCCGGATCGTACTTGGCGACCAGGCGCACGGTGGCGCCGACCATCAAGGTCATCGTCAGCAGCGAGATGCCGACGATATGCGAGATCGGCAGCACGCAATACTGCACGTCGTCGGCCGCCATCTTGCGGAAGGCCGCGGTGCCCCGCGCGCTGAACAGCAGATTGCGATGGGTCAGCATCACGCCCTTTGGTGCGCCCGTGGTGCCGGAAGTATAGATCAGGACCGCGACCTGGTTTGCGCCATCGGCCTCGACCGGCTCGGCAACCGTTGCCAGATTCAGGCCCGTGACCGCGACGCCGCGGAGCGGACCGACATCCTGCACGGAAGCCTCATAGCGCGCGGCGTGCGTGGCCGCCTCTTGCGAGACGTCAGCAGTCAGCAGCACCCGGCGGGCGCCGCTGTGATCCCTGATCTGATCGAGCTCTCGCGGTGATAGCCGCGGATTGACCACGATCGACCAGACATCGAGCCGGCTCGCCGCCAGCAGCAGGCAGGCCAGCGGAATCGAATTCTCGCTCACGATCATCAGGCGGTCGCCGGCGCGGATGCCGAGTGCCTGCAAGGCTTCGGCGACGCGGCCGACCGTTCGATCGAGCTCGCGATAGCTCAGCCGCATCTTGTCGTCGACCAGCGCCAGATGATCCGGCGTCGCCGCGACGTGGTGATCGATCACCTCGTGGATGCGGTTCGGCAAGCCTTCCACACTTCCTTCAGCCACCTGCGTCGACGCCTGCACTGAAACCTCCCTGTCGCAGCCCTTCGGGCTTGATTTGTTGGCTTGAGGAATTTGCCGCTCAGGCGGTCTTGCGCTGCGGCGCAGCCAGCTGCGCGACGATCTCCTCCTCGACTTCGCGCAAGCGGTCCTTGCCGAAGAATATCTCGTCGCCGACAAAGAAGGTCGGCGAGCCGAACGAGCCGCGCGCCACGGCGTTGCTGGTGTTCTCGATCAGCTTTTTCTTCACCTCGTCCTGCTGGGCGCGGGCGATGATGCGGTCGATATCGACGCCGGAGGACAGGAACGCGTCGCGGAATACCTGCGGATCGTCCATCTTCTTGGGCTCGGACCACATGTGGTGATAGGCCGCGCGGAAATAGGGCTCGAACAGCCCCTCGAAATCGGCCGCAACGACGCCGCGCATCAGCATCAGCGTGTTGACCGGGAAGAACGGGTTCGACCTGAACGTCGTGATGTTATGGCGCCGCAGGAAGCGTTCGGTCTCGAGCGCGTTGTATTCCGGCTTGTTCTTGATGCCGCGCAGCGACTCGCCGGGCGACATGTTGCCGGTCGCCTTGTAGACGCCGCCGAGCAGCACCGGGACATAGTCGAACTTCACGCCGGTACGCTTCTCGATCGCCGGCAGCGCCAGTTCCGCGAGATAGGCGTTCGGACTTCCAAAATCGAAGTGGAATTCGACCTTGAGCGGAGCAGCCATGGAACGCCTTTCCCTTCGATTGTCGGCGGCCGTTTGCTCGGCCGGGTTGATCGTGGTCCGGACCATAAGTTCTATTTTAGAACTGTCAATATGATATTTGTCATCCTATAGCCGAACCATAGGCAGGTTCGAGGCATCCTATTGAAATGACGTTAGTTCTGTTTTAGAATTTTACTTCTGTTGCCGTCGCAGATCGCTGGAGACGCTGATGAAATGGGATACCCTCGAGGAGGAGCCGTGCTCGCTGGCCCGCACGGTCGCGGTGATCGGCGACCGCTGGAGCCTGTTGATCCTGCGCGAATGCTTCCTGCGCATCCGCAGGTTCGATGACTTTCAGGCGTCGCTCGGGATCACCCGCCATCTGCTCGCCGACCGGCTGAAGAAGCTGGTGCGCTTCGGCGTGCTGCGCAAGATTCCCTATCAGGAGGCGCCGAAGCGCTACGAATATATCCTGACCCAGAAGGGCCTCGACCTCTATCCGATCATCATGTCGATCGTGCACTGGGGCAACATCCACATGGTCGACGCGCGCGGCCGGCCGATGCTGCACGAACACAAGACCTGCAAGAAGATGTTCGACCCCGTCATGGTCTGTTCGGAATGCGGCGAGCCGCTGAGCGCGAAGGACGTCCACGTCCACCCGGGCCCCGGCGCGCGAAAGTCCTCACCCGTGCACGCAAGGGCGCAGGAGCGGGCCAGACGGGTCGCTGAATCGACCTAGCCTTTGCAGAACCGGCGCTATGCACGGCTGATGCACGCCGCTCATTTCATCTTATCGCGACGGCACAGCCATCAATGCGACGTCGCCGCCAAGCAGGCAGCCGACCGGCCGGCCGCCGGCGAAGCCGATGCGGACACGGATCTCCGACAGGCGCCCCATCGCCCTGCCCTGCAGGATTCGAATCTCGTCGTCATCAGGTGTGATCAGGCCGTAATCGAGCAAGCCGAACGCCAGCGCCGCAGCCGCGATGCCGGTTGCGGCGTCCTCGCGATAACCGGATGAGCGCGGGAATTGCCGTGCCTCGAACAGGCGCGCCGCGCGGTCGACCACTGCGAATGGATAGAGCCCGGTCGATCCGATCCTCCCGCAGACCGCCTCGACGTCCCCGACCTCGGGATCGAGCGCGTTCAGCGCATCGGGAGAGCGCATCGGGATCAGTGTCTTGATCCGCGATGTCACGGCATTGCAGGGCGTTCCGTCACCGATCGCATCCGGCCCGACCGCGAGCGCCCGGAGCACGTCGTCGCATTGCTCGGCGCTGAGCGGAACGGCCTTTCCGGCCGGCTGGGTGATCTCGACACGGGGCTCGCCGTTACGATCCCGGCTGATGAAGCCGGCGACGGGACCGCTCCGCGTCGATATCCGGATCGTATCGCCCGGCAGTCGTCCCTGGCGTGCAAGCAACCAGAGCGCACCGATGGTGGCATGGCCGCACATTTCCATTTCGTGGTTCGGAACGAAGAAGCGGAACGTCGCGTCGAAATCATCGCTCTCCGCCGGCAACACGAAGCCGGATTCATGACCATGGCGGCGGGCAACATCCTGCATGTCGGATGCGCTCAGGCCCCTGGCATCGACCACGATCGGACAGGGATTGCCTCCCTCACCATCCACCGTGAACACGCTGACCAGCTCGACTGTCGTCATGATGCCATCCCCAAGCTGCTACTTGACCAGCGCCGTGCCGGTCTCCGGATGCTGCAACCAGCCGAGCAGCGCCTCGTGGAAGCGCGCCGGCGCCTGGATCTGCGGCGAATGGCCGAGATCGGGGAATTCGATCAGCTGCGCATGCGGAATCCGCTTCGCGGCTTCCTTGCCCAGCACCGGATAATTGCCGAGCGTCTTGCGGATCTCGGGCGGCGCGGTGTCCTTGCCGATCGCGGTGGTGTCCTTGTCGCCGACAAACAGCAGGGTCGGCGGCTTGATCTGCTCGAATTCGTAGAACACCGGCTGGGTCGCGATCATGTCGTAGAGCCGCGCCGAGCTCGACGCCACGGCGGCGCGGCCCGGGCCGCGATACATACCGGCCAGCATCTGCACCCACGTCTCGTAGGACGGATCCCAGGTGTCGGCGTAATAGGTGGCGCGCTCATAGGCGCGGATGCCGTCGGCGGTGACGCGCGTCTCACGCTGCATCCAGCCGTCGAGGCTGAGCCACGGCACGCCCTTGGCCTTCCAGTCCTCAAGCCCGATCGGATCGACCAGCACCAAGCGGTCGGTGGCGTCCGGGTACATCAGCGCGTAGCGCATCGCCAGCATGCCGCCGGTGGAGTGGCCGACCATGATCGAGTGTTCGATCCCAAGCGAAGCCAGCAGCGCACGGCTGTTGCCGGCCAGCTGCTGGAAGGTGAACTGGTAGCGTTCCGGCTTGGAGGATTTGCAGAAGCCGATCTGATCCAGCGCGATCACGCGATAGCCGGCGCCGCTGAGCGCCTTGATGGTGCCGTCCCAGGTGGCGGCACAGAAATTCTTGCCGTGCAGCAGCACCGCAGTCTGCCCGTTCGGCGTCGCCGGCTTGACGTCGAGATAGGCCATGTCGAGCTCCTGCCCCTGCGAGCTGAAGCGATAATGCTCGACCGGATAGGGATAGTCGAAGCCCTGCAACTCCGGCCCATAGGCCGGCTCGGCGGCCGATTGCGCTGACGCGCTGGACGCGCCGAGCACAACGGTCGCAGCGACGGCAAGGTGAAACAGGGCTCTCAGGTGCATCTCTCAAGGTCCGCTAATCAGGGGCGATCCGTGATGCCGTAGCCGAACGCATGGGCGCCAGCCAGCGCTACAGCGATGATTTGTTCGTGATCGGCTCTGAGGCGCTTCGATTCTTTGTTTTGAGCATGATCTTCTCGGAAAACCGCTTCGCACTTTTCCGGATCATGCTCTACGCCGGATCGAACGCCCGGATCGGGGGCAGATTGCCGTTGAAACGCTCGACTTCGACGGTCGTGAGCTGCCCGGTGCAGCCCTGCGCGAAAGATGACGTGCCGATGTCACGCGTCAGCACGTTCGGATTGCCGTGAACGCAGAGCGGCGCTTCCTCCTCGGGGTCCATCGGGTCGTACCAGGCGCCGGTCGGCAGCTGCACCACGCCGGGCGCAATGCCGTCGGTGACATGCACCGCGGCAAGGCAGGCGCCGCGCGCGTTGAAAATGCGGATGATGTCGCCGTCGGCAATGCCGCGCGTCTTCGCGTCGCGCGGGTTCATGCGCGCGACCTCGCGGCCGCGATGCTTGGCCTCCAGCGAGTGACCACCGAAGTCGAGCTGGCTGTGCAGACGCGTCACCGGCTGGTTGGCGACAAGGAAGCACGGCGAGCCTGGCTTCGGCGTATCGGTCTTCTCGAGCCAGACCGGATGGCCCGGACAATCTGCATCGCCGTGGTCGGCGATCTTCTGCGAGAAGATCTCGATGCGGCCGCTTCGCGTCGGCAGCGGCCGCGCGACCGGGTCCTCGCGGAAACGGCGCAGCGTGCCGCCATCGTCGAGATGTTGCGGCACGACCAGGCTGCCGCGCTGCCAGAATTCCTCGAAGCTCGGCGCCTCGAGCCCGCGCCCGGCGAGCACCTTGCGGGTCGGCTCGTAGAGATAGGCCAGCCATTGCCGCGACGTACGCCCCTCGGTGAAGGGCTCGCGGGCCCCTAACCGCTCGGCGAGATCGGCAAAGATGTCGTAGTCGTCGCGCGCGAGGCCGAACGGCTCGGCGATCCGGTGCATGGCAACCATCAAGGGATCGTTGGTGGAATAGCCGATGTCCTCGCGCTCGAGCGTCATCGTCGAGGGCAGCACGATGTCGGCGTGACGCGCCGTCCCGGTCCAGGCGAGCTCGTGCACCACCAGCGTGTCGAGCCGTGCAAAAGCCTTGCGCAGGCGGTTGAGGTCCTGGTGATGGTGGAACGGATTGCCGCCCGCCCAGTAGACGAGGCGGATATCCGGATAGGTTCGCGTCTCGCCATTGTAGCGATAGGTGGTGCCGGGATTGAGCAGCATGTCGGCGATGCGCGCCACCGGAATGAAGTCGGCGATGCCGTTGCGGCCCTGCCCGAGCGTCGGTCCGGGCACCGCGTTGACGCGACGGCCGTAATAGCCGATCGCGCCGAGCGAATAGGCATAGCCGCCGCCGGGCAGCCCGATCTGGCCGAGGGCCGCCGCCAGCACCATGCCCATCCACACCGGCTGCTCGCCATGCTCGGCGCGCTGCAGCGAGTGCGACACGGTGATCAGCGCGCGCCGGCCGGCGAGCCGCCGCGCGAGCGTCCGGATGGTGTCGGCGTCGATGCCGCAGATCGCCGCGGCCCATTCGGCGTTCTTGGCCCGGCCGTCGCTCTCGCCCGTCAGATAGCGCAGGAACACCGGCCAGCCCTCGGTGTAGCGATCGAGGAACGCCTGATCGTGCAGGCCCTCGCTGACCAGGGTGTGGACGATGCCGAGCATCAGCGCGGTGTCGGTGCCCGGCACCGCCGTCATCCATTCGGCGCCGGCCTCGACGGGGAGATCGTCGCGCAGCGGGCTGACCAGGACGAACGCGCAGCCGCGCCGGTGCGCCGCCTCCATCGCACCGCGCTCGACGTGCTTGCTGATCGAGCCGCCCGCCACCATCGAGTTCTTCAGCGCCATGCCGCCGAATGCCAGCACGATGTCGGTCTCGGAGGCGATCTGTTCCCAGGTGACGTTGCGCTTGGTGATGTCCTCGTAGCCGGTAAGAATCTGCGGCAGCAGCACCGAGGACGCGCCCGAGGAATAGGTGTTCACCGAGCGGACATAGCCGCCGAGTGCGACGTTGAGGAAACGGTGCACCTGGCTCTGCGCGTGGTGGAAGCGGCCCGCGCTCGACCAGCCATAGGAGCCGCCGAACACCGCGCCGGGGCCGATCGTGTCGCGGATCCGCGTCAGCTCGCCGCCGAGCAGATCGAGCGCCTGCTCCCAGCTGACCGAGACGAATTCATCGCGGCCGCGGCGATCGTCGGGCCCAGGCCCGCGCTCGAGCCAGCCGCGGCGGATCGCCGGTTGCGCAATGCGCGCCTGGTGGCGCAACGCGCCGGGGAAATTGTTGATGATGCGGTTCGGATCGGGATCGCCGCCATAGGGCCTGACTTCGAGCCCCGCCTTGCCGAACCGCGCCGAAAACACGCCCCAGTGCGAGGTGTGCGGCTTGAAACCATCGGACAAATCGAGGCCTGGATCGGGGTAGCCAATGGTTTCGCTCATCGAGTGTCCTTCATCCGCAGCCGGCCCCCGGGCCGCGCCTGTGCCGCAACGTTCCGGCCAGTATAATGATCCAATCGGCGCGCGGTACCCGCTATCAGAGATGTCGCACCGCACCGTGCCGGCATGACTGCGGGTGGCGGCGGAACTCCCCGCCGGGGCCGCGCTGCCAAAATATCGAAAACAACCCCATGCAAAGGAGCCGGCGGGGCCGGCGTTCGACAAGGCAACTTGACACGTCGGGCAACTCAGGGATATTTTTCCAATATTCCGAAATCGTGTCAGCGCCCCCTCGCCTCCCAATAGCGGGCTCGCCGGCTGCGATTGCGGCCGAAAATCCTCCCCCACAATTGAAATTGCACCGGCTGCCGCAGCGAGCGATCGCCTGCGCGCTTGCCGCGCGCGTGCCAGGGACTATCGACATGACGACTGCACCTGAAATCACCGGGCCGACGATGGTCGCCGTAGCCGACCAGACCCACGCTGCCGCAACGCCGCGGATAAAACTCTCGCCGCGTGGATTCTCCATCGACCACCCTGACCCGAAGCTCGGCGAACAGCTCATGGCGAACGCACTGGGGGTCGCCGATCGCGACGCGATGGAGGGCATCCTGCGGCAATTGGTCAAGGCCAGCGTGAACGGCGGCAAGGCCTGCGAGGTCAACCTCGCTTTCATGATCTCGATGGTGAAGAGCATTCGCCCACGGGATTCCGTCGAGGCCATGCTGGTGGCGCAGATGGTTTCGGTTCACGTGATGGCGATGCGATGCGCGCAACACCTCGCGCATGCTGACGACCTCGCCCAGCACGACAGCGCCGCGCGCGCGTTGGGCAGGCTCGCCCGCACGTTTCCCGCCCAGATCGAGGCGCTGAACCGCTACCGGAGCCATGGCGAGCCCGCCATCACCGTGCAGAACGTGAAGGTGGAGGACGGCGGCAACGCCATCGTCGGCAACGTCACCCAGCACGCCAGCGTGATCGTATCAGACAAGACCCCGGCATCCGCGGCGCGGGCACTGAGGCCCGCGGGCGCCAGGCGACGGCATGATTCCGCCGATGCCAGGCAGGACGCACAGGCATGAGCGATCACATCAGAACCACCGGCCCGATGCTGGCGAGCCCGCGCTGTGGCGCCAAAACCCGCACCAGTGGTGCGTGCCGCGCGCCGGCGGTGCACGGCAAGACGCGCTGCCGCATGCACGGCGGCGCACCGGGATCCGGCGCACCAAGGGCAAACCGGAACGCGCGCAAGCACGGCCGGTTCAGCAGAGATGCTATCGCCGAGCGAAGGCAGATTCGGGCGTTGTTGGGTGAGGCGCGGAGGCTGTTGGAGGGATGAAGTGATTAGTTGCGGTTACGGTGCACTCTCAAAAACTGTCAGCATAAGGGAAACGAAGCCGTCCGGAGGTGAAGCCGGATGGCGATACTACAATTTGCCTCGATCCATTCCGGAATTGCTCAACGTCGTGGCCCGATATTCCTTGGAACTGGACTTGGAGCACGCGCGGATGCGGCCATTCACCCTTCCGGCCGAATTGGACGTCCCCCATGACCGTGTCGAAGGTCGCACTCCGTGCGTAGGCCGAGAGCCTGATATCGTCGAAACCACCGGCCGCTTCGACAGCCTGCGCTACTACCTGCATCTGGGCGTAAGCGAGCGGCGCCATGTAATGGCCCAAGGGATCGACACCCGCGCCGCCAGCTCGCGCCTGGTAGGTATTCAGGAATCGCTGAACCCCGGGGAACATCATCTTGGGAACCGGTTGCCCGTATTCGTAGTTCACGAAACCGTTGAGCAACGGGCCGAGCGTGGTCTTCACCACTGTGTTCTGTGGGCCGATCATGCCAGCGCCGACCATCTTTGGGCGAAACGCGTGCGCGTGGATGGCGCGCACGAGGCCGATCGAGTCATCGAGGTATGAACAGAGAAACAGAAGGTCGCAGTCGCTCTTGGCAACGGCGTCGATGACGGGCGTGAAATTCTCCGTCGTCAGCGGGTAAGTCGCTTCATGGACGACACGGAAGCCGTGCTTGGCCGCATTGGCTTTTGCGCCAAGGATGGGGTTGCGGGAGAATTCCGCATCAGCCGAGACCAACGCTACGGTCAATGGTCGAGGCATCTGCGCCGCGCCAAGCTCGAAAAATCCCTCGGTCAACGCGGCGTTCGGATCCGGCCCGGTTGGGATCATCGCGAAGTAGTTGGGATAGGCGAGCGCGTTGTTAACGCCGAGGCCCATCAGACCAACGAAGAACCGCTGCCGCTCCATGATGAGCGGCATTGCTGGCAATATCGTGTTGGTGCCGTAACCGCCGATGACGAGATCGACCTTGTCCTCGTCCATCAACTGCTTGTAGAGGCCGGGAACGAGCGACGCATCGGCGTAGTCGTCGTAGCAGATGAGTTCGACGGGTCTACGAAGCAATCCGCCCCGGCGGTTGATATCCTCCCGCCAAATCTCATGAGCAAGCTGCGCCGACCGGCTGTTGCCCGCAACTGGGCCGGTCAGCGACAAGCAATAGCCGATACGGATCGGGGTGGACACGTTTGGACCCTTACTTCACGTGGGTTTCGAGAAGCTGGAGTTCCCAAGCCAGCGCAACAGCGCTGCCGCCACCATGTTCAAGAACGACGCCTGCGACGCCAGCAGCGGTTTTCTCACGCGCCCAATCGCGCTGCCATTCGCCGAGCACGGCAAGCCAGGTGATCGGCACGGCACCCGCTTGAACCATGCGGCGCACGGCCATGTCATGGGCTTCCAGCGAGACGCCGCCCGAAGCGTCGGTGACGATGAACACGTCATACCCCTCGCCGAGCGCCTGTATCGCAGGCATGGCCAAGCAAATCTCAGTGTAAAGCGCGGCAAGAACGAGTTGCTTTCGCCCACTCTTCTTCACGATGTTGGTAACGTTCGGGTCTTCCCAAGTATTGATGAAGGTGCGGTTGATCGGCTTCTGCTCGGGGAAGACATCCTGAAGCCCCTTGATGACATAGCCGCCGCGCTCCTCGATCACCGTGGTGAGGATCGTCGGCACGTTGAAGACTTTGGCGGTCTTCGCGAGGCCGATGACGTTGTTTATGATCATCGTCGGCTCGTGACTATTCAGGTTCGTGAACTGGTAGGGCTGATGGTCGATCAGCACGAGAATGCTGTCTTCGGGACGAAGCAAGGCGTCGAGGCCGGTTTTGGCAGGCATAGGAACTCCTTTAACAGATGCGCAGGTGATGGCTCAGGGGCTGGGCTGGTCCAGAAAGACATGAAGGGTCTTGATTTGACCGCGTTCAATTTGCGCGACATCGGTGCCCGTCACGGCTGCGGGACCGTTCGGCGGACCGGACTTCCAGCGCAGCCGTCCCATGCCGTGGTGACCAACGGCAGGGCCAATCGCCGTGAAAGCGAAATTGGCTGGCAGGTTTGCCAGCAGTTCATCCACCGCTTTATTGATGGCGGCATGACCCGTCGCTGAGGCATCCGGTGGTTCAAAGAGTGTCGCATCGCCAGCATAGAGTTCCGAGATGGCTTTCATTCTGCGAGAGGCGTCGCGCTCGCCGAACACATGCGCGAGATTTGCCTGCATGAGGCCGTCATAGTCGATGGGTGCCGTGCTCATCTTCCGCCCTCCGGAGTTGGGAATTTTCGGAAGGGCGTGCCTCGTCAATCGCTCAACGCGATGTCGTTCGCCGATCCGGTTGCGGCGATAGTGTCGTTCCGCCTAAGGGAACGCACTGTTCGATTCTGCGATTCACAGTCTGAAACTGCTACAGGATGGCGGTCAGTTCTTGCGGTCGCGCCGCCATACTGCCGGTGTCGTGCCGGTGAGTTTCCGGAACGTTCGCCCGAAATGAACCGCATCGGCAAAGCCCGTTGCCTCTGCCACCTCGTTGAGCGAGGCGTGGCTGTCGATCAGGAGAGCCTGCGCACGCCGGACGCGCGCATCGAGCTGCCAGCGATAAGGGGCCATCCCGGTTGACGCCTTGAACGCGCGGCTAAAATGCGCGGGCGAAAGATTGACCAGCGCTGCCAGATGCGCGAGATCAACACGCTCGGGCAAATGGGCGTCGAGATAGTCGACGGTGCGTCGAAGCTGCCAGGGTGCCAGACCCTTCGTGCTCGTGGCAGGCGCTGGCGCATCGGCGATAAGCAGCGCTGCAGTCGCGGTCGTCAGCCCGTCACCATAAAGCTGCGCCGATGGGTCGGGATCGTTCACCGCGTCAGAGAGCAGCTTCGTCAGGGTCCAGATGCGATCATCGGAAAAACGCAGCCGAGGCGCTTCGATTGCATCGGCGTTGAACCGGGTACCCAGCTGCTCGCTCAGCACCGCGAGATCAAAGCTCAACGTGGCGTCCCGCACGAAGCGAGCATCGGCGCAGAAGCCCCATATTTCCGTGCCGGCGGGCGCGAAGAGTAACTGCCGCGGCACATAGCCGACCGGGCAAGGCTGGTTCTCTCGGAGACGAGGCTCGCACGGGGCTCCGGTCTCTTCCAGAAGAATATTGAGGCGGGTTTCATTCTCGTGTCGAAGATGGTGAGACACCCGGCCCGCGCAGCGGAATTCGTTGAGAGCAACGCGCACGCCGTTCCAATCGCGCCGCGCCGTCGACAGGCCGAGCACATTCTCAGGCAACAAGGACAGGCGGTCGGGGCGTGTGAGCATGGCTACTTATATAGTCTAGCCAGCCGAATCTTAAACGCTGCTCGCTGAGGGGGCGATTCCGACAATTGCTTCCACAACGCGCGACTGGCGGGTACCTCGAAGTTAGTTCAGCAAAATTAATGCATTAGACCTTCTTAAGGCGCACGTAGGGTTGGTCTTATTTGCCCGTGTTTTGCGGGCCCATCGGCTTTGCCGCTGGTCATCGGGCCTTCATCCACTCACGGCTTCGCCGCGCTCGCATCGATCAACAGCTTCGCCACCGTGAACGCCGACTGCGCCGGCCTCTCTTCCGACTGCTGGCCGGTGACGTAAATGCCTTCGATGAGCAACAGAAGGGCGTCGCCGAGCACGGCGGGGTGACGCGCGCCCATCGCCGCGGCGAACTCGCGCAGGCGCTTGCGAAAGACCTTCGTGTACAGGGCGGAACCGCCACCTTGACGCCCAGCCGGTCAAGATAATAGATGATAACCATCATATATAAAAGCGCCCAAGGCAGCTTCGAGTCCCGGCCATGCCGGTTCGCAGGAAGGGCGCGACAGGAGAACCATGCGTCGAATTGTTGTGACGGGCCTGGGGATGGTGTCCCCGCTGGGCTGTGGCACCGAACTGGTCTGGTCGCGGCTGCTCGCGGGGCAGTCCGGGTTGACGGCTTTGCCGGAGTGGGCGGCGGCTCTCCCGGCGCGCGTCGCAGGACAGGTTCCTGATAAGGCCGAGGATTCGGAGGGCGGCTTCGATCCCGATTCCGCCGCCCCGCGCAAGGACCAGAAGAAGATGGACCGGTTCATCCTGTTCGCGCTGCTCGCCGCGGCGGAAGCCGTGGCGCAGGCCGGCTGGATGCCGGCCGAGGCTCACGCGCAGGAGCGCACCGCCACGGTGATTGCATCCGGTATAGGCGGGTTTCCCGCGATTGCGGAGGCCGTGCGCACGGCGGAAAGGAGCGGCCTGCGTCGGCTGTCGCCATTCACCATTCCCTCCTTTCTGGCAAATCTCGCAGCCGGGCACATCACCATCCGATACGGCTTCAAGGGTCCGATCGGCGCGCCGGTGACCGCTTGCGCGGCGAGCGTTCAAGCCATCGGCGATGCAGCGCGCTTGATCAGATCCGGCGAAGCCGAAATTGCGATCTGCGGCGGCGCGGAGGCCTGCATCGATCCCGTGAGCCTTGGCGGCTTTGCGGCCGCGCGGGCGCTTTCGACGTCCTTCAACGACACGCCCGCGCGGGCGTCGCGGCCGTTCGACCGCGACCGCGACGGCTTCGTCATGGGCGAAGGCGCAGGTGTGCTTGTCATCGAGGAGCTCGACCATGCCGTGCGGCGCGGCGCGAAGCCGATCGCGGAGATCATCGGCTACGGCACGACGGCGGACGCCTATCACATCACCGCAGGCCCGGAAGATGGCGACGGCGCCCGACGCGCCATGGAGGCGGCACTCCGGCAGGCCGGGTTGCGGCCCGACCAGGTCCAGCATGTCAACGCGCATTCGACATCCACTCCGGTCGGCGATCTCAGCGAACTGGAGGCCATCAAGCGCGTGTTCGGGCGCGAGGGAGGGATTGCCGTCAGCGCAACCAAGTCGGCAACGGGACATCTGCTTGGCGCGGCAGGCGGCGTCGAGGCCATCTTCACAATTCTGGCGCTGCGCGATCAGGTCGCCCCACCCACACTCAATCTGGAAAACGCCGATCCGGCTGCGCAGGGCATCGACCTGGTCGCGAACGTTGCGCGGCCGATGGCCATCGAACACGCGATCTCGAACGGCTTCGGATTCGGCGGCGTCAACGCCAGCCTCGTCTTTCGACGATGGTCTTGAACCGGTTGTCGATCAAATCCGCGCTGAGCCGCTCGAGCACGCCGCTGCGCCCGGCAGCGAGCGACATCGGTCTCCAGGTCACGGCTGTCGCCGGATAGGCCTGGCGCCCGACGGCACGGCTTCAGTCGCCGCTCTCCCTGAGCGGATCCAGCGACCAGCCGAGTTTCTTGAGCTGCCGCTGATCCGTTGAGGCCTCCGCCAAAAGCCAATCGCGGAACGTCACGATCTTCGGCAACGCCGCCGTCGCCTTCGGGCACATGATCCAGTAGGTCTTCGACAACCGCAGCGCCTCCGGAAAAGGCCGCACCAGCCGTCCATTGATCAAGTCCCACGCCGCCAACGTCGTCCTTGCAAGTGCGATCCCCTGGCCGTTGATCGCCGCGTCGATCACCATGCTGGCCCGATTGAGCACCGGGCCGTGGATGACGTTGGTGTCGTCGACGCCGGCCGCCTGCAACCACCTCGACCAATCGGTCCGGCTGTCCATATGGATCAGCGGATATTTGAGGATATCGGCCGGCTTGCCGAGCCGCCGCCGTCCCGAGAGCAGTTTTGGACTGCACACCGCGAAGAGCTGCTCGGCGCTGAGCTTGACGGTGTCGTGCCCCGGCCAATTGCCGTCACCATGCCGCACAGCAAGGTCGACTTCCTCTCGCGCGAAGTCGACGTGATGAAGCGTCGCGGACACGCGAAGATCGATGCCGGGGTGCGCCTCGGCAAAGTGGCCCAGCCGGTGCACGAGCCATTTGGCGGCAAAGTCCGGCGAGGTGCTGACGGTGAGCACGCCGGCATTCTGCCGCTGCAACAGCCGCTCGGTGCCGACCGCGATGCGGTCCAGCGCATCGCGAACGACGGTCAGGTAGTCCCTGCCCGCCTCGGTGATGATCAGGCGCTGGCGCTCGCGATTGAACAGCTTGATCGCAAGCTCGGCCTCGAGCGCCTTGACCTGATGGCTCACCGCGCCCTGCGTGACGCACAGCTCCTCGGCGGCGCGGGTGAAGCTTTCATGCCGCGCCGCGGCCTCGAAAACCTTCAGCGCATTGAGGGATGGCAGGCGTGGGCGCATCGCAACGACTTCATGAGAAAAACTAGGGCAGGCAAGAGAAACGATGCTTTGCCGTCAACCGCCCGCTGACATTACTGGAATGCTCCAACGCAGAGTTTCACAAGATTTGGAGCTTGTCGATGTCAGCCTTGATCACTGATCCGTTGTCGCTTCCGTCCAATCCAGCGGACGATCCTCCCACCCGACTTCATCAATTCGATTTCGGACCGGGCCCGGCTATTGGATGGCACGGATGGTCAGGCTGGGCGGCCCGGCGCAGCCTTCGCGGCGCGCTCCGCGAGCTTGCGGAAGACAAACACCTGCTCGCAGACATCGGCCTGACCCGCGAGCAGGCCCTGGAAGAAGCAGCCAAACCGTTCTGGCGATAAGCGATTCAACCAACGAGAAAACAGATGGCAGACCCGATCGTCTACGGCTTCCCGCGAAGCACCTTTGTCAACATCGTTCGCCTGATCCTGACCCACAAGGACGTGCCTTACGGCTTTCATAACCTTGAACCGGTGATGGGACAGCGCGAGCACCTGGCGTTGCACCCGTTCAACCGCGTCCCGATCCTGCGGCACGGCGATTTCATCGTCTACGAGACCAGCGCGATCGCCTCTTATGTCGATGAAACCTTCGAGGGGCCAAAGCTTACGCCGCACGACGTTCGCGCGCGGGCGCGCATGAACCAGTGGATCAGTGCGGTCAACGCCTACTACTATCCCTACATGATCCATCACGTGACGCACGAACGGGTGGTCTTTCCGGAGCTTGGCATCGCCTCAGACGAGAAAGTCGTGGCCCATGCGCTGCCCAAGGTCGAGCTCGCGCTTGGCATGGTGGAGCGCGAGCTTGAGCACGGCGAAAACTACCTGCTCGGTTCGGAACTCTCGATCGCGGATTTCTACCTGCTTCCGAGCACTTTCGCCTTCAGCCTGACGGAAGAAGGCCGGGCGATGTACCCGAAATATCCGTCGTTCTGCCGCTGGCGCGAGCGCATGGAGAACCTTCCGGCAACACTCAAGCTGCGGGCGATCATGCCGCCGCGTGAACCCATTCTACATGCTCGCGAATGGGCGAAGTCACACCGTCCGAAATACTGACCATGCAGACCCAGCCTTGCCGGAACCTGCTGCAAGGACTGATTTGAAGCCATACTGATTTGAAGCCATGGGGAAACAAACACTCCCCGGCAAATCGCGTCTCGCGCTAGAGCCCGTTCCGATTGAATCGGAACGGGGCTCTAGATTCTTGTTTTGACGCGTTTTCTTCACGCGAACCGGTATCCACTTCGCTCGAAAACGCTCTAGACCTTGTGCACAGCGTTGTCGCCGGTGGTGACCTTGATATCGGCATAGCGACACGCGCCGTGGCGGCGTTGGAACGGCGCCACGGCCAGCAGCCAGATTTTCGCGATGGCCTTCGCCGATCCACCGATATGGGCGGCGTAGTCTGCTGCGATGTCGCGTTCCTGCGCTTGCCAGGTTCCGAGGTCCGCCTTCCCGGAACGGACGATCATATGCGTCTCGATCACATTCCAGCCGGGCAACGGGCAGCGGAAGACCTTGCCTTCAGGCAAATGTTCGCTCCAGATGTAGGTCAGATCCTGCCCGTCTTCGAACTTCACGCCGATCGAAAGATAGTCGTGGGTCGCAGCCTGGTCTTCCGCGACGGCGGTTGGCAATTGATCGATCTTCCAGCGCCATGCGAGCCGCGGACGAGAGGTCAACGGAAGCGACAGCGGCCGCTCGATGATACTGACGTGGCCCGTGGTGTCGCAGACGATCTCGCCGTCCGCACCCTGGCTGAAGACTTCCTGGCCACCTCCAAAACCGAGCAGGTTCGACCAGCCTGGCGGCAGCTTGCCGCCACGCTCGAGACGCGCAAGCTCGGACTTGAGCAGACCGCCCACGTCGCCATGCGCCAGGAGACTCTTGACGCCCACGCCGGCATCGGCGCGCCACAGCAGAGCGATGCCGGTCATCTTGACATCCGCCTGCTTGTAGACGTCTTCCGGCGTCGCCAGCACCCCGTCCTCACTGGCCCATTCCGCGGCCGAACGCGCCACCTCGATCCGTCCATCGTGGGAGGCCGTCATGGTCCCGGTGTCCAGCATCGGATTGTAGATCGGCCGGAGCCCGCGCGTGCGCGCGTGGAAGACCAGGCCGGGACCGAACCAGAGATCGTGTTCGCGCGACAGCCACATCCGACCGCTCAGGAGGAACGTCACCTGTTGGCCCTGCGCCGCGTCGAGACCAAGATCGGTCCAAGGCAGATCGGTGCCGTTGATCTCGAAAGCCTTGTAGGCAACCAGTTCCGGTGAACTCGCCTTCGCAATGATATCCTTGATCCCGCCCACCAAATCCGCCGGAGCCGGACCGCCCTGCTCGGCCGCTTGCGCCGTCCGCAACGCAGGCCCGGCAAAGGGCAGCACCAGACCGAGCGCCGATGCACGCAACATCACATCACGTCGGGAAATTTTCCCGATACGGCCGGCCGCGGACGACAAGCCAAAGCAAGCAAAGCACATGCATTCCTCCCTTGTCCCGGTCGACGCCGGCGTTTGGCCGTGTTTCATCGATGGGGTTTCGAATGCTATGCTTTCGCTGCGAATTCAGCCTGCCATGATGTGCCGAAATGGCAGCCTGTTTGGCGCGTGAGGGCAGATGCACCAGACTGGTTACACGCGCGCGAGCACGCTTGGTCCGATTGCCGATGTCGTGACGGCGGCCGGTGGATCGATCGAGCGGGTCTTCCGCCGCGCCGATCTTCCCCTCGGATTGCTGGAGGCGCCGGACACGCTGTTGCCACTGCGCGATCACTTCCGGCTGTTGATGGTGACCTCGCGTGAATTGCACGACGAAGTCTTTGCGGTCCGGCTTGGTCGCCAGACGTCGATGGCGGGCCTCGGAATTTTCGGCAGATGGGTGGCCCAGGCCCCGACCCTGCTCGAGGCGATCCACCGCGCAGGAACCAGCCTGCCGCACATGCTGCAAAACGCTACCCAGCTGGTCGTCCGCCGTCATGGCAGCGAAATTCACTGGTCGTATGAATTGACCGACCCTGCGCGCGACGGACGCCGGCAGAACGAGATGCTCGCCATCTGGTACATGATCGCTGTGGTCAGGCATTTTGCCGGCGCCTGCTGGCTACCGAGCCGGATCGTCTTTGGCGACCTGCCAAACCGGCTGCGATGTCAGATCGACGAGTTGACGTGTACCGATACTGCTGTTGGTGACGCCGCCAGCGCGATCGTGTTCGATCGGCGGCTGTTGACGGCCGTCAATCCAAATCTCGGACAAGGCGATGGGCTGACCGCGAGTGAGCTCGCACGCATTTTCGACCTGCCGGATCCGGAGGACCTGCCGGGCCGTGTTTCCGTGCTGATCGAACTGGAACTGCTCGATCGGCGTCCGACCCTTTCGCACATCGGAAACCGGTCGGGACTCACAAGACGAACCCTGCAGCGCAGGCTCAGCGAGGTCGGACTGAGCTACAGCGACCTGCTGCGAAACGCGCTGCAGCGACGTGCGGTGAGACTGCTGTGCCAGACAGACCGATCGATCGGCGACATTGCGTCGGTGCTCGGTTATGACGACCCCGCCCACTTCAGCCGGGCGTTCGAGCGCTGGAGCGGCGCGGCTCCCACCCGTTGGCGGCGTCTGCTTGAAGCGCGCGGGCGGGGCGAAACAAATGGCGCGCCGCTCAGAATAAAATCGCGAACCGATATGTAATTGAGATTGCTACACAATCCTTTACGCCGTGACTTATCAGATCCGGAGCCTGCCCGAGCTCCCCAGCTGCAAGCATCGGTCAAGGACGAGGGATATTTCAGAAGCCAATTCAAATAGTTAGCTTTGCAGGCGTGCGGATTACTGGCGTCACGACGGCTTCGAATTCAAATCGCCGTGCGAGCCTTGCGGGCGTCAACCAAAGCCGCACATCGAGCGACTAATGCAAAGGACGCTTCACATCGATCCGGAAACCGGCACCCGAAGACTTAATTCGAACCAGACCGGCCACGAAGCGACAAACAGCCACCGAAAAATAAAGCAATGAGCTTCCTTCCGAGCTGAAACACACAGCAACGCTGAACGATGCATAAAGAATGTCGCGACTTCGTTTGGCTCACGGTTCGAATTGAACCGCCCTGTGGTTGTGCGACAAAGGACTCGCATCTAGGTTCCGCACCAGCCGGATTTCTCATGTTGACCGCCTAAGGACGATTTCCCGCGACGCGGCCTGGACGCCTGCGCCGCCCATGCGGCTCCCTCGGAGTCGCCAGACCAGGAGACGACTGCATGTCCACCTCACAATCCCCGAAACTCGCGGAATCGACCGCGGTCAACGAGGCCGTCAAGGCACGGATGGCGCCGAAGCAGGCGACACAGGCCGCGCCTGTCGACATCACCGCCAATCCGGTGGCGAAGATCGTCTTCAATCCCGAAGCAGCTCCAGAGGAGCGCAGCCGCCAGGTCGGAGCCCTGCTCTCGCCTGATCTCGCCGAGGAGTGCAAGGCGTCGATCAAGCAGCTCGAGGCCTACAAGGAATATCTGGCGCAGCAGCGCACGCTGATGCAGCGCAAGCTGATCGAGCTGTCGTCGACGACCGTCTTCGCCAAGATGAAGCAGACGTTTGCCGACATGAACAAGGGCGTTCTCGACTTCCGCGAGATGATCCGGCCGCTGGTCGACAATCTGGATGCGCTCTACACGCTGCGCACCGCCGGCGACAATGTCGTGCTGGATACCTTCGCGGAGATCGAGGAGGATCGCAAGCGCGAGGCTGATTGGGACCGCCGTACCTCGGAGATCGAATCCGAAACGCGGCAGGTCAACTCCGACAAGGAGATGCTCGATCGCGACATCGCCAAGCTGAAGACGCAAACCGGCCTGTTCGGCGGCATCAAGAAATCCGCGCAGGCCGAAATCGCCGCCAAGGAGCTCCTGATCGCCAAGCGGATGGAGGGCCTGAAGGCCTGCCGCGACAAGGCGCTGGCGATCATCACGGAGAAGGCCGAGCACGACGCCAAGCAGGGCAAGTTCAAGGCCGAAAAGGACCAGGTCCGCAAGATGCTCGACATCTCCGGTCCCGAGCACGTCAAGCGCGTCGAGGGCATCATCAAGGCGGCGCTCGGCTACATCGACAAGTCGCAGGTCTCGGTCTCGGAGCTGCGCGACGAACTCGGAGGGATCGAGGGGCAGGCCGACAAGCTCGTCAAGATCAACTCGCAGATGATCACGGTGGTCGCGATTCTCGACAAGGGCATCGACCTCGCCAGCGCCGCGAACAGGGAGAAGGTGCAGGCGCTGTCGACCGCCCCGGCGGGCGAGGACACCCTTGCCCGTCTCGAGCGCGAGCGCAAGAAGAACGATTTCGAGCGCCACGTCACCACCCTGCTGGACAGCGGGCGGAGCACCAAGAAGACCGTGGCCGATCTCGAGAAGGACGCGGTCGACGCCAATACCTTCCACGACGCCCTCGGCAAGCAGAATGTCAATCTGCGCGAACTCTCCAGCGACGGCATCGCCAGTGTCGCCACCAGCCTGAACACCACCATCCAGGCGCTCAACAACTCGGCGCTCAACGAGGCCTCGGAGAGCGTGCGCGATTCGATGCGGGCGATGAACGCGGTGACCGACGACGTCGCCAACAAGGAGGTCATCCGCCAGGCGCTGCAGGTCGACGAGGCCTCCAAGCGGATCATGGAGAAGGTCGAGTCGATGTCGAACATCGCCGAATCGCTGCAGGCCGCCAACAAGCTGCGGGAGGACGGGCTCTCCAACATCCAGAGCCGGCTCGGAGAGCTCAGCGATGTCACCGCCACCGTACGTGCGCGGCTGCAGGAGAGCATCGGCATGGATGCCAAGGATCCCGGCGCGCCGGCCGCCTCAGCGGCAGCGAAGCCGGTCGACGACAAGGAAATCACGTTCGGGCAGATCTGAGCCCCGCCCCCGGACCGGCGCTGCCGGTCCGGCCTTCCCACTTCCAAGCCTGACCGATGGAAATCTGAAATGGCCGACAACTTCCTGATCACCGGCAGCGAGGCGCTCGCCAACCGGAAGAACTTCAAGCTGGTTGGCTGCACGGAGAAGTTCGAGGAATTGTGCACCATCCTGACGCGGATGGAAGCCAACAGCGTGATCGTCTCCGGTCCGAGCGGTGTCGGCATCACCACGCTGGCGCTGGCGCTGCAGGCGCGCAAGGTCGACCCCGACGCGCCGTTCGACATCGTCAACAAGCGGCTGTTCTGGCTCGACACCGACGGCCTGTTCGGCCTCGGCGACAACGACGCCATCGTCAAGCAGTTCAAGGCGATATTTGCGACCCTCAACCGCACCCCGGACAGCGTTCTGATCGTCGAGGATACGCTCGATCTGATCGATGCGCTGCGCAACAGCGGGCTGATGCACATCGTCAACGCGTTGACGTCGATGGTGAAGACGAAGAAGACGCAGGTCTTCCTCGAGGTGCGCGAGGCCGACCTGACCCAGGTGCTCAAGTGTCATTCCGACTTCCGCGATCATTTCACGCTGATGGATCTGACCGAGCCGGTCGGCGCTGAACTCGAGGAGATTGCGCTGCACGGCGCTGGGGATCTCGAGGAGAGCTACGAGGTCCGGATCGATCCGGCTGCGGTCAAGGCCGCCATCGACATGTCGAGCAAGTACCGTTCGCTCGACACCGGCCTCTCCGCGGCGCAGCCCGCGCGCACCCGCACGCTGCTCGATCGTGGCATGGCGCGCTACCTGCTGCGGGCGCACTCGACGCCGCCGCTGCTCGCGGAGCTTGAGGCGGAGCTCGCGCGTCTGATGGCCAGCGGGCCGTCCTCCGGAAACGAGGAAAAGGCCGCCACCGTGCGCGCCGCCATCGCCCGCCACAAGGCCGAGTTCGCCGAATACCAGGCCAAGATCAAGGGCTACTACGCGGCGCAACGCGAGGGCGAGAAGTCGATCGCACACATGGAGGCCCAGCTGCGCAGCCTCGAGGAAGACGAGAAGAAGCGTCACCTCGACGATCCCGCCGGCAAGGCCTCCGCCGGCGATGCCGACTTCGATCTGATCGCCAGGGCGTCCGGCTATGCAACGCCAGAGATTCTCAAGCTGCGCGGCGACATTGCGCAGACCCAGGCGGCCGTCGATGAAAATCGGGTGAAATACAAGGCCGTCACCAAGCAGATCAACGATCGGCTGCTGTTCACCGCAGACATGGTGATCGACGAATTCTCGCTGATCTCCGGTATCGACGCCTCCAAGCTCAAGCAGAACGACGCCGTCAAGCTGCTCAATCTGCACGGCTCGCTGAAGCGGCGCGTGTTCGGTCAGGATGCGGTGATCGATCATGTCGATCGTGCGGTCAAGGTCTGGCGGCGCGGGCGGCGCACCGACAAGCCGCTGCCGTTCCTGTTCTGCGGCGCCAGCGGCGTCGGCAAGACCGAGGTCGCCAAGGGCTTGGCGGAAGCCCTGTTCGACACCGACAAGACGCTGAACCGCTACGACATGGGCGAGTTCATGGAGAAGAACGACGTCACCAAGCTGATCGGCGCGCCTCCGGGCTACGACGGCTTCTCGGCCGGCGGCGAGATGACCAATTCGGTGCGGGCCAATCCGTATCAGGTCATGCTGTGGGACGAGATCGAGAAAGCTCACCCCGACATCTTCAACATCTGCCTCAACATCCTCGACGACGGGCGCTGCCGCGACAATCTGGGCCGCAAGGTCGAGTTCGGCGACGTGGTGATGCCGATGACCACCAACATCGGCGCGGAGCATGCGCTGCGGGTCGGCACCGGTCCCGGCGATCTGAGCCAGGATGAGGCCTACGAGCTCACCATCCGCGACCTGAAGAAGGCCTTCCGAACCGAATTCCTGAACCGCTTCGAGGGACGCGAGAACATCATCCTGTTCCACAAGCTCAACATGGACACGATCGAGAAGATCGTGTTCCGCGAAATCTCGCGCATCAACGCCTTCTACGCGGCACAATCGATCGAGGTACGCTTCCCCGAGGCGCAGCTGCGGGAGTTCTGCGACAAGACCTACTCGCCCGAGATCGGAGCCCGCGGCCTGCCGGGCCGCATCAAACGCATCGAGGCCATGATCGTCGAGAAGACGATGGCTGACGCCGCCTTCAGCGGCACGCTCGACATCGGCTTCGATGCCACGAGCCGCAATTTCACGTCGACCTGGATCCGCCATGACAGAAAAGCCGCATGACGACGCCGATGCGTTGCTGCACGGCATCGACAAGACGCTGTCCGAGTTCAAGACCAAGGCCTATGAGGCCAAGAAGTCCTACGACCAGTCCGACCTCGGGCGCGCCCACCGGGAGCTGAGCATGCTCGGCCGGTTCTGGTCGCAGTTCGTCCGCTCCTGCGGCTGGATCTACCTGAAGCTGATCGCTCCGGTCACCTGGCGGCTCTACCGCTTCGTGCGCTGGGCGTTCGCCCGCTACCGCGCGCTTTGGGCGCGCTGCGTCTACGCCAAGGACGCTTATGGCGATCCGGAATTCAGCAAGGCGCGCGGCGGCATCATGATCCTCGCGACGATCGCCGTCTGCTACGTCGTCTACTGCGCAGTGGCGGTCACCGCGACCTTGCCCTGGTACCTTGCGACCGTCCGGCACGACGAGCAGCTATATCTGTCCAACTCCCAGAACCTCTCGAGTTCGCAAACCGAGGGACCGGAGGTCCACGAGGTCTACGGTTGCGAGACGCTGCCCTGCACCGACCAGAACACGGTGACCTTCCGGGTGCGCGCGACCTGGTTCAACGAACTCTGGAGCGTGCTCCATCATGGTTCGCTGTTTTATCCCGGCTACGTCGCAGCCGCCGTCAGCCCGGTGCTGAACCGCTGTATCATCACCTCCTACGGTGTCCGCAAGAAAATCCTGGTGCGATCGTGGGATATCTATCCCGACCTCGTGCAGGTCGAATGCATGCCGACCGGCGCCGATGAGGGCAAGGACAGCAAGGTGATCAACAACAAGGACTATCGCTAGATCCACTTGGTGCACTTCAATAGACAGGCAATCTTTGGCGCGCCGCTCAGAACAAAACCGCAAACTCTTACTCAATTGAAATTGCTTGTGATTTTTCCCTCCCCGATGATTCGGCAGCCGCCGGCGCCGACTTCGGCCTCACGCGCTGCAGCAGGCATCTCGGCACGTCTCACGACAGCATGCGCCTTGGATAGCTTTGGGATCGGAGTATTGTCGTCGGCAGCAGTCGAAGCTTTGAGACCGGGGAATTCGCGTACGCGCTCGATCGCGATCAAGGCAGTGGCGCTCGAAGCGATGCACTCCAGAATCAAGCCGATGATCGCGACTGCGGTCGGACGGCGCGGCAAATGGAGGACATTATGGCTTGGCGTGACGATAAGGCCCGTGCAACCCTGATCCGCGATGCCGCGGGAAGCGTGCAGCCGGGCAAGGCTCCCCGGAGCTTTGCCGAACTTCTGTTCGGCTACACCAATGTCGAGGACCTCGCCAATCACGATGCCTTGTCGCTGGCCTTCCTGGCGGAACAAGCCTGGGAGCACGTGCAGCAGCGTACGGCGGGCAGCGCCGATATCCGTGTCGTCAATCCGATGATGCCGGACGGGCGCGAGATTTCCGTGCTCGAGATTCTCAACGACAACATGCCCTTCCTGTTCGATTCCACGACGGCGGAGTTGGCCGAGCAAGGCATCGAAGTCACCCTCGTCGCTCACCCGATCCTCGCGGTGGAGCGCGATGATCAAGGCAAGCTCCTGCGCTTTCACGGCGAGCCACTGCCGGAGGGAGCGAAGGGTACGCGGGAAAGCCTGATTCATCTCCACATCACCCGCCTGGACGCCGATGCCGATCGCCAGAAGCTGATCGACGGCCTCACCAGGTCGTTGAGCGACGTCCGCGCCTGCGTCACCGACTGGCGTGCCATGCGCGACCGGGTCGAGGACGCGATCAAGACCTTCTCTTCCAATCCGCCGCCGCTGCCGATCGACGAGGTCGCCGAGGCCAACCAGTTCCTGCAATGGCTCTGCGCGGACAATTTCACCTTCCTCGGCGTGCGCGAATATCGCTTCTCGCCCGACGGCGATGCGTCCGACGACATCACGACCGGCAAAGGCCTCGGCGTGCTCCGCGATCCGGATGCGAAGGTCCTGCGCCGCGGCGGCGAAATGGTGGTGATGACGTCGGAAATACGCGAGTTCATGCACGACCCCACCCTGCTCATCGTCATCAAGGCCAACGTCTCCAGCCGCGTTCATCGTCGCATCCGCATGGATTATGTCGGCATCAAGCTCTATACGCCCGACGGCCGGCTGGAGGGCGAATTGCGGGTCGTCGGCCTGTTCACCTCCGGCGCCTATACCCGCTCGGCACGGCAGATCCCTTATGTCCGCCACAAGGTGACGCGGGCGCTGCAACGCGCCGGCTTCGACCCGAACAGCCATTCGGGCAAGGCGCTCATGCATATTCTCGAAGAATATCCGCGTGACGAATTGTTCCAGGTCGACGTCGACACGCTCTACAATTTCGTCATGGAGATCCTGATCCTCTACGAGCGTCCGCGCGTCCGCGCGCTGGCGCGGGTGGACAAGTTCGATCGCTTCGTCTCCATCCTCACCTTCATTCCGCGCGACAAATACGACACCGACGTCCGCACGCGCGTCGGTGCCTTCCTGGCGCAGGTCTACAAGGGGACGCTGTCGGCCTCCTATGTTTCATTCCCTGAAGGGGCGCTTGTGCGCGTCCACTACATCATCGGACGCTATGACGGCAAAACTCCCGTCGTCGAACGCGCCACGCTCGAAGCCGGGATCAGTGCCATTGCCGCGACCTGGGCCGACAAGCTGAAGGCCGCGCTCACTGCCTCGACCGATGGCATGCGGGCACGCATGCTCACCACCCGATATGCCCAGGCCTTCAGCGGCGGCTATACCGAGGTGTTCGGCGCGGAACAGGCGATCACCGATATCGCCACCATCGAAAAGCTCACGCCGACCCGCCCCGTGGCGATTTCGGTTCACCGTGACGAAAGCGAGGCCGATCCCAAGCGCTTCGGACTGAAGGTGTTCTCGCACGGCGCGCCCCTGTCGTTGTCCTACCGCGTGCCCGTGATCGAAAATCACGGCCTGCGCGTGGTCAACGAACGCACCTATCAGATCGCGCCGCGCGCCACGCCGGCGCCTCCGCCGGTTTGGCTCCACGAGATGACGATCGAGACCAGCGACGGCCAGCCGATCACGATCAGCCCGGAATTCAGCCATCGCCTTGAAGCCTCGATCATGGCGGTGGTCCGCGATCACGCCGAATCCGATGGATACAACGGCTTGATCCTGCGCACCGCCCTGGGCTGGCGGGAAGTCTCGACCATCCGGGCGCTGTCCCGCTACCTGCACCAGATCCGCGCGCCGTTCACCCAGGATTACATGTGGGAGACCTTGCGCAAGAACGCCGCGATCACGGCCAGCCTCGTCGCGCTGTTCCAGACCCGCCTCGATCCGCGCCTCGCCTCCACCGATGCCGAGCGCTCGGCACGCGAGACGGCCCTGCTTGCCGAGGTCGAGGAGCAGCTCAAATCCGTCGCCTCGCTGGACGAAGACCGCATCCTGCGCCGCTTCACCAACCTGGTGCAGGCGACGATACGCACCAATCTGTGGCAGATCGGCGAGGATGGACATCCGCGTCCGGTGATCTCCTTCAAGTTCGACGCGCGCCGGATCGACGACCTGCCGGCACCACGACCGCTCTACGAGATCTTCGTCTACTCACCTCGGGTCGAAGGCATTCACCTGCGCTTCGGAAAGGTTGCGCGCGGTGGCTTGCGCTGGTCCGACCGGCCGCAGGATTTCCGCACCGAGATCCTCGGCCTCGTGAAAGCGCAGCAGGTCAAGAACGCCGTGATCGTGCCGGTCGGCGCCAAGGGTGGCTTCGTGCCCAAGCGCCTGCCGCCGCCTTCCAACCGCGACGCCTGGCTCGCGGAAGGCACCGAGGCCTATCGCATCTTCGTTCGCTCGCTGCTGGAGCTCACCGACAATCTCGACGGCGACATCGTCGTGCCGCCCGAATCCACCGTGCGCCATGACGGCGACGACCCCTACCTCGTCGTCGCCGCCGACAAGGGCACCGCCACCTTCTCCGACGTCGCCAACGCGATCTCGGTCGAGAAGAACCATTGGCTCGGCGACTCCTTCGCGTCCGGCGGCAGCCAGGGCTACGACCACAAGAAGATGGGGATCACGGCGCGCGGCGCCTGGGAGACGGTCAAGCGCCACTTCCGCGAGCTCGGCACCGACATTCAGACCACGCCGTTCACCGCGGTCGGCGTTGGCGACATGTCCGGCGACGTTTTCGGCAATGGCATGCTGCTCTCGACGGCGACAAAGCTCGTGGCGGCTTTCGATCACCGCGACATCTTCATCGATCCCTCGCCCGATCCTACGATCAGCCTCGCCGAGCGCAAGCGCCTGTTCGACCTGCCGCGATCGAGCTGGCAGGACTACAACAAGTCGCTGATCTCGCCGGGCGGCGGCGTGTTCTCGCGCCAGCTCAAGGCGATCCCGCTCACTCCGGAGATACGCACCCTGCTCGATCTCGACAAGCCGCAAGCCACGCCTTTCGAGGTGATGACGGCAATCCTGAAGGCGCGCGCGGATCTCTTGTGGTTTGGCGGCATCGGCACCTATATCCGCTCCGCCGGGGAAAGCGACGATCAGGCCGGCGACCGCGCCAACGATCCGATCCGCATCACAGGCGGCGACGTGCGGGCCCGGGTGATCGGCGAAGGCGCCAATCTCGGCGTCACCCAGCGCGGCCGCATCGAGGCGGCGCAGAAGGGCGTCAAGCTCAACACCGACGCCATCGACAACTCGGCCGGCGTGAACACGTCCGACGTCGAGGTCAATATCAAGATCGCGCTGGCGCGCCTCGAGCGCGAGGGACGCCTCAGCCCCGCTGACCGCAACAGCCTGCTGGCCGCGATGACCGACGAGGTCGGCACGCTGGTGCTGCGCAACAACTATCTGCAGTCGCTGGCGCTCTCGCTCGCCGAACGCAAGGGCGTGGCCGAGACCGGCTTCCTCACGCGCCTGATGCAGTCGCTCGAGCAACGCAGCTTGCTCAGCCGTGCGGTGGAGTTCCTGCCCGACGACGCAGCGCTCACCGAGCGCACACGCCGCGGCCAGTCCCTCGCACGGCCCGAGCTTGCCGTGCTGCTCGCCTACGCCAAGCTGACGCTTTACGATGACCTGCTCGGCACCAGCGTGCCGGACGATCCCTATCTTGCCCGGGAACTATCGCAGTATTTTCCGCGCGAGGTTCAGGACAAATACCCCACGGCGGTCGAATTCCACCGCCTGCGGCGCGAGATCATCGCGACCAACCTCGCCAATGCGGTGATCAACCGCGGCGGCCCGGCCTGTGTCGTGCGCCTGATCGACGAGACGGACGCCGATATCCCGACCATCGTCATGGCCTATGTGGCGGTCGATGAATGCTACGGGCTGAAGTGGCTCAGCGACGCGATCGACGCGCTCGATACCTGCATCGATGGGCAGGTGCAGCTGTCGCTCTACGCTTCTGTGCAGGATCTGCTGCTCTCCCGCATGGTCTGGTACGTGCGCAATGTCGATTTCAAGGAGGGACTGGAGGCCGTCGTCGCGCGCTTCGGCCCGGGGATCCGCCAGATCGTCGCCGGGCTCGACACCGCGCTGCCGCCGGACTTGCAGGCCGCGCGTGGCAAGCGGCGGCAGGAACTCACCGACGCCGGTGTCCCCGCCGGCCTCGCCGGCGAACTCGCCGATCTCGACGCTCTGGTCTCGGCGCCCGATATCGTGACGGTTGCGGAGCGCACCAGCCGCCCCATCGGCGACGCCGCCGCGACCTTCTTCGCCGCCGAGGCGAATTTCCGTCTCGACCGGATCGTCGCCGCCGCGCGCAGCGTTCCGGCAAACGATTATTTCGAACGGATGGCGATCGACCGCGCCGTCGAGCAGATCGCCGGCGCCGAAAGAAGGCTGGCCGCGGATATGCTGGCAACCGGCCAGTCCGGCCAGCAGGCTGTCGAGACCTGGCTCGCGGCGCACCCGGAAGCTGCGCGCATCCGCCGCTCGGTCGAGGAGATCGCGGCCAGCGGCCTGACGCTCGCCAAGCTGACGGTGGCGGCGAACCTGCTGGGGGACCTGGTCAAGGCCTGAGGCGTGCGAGGCAGCGATGTGAAACCCTAAGAGCGCAGGCTGTTAGCCGGCGAACGGAGGACTCCAATGATCCACGCCACTTGCCATACCGCCGATAACGTCCGCTGCATCGAGTTCGATGCCACGCCCTGGTTCAGCGAGGCTGACGCTCCGAGCATTGTCGATTTGGCCCAGCGAGGATGGGCCAGCACGGCGATTGCAGATTCCCTCGAGCGCCGACGAGGCTATGAAGGCTTGCACGACCTCGTTGAGTATGCCGCGAAGCGGCTGCAACCGGAATCCCTGGAGGACCCAACCTGGGAAACCTTCGCATGCGTCGTCGATGGACCCGACGCCGTGGCCTGGCTCGAGAGCAACCGGCCCGAAATTGTAGCAAGGATCAGGAACGCCATGTGAGGCGCCGGCGATTGCGCCGCGCGTAAATCGGAGTTCAGTGCAAGCTGGAAGCCAAACCTCCAATTGGCAGATGCCCATAAGAAACTTTTCGCAGCTACTCAATCAGGCGCTTGGCCGCTCCGATGAAGCGAGCACTACAATCCCGGTGATCTCGCCGCCCAAGCCTTGGTGGCCTGGCAGCTTTCCATCGCCCGGACGTAGGCAGGGCGTGCCGTCGTGCGGGCGAGATAGTCCCGCTCGGTAGAACCGGGGACGTAGTTGCCGGTTCGCAGGCCGAGCAGGAGGGCGTAGCTCACCGAGATATCGGCAGCAGTGAAGCGGTCGCCGGCGAGATAGGGGCAATCCGCGAGGCGGCGGATAACCAACCCCAGCCGGCTCTCGAAGGTCTCGAGTGCCCAACAAGTAACCCGGGCATCTCGCTCGGCTTCGGGCGCCAGTTG
>NZ_AUGA01000013.1:0-197308 GCF_000426785.1 Bradyrhizobium sp. th-b2
GAGCGTGATATCCGGCTTCGCTGTCACTGCCTCCAGAATCAATTGCGAATGCGCTTCGATGCGCTGCGATTTGCGGTCACCGCCCTGGCGTTTAGGAACGATGTCGCCAACTTCCTTGAGGCGACCGCGCCAGCGGATCGCACTGGCCGCGCTGACACCAAAGCGCTCAGCAGCCTGTCGACAGGACATGCCACCGTCAATCGCGGCTATAACCCTTTGACGAAGATCAACCGAAAGCGCCCTGGCCATACATGCTGGCCTCCCTCGCCAGCATGCAGCTTGAATCTGACTCGCGCCGTTTTGGGAATCCCCACCCGATTCATTCCGGTCGGAAAATGCTCTAGCTTAATTGTGACTCTTCCGAACCGGGGGAGGTTGCTGTGCTTTCAGAGAAATTTTTTCTCTTTCTTGAAACACTCATGAGCCACGCCGACGACGACAATCCGGTCGTGGTCAGCAGCGTGCCGCATATTCCGATTACTCAGGAAACAGCTTTGCGCGACGCTGAAGCCGGCGCGTCGTCGGAGCCCGTTTCGCCCGATGACGAAGTCCGACCTCCGATGCCCTGATGGCGCGGTGGACTCACCGCGCATCGAGCTAGCCTCCAGGAAGAGGCGCGGCCGATGACTGCCGCTGCCAAACTCACCGGCCCCAGAATGCCGGCGTCGTCTTGAACCGCCGCCAACTCTTGCGCAGCGTCTTCGCCACCGCGATCTGATCGCGGGCCAGCCAGCCGGCCATCGCGCCGATGCCGAGATGAAGCGCAGGCTGGTCGTCCTGCCGGATGGCATGGAGCAGCGTGCGCGTGCTTCCGATGTCGCACACCCGCCCGAGACTGGCCTGCAGCCCGGCGAGCCGCTTCACGTAGCGCTTCGCCGGCGCGTGCGCGGCATAAAGCGGCAGGAAGAATTCCGCCGCATAGCGCAGCTTCTTGAGGTTGATTCTGAGATTGTGCTGCGCATGGATATCGAGCCGCCGGAAGCGCGCCCCACGCTTCAACGTCTTGCGATGCAATCGTTCCAGGATTTTGTCGGCGAGCACGGGCATTGGTTGCGACAGGACGGCCAGCGCTTCGCTGTCGATCTCGTTGCGCCAGCTGCGGCGTTCCACCACCTGCCCCAGCGAGAGCAGGAAGCGGCTGCAACGGGGATCGGCCAGAACGCCATGCAAGGCGCCGTAGCTCGACTTCCGCTGCTGTTCGACCGCCTGGCGGAGGCCATCCAGGTCGATATCCGGAGCCGCGCCGGCCAGGCGGGCGATCGTCTCCTTGGCGAAGACGTCCCAATCCCGGGCCCGGCCGAGTTGCCGCATCAGCCATTGTGCTTCGGTGTTGACCGCCAGAAATGCCGGCGACGGAATGTCGCGCCGGAACAGCGCACAGATCGTCCGCAAGCGCCGCAGGGCCACCCGCATCTGGTGCACGCCTTCGGGGTCCGATCCCTGCTCGGCCACCGCGTGGTTTTTCAAAAGATGATGCCAGCAGGAGCCCACCAGCAGTGCGATGACGTCGTCGACCACAAGCTCCGCCGTGATGCCTGACAACTCGGCTTTTGCTGCCGATGGCGCGACATCAAACGCAAGCGCATAGCCGCGTTCCGCCTTGCTGCGCGTGCCAATCTGCAGCGGCGCAGCGTCGAGCAGCTGCGCTCCGAGATCGAACAGGACGCCGGCATTGCCGCTCTTCAGTTCAAGCTCGATTTCCGACAGGACCTCCTGGCGCGCATCGGCCTCGATCGTCCCCTCATCGAATGCGACTTCAACCGACGCATCGGGCAGATCGAGCTGCCGCGCGTGCCGGCGCACCTTGGTCGCGAAAACCGCCACCAGCGCGTCGTTGCTCAGCGCCGCCACGGGATCGCCGACCTCGTCGACGGGGAGTCGCGCCAGATCAGGGGCGATGCCTTCAACCGGCGCTTCCCATTGGCGTCGCATCAGAGGCTGCGCGCCATTCGGTGAAAGCTTCAGCGTCTGGATGAAGGTCTTGCCGCTGCGTCGCACGCGCAAGGACATGCCATGCTGAAACAGCAGTCGCTCCGGCGTGTCGTAATAGACCGTATCAAGCCGGTGAAACGCGCCGCGATTGCGCGCATGCTGCACGATGCAGGGTGCCTCGCGCAGTTTTTCGAGGCTTCCTTGCGGCGCAAGCAGCTTGAGTTCGATTTCCGCCTGATCGCCATGCCCGACGGCAATGGCACTGCCCGCATCAATCACGACCGGCTGCCGCTCATTCAATGATATCGCCCCCAGCTTGGTGTATGAAGGTTTCATGACAATGACAAGGCATATCCCTTGCACGGCAGCGTGCATTGCCACGAATTGTGCCTGAACTCACGCGGTGAAGTTGAAGTGGGTTGCGCCGCCATCCAAGGGCGAGAAACGCGCGCCACGCGTTTTCGATGCTTGTTCATCCAACGCAAGCAACAGGTTCCAGGATATCAGGCCGGGACCGCGAGCCCGCGCGCCTGACGCGCGATGCATTGTGCACGCGACGCGGTCAGCCCGACCGCCGCGACAGTACCTGTTTGAGCAGCGGCTCGATCCGCGACAGCTCGTCGAGATGAACCGTAGACAGTTCGGCGAGATGATCGGCCGCAAGGCCGGTTAGTTTCAGCAGCACTCGCCGCTGGTCGGCGGGATCGAGCACGCGCTCGACCAATCCGGCCTCGGACAGCCGGTCGACCAGCTCGACCGTGGTATGGTGACGCAGCCGCAACCGCTCGGCCAGATCGCCGATCGTGACCGGCCCGCCGCCGGAATATCCCTTGATCGCCAGCAGGGCCTGATGCTGCCGCGGCGTCAGCCCCTCGGCCTTCGCGGCGTCCTGGCTGAACTCCAGAAAACACCGGATCAGATAGCGAAACTGCGACAGCGCCTCGTAATCGGCCTGGCTGGGAACCCGCTTCCGGTTCCTGGCCGGCGATTTCGCAGGCCTTTTCAACGCTGCCATTCGATGTCTCCCGCTTGTAATTATATCGCAATGCGATATGACGCCCGGCGTCCACTTCGTCAGAGCCTTACGCCACCCATGAGCGTCATTTCCACCAAATCGAGCGCCTCCGCCGACAACGCCTCCAAGATCGGCGACAAGGCCAGTCACCTTCTGAGCGATTTCACCACCGATCCGCGGGTCGTGGTGATCTCGGCGATCGCCGTGTTTGTCGCCGGCGCCGGCGTGCTGGCCGGGGCGGGACTGCTGCAACTGATCAAGCTCGCCACCAACATCGCCTATTTCGGCCGGTTCAGCTTCGCCGATCTGAAATTGCAGGATTCGCCGCTCGGTCTCTGGACCGTGCCGGTCGCGGGCGCGCTGATCATCGGCCTGATGGCGCGCTTCGGCAGCGAGAAGATCCGCGGCCACGGCATTCCGGAGGCCATCGAGGCGATTCTGCTCGGCCGTTCCCGGCTCGACCCCAAAGTGGCGATCCTCAAGCCATTGTCGTCGGCGGTGTCGATCGGCACCGGCGGTCCGTTCGGCGCCGAGGGCCCGATCATCATGACCGGCGGCGCGATCGGCTCGCTGATCGCGCAGATGCTTCCGGTGACGGACAACGAGCGCAAGACCCTGCTGGTGGCTGGCGCCGCCGCCGGCATGACCACGGTGTTCGGCACACCGATCGCCGCGATCATGCTCGCCGTCGAACTGCTGCTGTTCGAGTGGACGCCGCGCAGCTTCATTCCCGTCACCGTCGCCGCCGTGGTGGCCGCGGTCGGACGCACCTTCCTGCACATGCCGGCGCCGCTGTTCCCGTTCACGGGCGGCGTCGACATCTCGGTGCTGCAGCTCGGCGCCTGGATGCTGATCGGAATCCTCTCGGGGCTGCTGTCAGGCGTGCTCACTCAGCTGGTTTATGGCTGCGAGGACATTTTCCTGAAGCTGCCGATCCACTGGATGTGGTGGCCGCTGATGGGCGGCCTGGTCGTGGGCCTCGGCGGGCTCATCGAACCCCAAGCGCTCGGTGTCGGCTATGACAATCTTGCCGCAATGCTGAGCGGCGAGGTGGTGCTGAAGGCCGCACTGCTGCTGCTCGTGGTGAAGGCCGTGATCTGGTCGGTCGCGCTCGGCTCGGGCACGTCGGGCGGCGTGCTGGCGCCGCTGCTCATCATGGGCGGCGCGATGGGAACGGTGCTGAGCGGCTATTTGCCTGCCGCGAGCCCCGGCTTCTGGGCGCTGCTGGCGATGGCGGCGACGATGGGCGGCACTATGCGCTCGCCCTTGACCGCGACCTTCTTCGCCGTCGAGCTCACCGGCAACACCCATGTGCTGCTGCCGCTGATCGCGGCCTGCGGCACCGCGCATGGCGTCACGGTGCTTTTGATGCGGCGGTCGATCCTGACGGAGAAGGTCGCGCGGCGCGGCCATCATCTGGTGCGCGAGTACCGCGTCGATCCCTTCGCGCTGACGCGCGTGCGCGACGTGATGACCAAGGCGGTCGAGACCGTTTCCGACACCATGACGCTGCACGGCGCGGCAGCCTTCCTGACCAACCCGAAGACCGGTCATCCGAGCTTTCCGGTCGTCGATGCCAACCATCACGTGCTCGGGGTGATCGACCCGCCGTCCGTGCTGCGCTGGCGCCGCGCCGGCAAGCATCGCACCACGACGCTGAGCCAGCTGCTGGCGGGGAGCAAGATCACCGTCGCCTATCCCGATGAATATCTCGACCGGCTCGCCGACCGCCTGATGCAGGTCAACGTCTCGCATCTGCCGGTGATCTCGCGCGACGATCAGCGCCTGGTCGGCTATATCGGCTGGAAGGACCTCATGCGGGTGCGCGCCAGGCTGCAGGCCGAGGAGACCCAGAAGACAGCCTTCTTCGGCGCCCGCTAGGTTTGCACGCGGCTGCCGCGGCGGCGGTCATCGACCCGTCGCGGAACAAATTTCCGCCGGGCGGTCGCATTCGATCCTCGCTGGCAAATCGTCGCCAGCGCATCCCAGAGCTTCATCGGCGATGGTTGACAGCATCAAGGGGGCACCCATGATGCCGGCAACCAAGAACAGCCTCGGGATGACACGCCATGACCTCGACCCCAGACCTCGTGATCCGCGGCGGCACCATCGCCGACGGCAAGGGCGGTGACCTCTATGAAGCCGATGTCGCGATCTCTGGCGGCAAGATCACCGAAGTCGGCAAGGTCTCCGCAAAAGGCAGGGAAGAGATCGACGCCAAGGGCAAGCTGGTCGCGCCCGGCTTCGTCGACGTCCACACCCATTACGACGGTCAGGTGACCTGGAGCCAGGACATCACGCCGTCGTCGCAGAACGGCGTCACCACGGCGATCATGGGCAATTGCGGCGTCGGCTTCGCGCCGTGCCGGCCGAGCGATCACGTCAGGCTGATCCAGCTGATGGAAGGCGTCGAGGATATCCCGGAGCCGGTGCTGAGCGCCGGCATTCCCTGGGCATGGGAAAGCTTCCCCGACTACATGGAGTGGCTGTCGAAGCGCAGCTTCGACATGGACATCGGCGCACAGCTGCCGCATGCGGCGCTGCGCGTCTATGTGATGGGCGAGCGCGGCGCGCGCCGCGATCCCGCAACGCCTGACGACAACAAGGCGATGGCGGCGCTCGCCGGCGACGCAGTACGATCAGGCGCGCTGGGTTTCTCGACCTCGCGCACGCTCAACCACCGCACCTCGACAGGTGACTACACGCCGACCTTGAAAGCCGGCGAAGATGAATTGACCGCGATCGCCGGCGCGATGCACGGCGTCGGCCGCAGCGTGCTGCAATTCGTGCTCGACCAGAGCACCGTGCACGAAGATCTGCCGATGATGCTGCGGGTCGCTGAAAACACAAAGTGCCCGATCTCGTTTTCGGTGGCGCAGGCCGACAAGGCGCCGCGGCGCTGGCGGCAGACCATGGACACCATCAACGAAGCCGCCGCGCGCGGCCTGTCGATCACGACCCAGATCGCCGCGCGGCCGGTCGGGCTATTGCTCGGGCTGGAATTGTCGCGCAACCCGTTCCAGACCCATCCGAGCTACCGTGCCATTGCAAAGCTGCCGCTGGCCGAACGGCTGACCCATCTGCGCCGGCCCGAGGTGCGCGCAGCGATCCTGAGCGAAAGCGCGACGGCGACTGACGATCCGCTGTTCTTCCGGCCGAACTACGACAAGATGTATCTGTTGGGCAATCCGCCGGACTATGAGCAGCCGCCGGAGAACGCGCTCGGCCCGCAGGCGCGGCGCCAGGGCCGGCAGCCGGAAGAGCTCGCCTATGACGCGATGCTGACCGACGAGGGCCGCGGGATGCTCTATGTGCCGTTCCTGAATTATGCCGACGGCAATCTCGATGCCGTGCATGAGATGCTGCGCGAGCCGAGCGCCGTGCCCGGCCTGTCCGATGGCGGCGCGCATTGCGGCATCATCTGCGACGCCAGCTTCCCGACCTATCTGCTGACGCACTGGACGCGGGACCGCAGCCGCGGCGAGAAGCTCTCGATCCCGTTCGTGATCGCGGCGCAGTCGCGCAAGACCGCGCTGTCGGTCGGCCTGCATGATCGCGGCGTGATCGCCCCTGGCTTCAAGGCCGACGTCAACGTGATCGATTACGACCGCCTGCATCTGCATCCGCCGAAGGTGCATTACGACCTTCCGGTCGGCGGCCGCCGCCTGCTGCAGCAGGTCGACGGCTACGACGCCACCATCGTGTCCGGCGTGGTGACCCAGCGCGAAGGCAAGGCCACCGGCGCGCGACCGGGCAAGCTCGTGCGCGGCGCGCAGCGGTTGAACTGACAAAAGGCCGTCGCGGCAAACTCCCGCCTCTCCCCTTGTGGGAGAGGCCGGATCGCATGCAGCGGAGCGCAATGCGATCCGGGTGAGGGGTTGCGGTCTCTCAAGGGACTGAGTTCGCTGAGGCAAACCATTCACCCGGATTTCCCGCTGACGCGCGAAATCCGGCCTCTCCCACAAGGGGAGAGGCGAAGTGGAGCGAGTTGCTAGAGCCGCCCCGCCTTACGTCGGCGACATCGCGCCTTTGATCGTGCCCGCCGGCTGCGCCGTGCCCGTCAGCCGCGCGCGCTCGGTGTTGGGCCACAGCAGCAGCAATCCGAGCACGCCCGAGCCCACCATGATCGCGGCGTTGATGGTGAAGCCGGTCATGTAGCCCGCCATCGGCGTGGCGGCGTGCTGGATCACGTTGCCCATCACCATCGGCGCCAGGATGCCGGAGATGGTGTACAGCGCGCCGTAGATCGCGATCACGGCGCCGCGCTGCGACACCGGCGTGAACTCGCCGAGCATCGGCGGGCACACCACATAGATCGAGCCGCACAGGCCGGAGCCGATCACCAGGAGCGCGATCATCAGCCCGCCCGGCGGCGCATAGGGCAGCGTCGCGAGAATGCAGCCGCCGACGATCAAGGGCGTCGCGCCGAGCACGCCGCGCGCGCCGCGGGTGGTGAAGCCGCGCGCCAGCATCAGCTGCGAAATCCACCCCGTCAGCAGCACGATGGTCGCGCCGAAGATCCAGGGCAGGATCGAGACGAAGCCGGCCTGCTGCTGCGAAAAGCCGAGTCCTTCGATGATGAAGGAGGTGAACCAGGTCAGCCCGAGCGACAGCGCCCAATAGGCGCCGAAGGTCGCGACCACGCAGCCGATGAAGGTGCGCGAGGTCAGGAGCTTCCTGTAGGGAATCCGCTGCTCGTCGGCGACGGCGGCCGCTGTCGACACCAGCGGCCCTTCCTTGCCGAACGCGAACCAGGCGACGGTCCAGATCAGGCCGACGATGCCGAGCGCGCCGAAGGCGTGATGCCAGCTGTGATTGACGATGATCCAGTTCAGCGCGGGCACCGCGAGGATCACGCCGAACGCCGAGCCCTGCGACAGGATCGCGGTCGGCAGCGTGCGCTTCTCATCCGGAAACCATTTGTAGATAGCGTGCGCGGCGACCGCGAAGGCCGGTCCCTCGCCGGCACCGAGGATGATGCGGCAGATCACCAGCGTCGTGTAGCTGACGGTGCCGATCATCGGAAATTGCGCCAGCGACCAGATCACCGCCAGGATCAGCAGCACCCAGCGCGTATCGACGCGGTTGACGATGAAGCCGACCACGATCGCCGAGATCGAGAACAGGATGAAGAAGGCCGAGCCGAGATCGCCGAATTGCTCCGGGGTGAGACCCATCTCCTTGCGGATCGGTACGCCGGCGAGCCCGACCACGATCTTGTCCGCAAAGTTCACCACCATGAACAGGAACAGCAGGAAGGTGATTGTCCAGGCGCCTTTGGGCGTCCCCTTCGACATCCCTCCGGGCGTCGGTTGCGTGGTCATGTCTGGCTCCCCGTCGTTTCGTTTTTTGGCTTCGTAAAATCGGCCCCAATTGGCGATGCTAGCCACGCCTCGCCGAGCAACGCAACAACGCATTTTCCCGGGGTCGCACGCCCCGGCGCGCCGCTAACGGCCCGATCACGATCGCGTCGTCACGCCCGTGAAGCGGTGATCTGTCATGTCCTCCCTGCTATGTTCGGGGCCAACGAAAAGCCCGGGGTTATTTCATGAACAAATCGATCCTACGCGCGGCCGCCTGCGTTGCACTTGTGTCCGCCGCGCTGCTCGCCGTGCCTCAAGTCCGCGCACAGGATGCGGCCGCTCCCGACTATGCGGCAATCGTCGCCGCGCCCGACCGCAGCGATGCGGATCGCCAGGTCGACCAGCGCCGCCAGCCGGCCAAGATGCTCGCCTTTGCCGGCGTCAAGCCCGGCATGACCATCCTCGACATGGCGGCGAGCGCCGGCTACAGCACCGAACTGTTGGCGCGCACCGTCGCCCCGTCGGGCAAGGTCTACGCGCAGGATTCCGCAGCCGTCCTCGAGCGCTTCGTGAAGGACAAGTTCGACATTCGCGCGAAGGCGCCCGCGATGAAGAACGTCGTCCATGTGGTGCGGGACTATGACGACCCGATCCCGCCCGAGGCCCAAAACCTCGACATGATCACCTTCTTCTTTTTCTATCACGACATCACCTATCTGCCGGTCGACCGCGCCGCGATGAACAAGAAGATGTTCGCCGCGCTCAAGCCGGGCGGCTTTCTGGTGATCGCCGACCACTCGGCCAAGCCGGGCGACGGCACCAATGTCGCCAAGACGCTGCACCGGATCGAGGAGAGCACGTTGAAGCAGGAGATCGAGGCCGCCGGCTTCAAGCTGGTGGCCGAGGGCGATTTCCTGCATCATGCGGAGGACCCCAAGGACATTCCCGTCTTCAAGGCACCGGTGCCGATCGACGAGTTCGTCCTGAAATACCAGAAGCCTTGAATGAGGCACGGCCATCGCTTCATCTGACCAGACCGCCGCGGTGCTTCGCGTCACCGGCCTGACCAAGAGTTATCGCTCTGCCGGCGAAGACGTCGCGGTGCTGCGCGGCGTCGACCTCGCGGTTGCGACTGGCGAGAGCGTCGCGCTGTCGGGTGAATCCGGCAGCGGCAAGAGCACGCTGCTGCATCTGATCGCAGGGCTCGATGCCGCCGACGGCGGCGAGATCAGGCTCGCCGATACCGTCGTCTCCCAGCTCAACGATGCCGGCCGCGCCGAGCTGCGCCGCGACCGGCTCGGCCTCGTGTTCCAGCAGTTCAACCTGATCCCGAGCCTGACGGTTGCCGACAACCTGGTGTTCCAGTCGCGCATCGCCGGCCGCCACGATGCCGCCTGGCATGACGAGTTGGTCGAGCGACTCGGGCTGAAAACCCTCCTGAAGCGCTATCCCGAGCAATTGTCCGGCGGCCAGCAGCAGCGCGTCGCGATCGGCCGTGCGCTGGCGCCGAAGCCGTTGTTGCTGCTCGCCGACGAGCCGACCGGCAATCTCGACGAGGACACTGCCGACGAGGTGCTGCGACTTGCGCGCGATCTGGTGACGCGCACCGGCTGCGGCTTCCTGATGGTCACCCACAGCGCGCGGCTCGCCGCAACGCTCGACCGCCAGGTCAATCTGCATGCCGGAGTAATTGCGTGAGGCGCGCGCTCTGGATCCTCGCCGTGCTGCTCAGCCATTGGCGGCGGCATCCGATGCAACTCGCGACGCTGCTGATCGGGCTGATCTCGGCGACCGCGCTGTGGAGCGGCGTGCAGGCGCTGAACCAGCAGGCCCGCATCGCCTATGACCGCGCCGCCGCGACCTTCGGCGGTTCGCGCACCGCGATGCTGGTCGCCAGCGACAGCGCGACCTTCCCGCAAAAACTGTTCGTCGATCTGCGCCGCGCCGGCTGGCCGGTGTCGCCGATGTTGGAAGGCCGCGTCCAGATCGACGGGCGCGGCTTCCGCATGCTCGGCGTCGAGCCGGTGACCCTGCCGTCCGAGGTCGGCAACGCGCCGACGATCGGCCGCGGCAACCTGCAATCCTTCGTCACGCCTCCAGGCGAAATGCTGGTGGCGCCTGAGACGCTGCGCGATCTCGGCTTCAAGGAAGGCGAGCGGCCGCAGGCCAACGGCATGAGCTTGCCGCCGCTGCGCGTGCAGGCCGAGCTCGCGCCCGGCGCGCTGGTCGTCGACATCGGCATCGCGCAGGACATCCTGAAAATGCCCGGACAAGTCTCGCGCCTGCTGGTCGGCAAGGCCAAAGCGCCGCATGGCACGCTTGAGAGCGTGGCGGGTGACAAGCTGCGTCTGGTCGAGCCGAGCACGGAGAGCGACCTCGAACGCCTGACCGACAGCTTCCATCTCAACCTTACCGCCTTCGGCCTGCTGTCGTTCTTCGTCGGCCTCTTCATCGTCAACTCCGCAATCGGGCTCGCCTTCGAGCAGCGGCTGCCGATGCTGCGGACGCTGCGCGCCTGCGGCGTCTCGGCGCGGATGCTCAACACCGTGCTGGTGATCGAGCTGGTGTCGCTGGCCCTGATCGCCGGTCTCATTGGACTGGTATGCGGCTATTTCATCGCGGCGGCTTTGCTGCCGGATGTCGCAGCGTCCCTGCGCGGGCTCTATGGCGCGCAGATTCCGGGACAGCTGTCGCTCAAACCCGTCTGGTGGTTCGCCGGCATCGCGATCAGCATTTTCGGCGCGCTCGCCGCGGCGGCCGCGAGCCTCGCCAAGGCGATCCGGATGCCGGTGCTGGCGACCGCGCAGCCGCAGGCCTGGCAGCAGGCGCAGCGGCGCTGGCTCATGCTCCAGAGCGCGGCGGCGCTCGCGGTGTTTGCGGTCGCCGCCGGCCTGATCCAGTTCGGCGATTCCCTGATCGCGGGCTTTGCCGTGCTGGCCGCGCTGATGCTCGGCGCAGCGCTGATCCTGCCGATGGTCCTGCAAATCGCGCTCGCATTCGGCCAGCGTAGCGCGCGAGCGCCTGTTAGCATCTGGTTCTGGGCCGACAGCCGCCAGCAATTGTCGGGCCTGTCGCTGGCGCTGATGGCGCTGCTGCTCGCACTCGCCGTCAATGTCGGCGTCGGCACCATGGTGGAAAGTTTTAGCCGCACCTTCCTGGTCTGGCTCGATGGCCGGCTCGCCGCCGACGTCTATATCAGCGCCGCCAGCGATACCCAGGCGAAGGAGATCAAGGCATGGCTGCGCGACCGGCCTGAGGTCGAGGCGATCCTGCCCGGCGGCCGCGCCGACGCCCAGCTCGGCGGCGCGCCGATCGAGGTGCTCGGCCTGCCCGACCACACCACCTATCGCGACAACTGGCCGCTGCTCGAGAGCACCGCCAATGCTTGGGTCAGGCTGCGTCCGGGCGACACTTGTCTGGTCAGCGAGCAGCTGTCGCGACGGATGAAGCTTGGCCTCGGCGACCACATCGAAGTGCCCGCCCCCGGCGGCACCTGGCCGCTCGAGATCGTCGGCATCTATGCCGATTACGGCAACCCCAAGGGCCAGATCGCGGTCAACTTTGCCGCGCTGACGCGGCGCTTCCCGCAGACGCCGATGACGCGGATGGGCCTGCGCGTCGCGCCCGACAGGATTGCGCCGCTGATCACGGCGCTGCAGGAGAAATTCGGCCTCGACGACCGCAACGTCGCCGACCAGGCCAGGATGAAGACGGAATCCAGGCGGGTGTTCAACCGCACCTTCTCGGTCACCGCGGCGCTCAACGCCTTCACCCTCGGCGTCGCCGGCATTGCGCTCCTGACCAGCCTCTTGACGCTCGCCAATTCACGGCTGCCGCAGCTTGCGCCGCTGTGGGCGATCGGCCTGACGCGACGGCGGCTCGCGGCGCTCGAACTGCTGAAAACCATGGCGGTCGCGGCGATCACCGCGCTGTTCGCGCTGCCGCTCGGCCTGCTGGTCGCGTGGTGCCTGCTTGCGATCGTCAATGTGAAAGCGTTCGGCTGGCGGCTGCCGTTCCAAATCTTCCCGCTGCAGCTGATCGAGCTGCTCGCGGTGGCGATGGCCGCCGCGCTCTGTGCGGCGGCGATGCCGGTCGCTAGACTGGCGCGCATGCAGCCGGCCAGCCTGATCCGGATCTTCGCCAATGAGCGCTAGCGGCACCATCACGCGCCGTGCGTTTGCCGGCGGCGCGCTGGCGCTTGCCCTTGGCGGCAAGAGTTTTGCGCAGGGCTTTGCCGGGCTCGGCGAGAATGCCGAGGGATTTGCCGCCGTCACGCCGGGCAAGCAGTTCACGTTTCCCGCCGATCATGGCCCGCATCCGGAATTCCGGATCGAGTGGTGGTACGTCACCGCGAACCTGTCCGACTCGAATGGCGCAGCCTATGGCACGCAGTGGACGCTGTTCCGCCAGGCCATGAAGCCGGGCGGAGCGGTCGAGGGCTGGGCCAACCAGCAGGTCTGGATGGGCCATGCCGCCGTGACCAGCGCCACCACGCATCGCTTCAGCGAGACCTTTGCGCGCGGCGGCGTTGGGCAGGCCGGTGTCGACGCCACGCCGTTCCGCGCCTGGATCGATGCCTGGGAAATCCGCGGCCTCGATGCGTTCGATGCGCAGACCGTCGCGCCGCTCGAGCTCAAGGCCTCTGCCGCCGACTTCAGCGCCACGCTCCGGCTTGCCGCCGACCGTCCGCTCGTGCTGCAGGGTGATCATGGCTACAGCCGCAAGTCGGATCGCGGACAGGCCTCCTATTACTACAGCCAGCCGTTCTACAAGGCGTCCGGCCGCATCGTGATCGACGACAGACCGGTCGAGGTCACAGGCATGGCGTGGATGGACCGCGAATGGAGCAGCCAGCCGCTCGCATCAGACCAGACCGGCTGGGACTGGTTCTCGCTGCATCTGCCCGGCGACGAGAAGCTGATGCTGTACCGGCTGCGCCAGAAGGACGGCCGCGAGAACCTGTTCGGCAACTGGATCACGCCGGACGGCCGCTCGACCGAGATCGCGGCCAGCGGCAACAGCATCGCGCCGGTTGCGATCACCGAGATCGACGGCCGCAAGCTGCCGACATCGTGGCGCGTCAGCCTGCCTGCGCGCGGCCTTGTCATCGAGACCACGCCGCTCAATCCAAAGAGCTGGATGGGAACCAGCTTCCCCTATTGGGAAGGCCCGATCCGCTTCACGGGAAGCCACGCCGGAATCGGCTATCTTGAGATGACCGGGTACTAGGGCGGAATGAGTTTGAATCAGCTGGGCGGCAAACGCACTGCACCTCTCCCGCTTGCGGGGGAGGGAATGCAGTTCCGACGTCGCTGATAATCGCTCTGCCCGTCACACCGGTCGCTGCTGCCCCGTCATGACATCGGGGCCAACGGAACAAGAGGACACGCCTGACATGTACCACTACACGGCCATCGTCACCTGCCTTGCCGTCGCGTTCTATTTCTTCACCTCGATCGAGGTCGCGCGCGCCCGTGTCGCCTATGGCGTCAAGCTGCCGGCGATCTCGGGCCATCCGGATTTCGAGCGCATCTTCCGCATCCAGATGAACACGCTGGAATGGATGCCTATCTTCCTGCCGTCGCTCTGGCTGTTCGCGATCTATGTCAGCGACGCCGCAGCCGCAGCCATCGGCGCGCTCTGGGTGATCGGCCGCATCGTCTACTTCACCGGCTATCGCGAGGCGGTGGCAAAGCGCAGCCGCGGTTTTGGCATCCAGGCAACCGCGTGCATCGTGTTGTGGGTCGGCGCGATCGGCGGCGCGGTGTGGCGGCTGATCCATTGAGGGCGCCACATACTCCGCCGTCGTCCCGGCGAACGCCGGGACCCATAACCACAAGGCAAGGTAATTGACGGGACTAACGGCCCCAGCTTGCTAAAACGACATCCGCTGGTGGTAATGGGTCCTGGCTTTCGCCAGGACGACACCACCATTGGATGCGCGCGTTACTTCGTCAGCGGGCAGCCGCTCTCCTTGGCGCTGAAGAACGCCTTGTCGCCAGGCACCACGGCGAGCTGCTTGTAATAGTCCCACGGCTTCTTCGATTCCGACGGCTTCTTGACCTCGAACAGATAGAGGTCGTGGACCATGCGGCCGTTGGCGAGCACCTTGCCCTTGGCAAAGGCGTCGTCGACCGGCAGCTCCTTCAGCTTCGCCGCGACCGCTTCGCTGTCCTTGGTGCCGGCCGCCTTCACGGCCTTGAGGTAGCTCAGCGTCGCCGAATAGGTGCCGGCATGGATCATGCTCGGCATGTGGCCGGTGCGCTTGATGAAGCGCTCGCTGAAGGCGCGCGAGGCGTCGTCGTGATCCCAATAGAAGCCCTCGGTGAGCACGAGGCCTTGGGCCGCCTCCAGCCCGAGACCGTGCACCTCCGACAGCGTCATCAAGAGGCCGGCGAGCTTCTGGCCGCCCCTGACGATGCCGAACTCGGCGGCCTGCTTGATCGAGTTGGTGGTGTCGAGCCCGGCATTGGCAAGCCCGATGATCTTCGACTTCGAGCTCTGCGCCTGCAGCAGGAACGACGAGAAGTCCGACGAGTTGAGCGGCACGCGGACCGAGCCGACCACCTTGCCGCCCTTCGAGGCGACGATGTCGCTGGTGTCCTTTTCCAGCGCGTAGCCGAAGGCGTAGTCGGCGGTCAGGAAGAACCAGGTGTTGCCACCCGCCTCCGTCAGCGCGCCGCCGGTGCCGACGGCGAGCGCGCGAGTGTCATAGGCCCAATGGAAGCTGTAGGGCGTGCAGGCATCGCCCGAGATGCGCGAGGTCGCCGCGCCGACCACGATGTCGATCTTCTTCTTTTCCTTCGACAGCTCCTGCACCGCGAGCGCGACCGACGAGGTGGTGAGCTCGGTGATCATGTCGACGTTCTCGACTTCGTACCAGCGCCGCGCGATCGCGGTCGCGAGATCCGGTTTGTTCTGGTGGTCGGCGGTGACGATCTCGATCTTCTGGCCCAGCACCTCGCCGCCGAAATCCTCGACCGCCATCCGTGCCGCCTCGAGCGAATACTTCCCGCCGTAGTCGGCGTAGACGCCGGACTGGTCGTTCAGGATACCGATCTTGACGCCCTGGGCCATCGCCGGCGCCGCAAGCATCAGGCTGCACGCCGCAACCGCGGCCAAAAATCCCGACTTCATCGTTATGCTCTCCCAGCAGTCTTGATCAGGAAAAATCGGCGCGACATTATTTTATAACCCGGCGCCTGCCCATCCCTTCCCGCTCAGCCAATAGTATGGGCTCTCTCCGCGAGCACTTGCAGCTTCCCGTCACCCTGAGGAGCGCGGAACGCGCGTCTCGAAGGGTCGACGGCCCGGCTGGTGGCCGTGCACCCTTCGAGACGCCTGCTTCGCAGGCTCCTCCAGCGACAAAGGCGAAGCCTTTGCGCGGGGATGACGGGGAAGGACTTGCTTCTGCGGAGCACCGACTGCCGTCCTCACTCCGCCACATTGGCCGCGGGCGCCGCCGGCTTGCCCTCGTTCTTTCCTTCCGCGAGGTTGCGCACCACCATGTAGAAGATCGGCGTGAAGACCAGGCCGAACAGCGTGACGCCGAGCATGCCGAAGAACACGGCGACGCCGACCGCCTGGCGCATCTCCGAGCCCGAGCCGGACGACACCACCAGCGGCAGCACGCCGAGGATGAAGGCAAACGACGTCATCAGGATCGGCCGCAGCCGAAGCCGGCAGGCCTCGATGACAGCCTCCAGCCGTGGCTTGCCCTCGAGCTCGATGTCACGCGCGAACTCGACGATCAGGATCGCGTTCTTGGCGGCGAGCCCGACCAGCACGACGAAGCCGATCTGGGTCAGGATGTTGACGTCCTGGCCCATCAGGCGCACGCCGATCGTGGCGGCGAGTAGGCACATCGGCACGATCAGGATCACCGCGAACGGCAGTGTCCAGCTGCCATATTGCGCGGCCAGCACCAGGTAGACGAACAGCACGCAGATCGGGAACACGTAGAGGCCGGCGTTGCCACCGGTGACCTGCTGGTAGGACAGGTCGGTCCACTCGAAGGTGAAGCCCGACGGCAGCGTCGCGTCGGCGAGCTGCTTGATGGTGTTGAGCGCCGTCGTCGAGCTGGTGCCGGGCGCCGGCTCACCCTGCAGCTCGGAGGCGGCGTAGAGATTGTAACGCGCGACGCGGTCGGGGCCGGAGGTATCCTTGAAGTCCACGACGCTGCCGAGCATCACCATGTCGCCGGCGGCGTTGCGGGTGCGCAGTCGCGCGAGGTCGGTGGTCTCCTTGCGGAACGGCAGGTCGGCCTGCGCCGTCACGTGATAGGTGCGGCCGAACAGGTTGAAGTCGTTGACGTAGGTCGAACCGAAATAGGTCTGGATGGTGTCGTTGATGCTGGCGATCGGCACGCCGAGCTTCTGCGCCTTGACGCGGTCGATATCGACGAACAATTGCGGCGTGTTGGCGGTGAACGGTGAGAACACCGACGTCAGGTTGGGCGACTTGCGCGCCGCGCCGACCAGCTCGTCGGTGGCGGAGGCCAGCAGCTCGGGGCCGCGGCCCTGCCGGTCCTGGATGCGGATCGTGAAGCCGCCGCCGGTGCCGATGCCGGGCACCGCGGGCGGCGGGATCACGATGATGAAGGCGCCCTGGATCACCGACAGGCGCTTGCGCAGCTCTGCGGTGATCGCCGTGGCGGTCAGCCCCTTCTTCAGCCGTACCTCCGGCTCATCGAACACCGGGAACAGCGCGGCGGCATTGCCCGCCTGCGTACGCGTCGCGCCGGAGAAGCCGGCGAAAGCCGCGACGCGAACGATGCCGGGCGTATCGAGTGCAATCCGCTCGATCTCGCGCACCACCGCCGTGGTGCGCGCCAGCGACGCCGCGCCCGGCAGCTGCGCCGAGATGATGACGTAGCCGCGATCCTGCGCCGGGATGAAGCCCTGCGAGGTGGTTGCGAGCAGCCAGCCGGCGCTGCCGATCAGCACGACATAGATCGCGAGCATCACCACGGTGTGGCGGATCACGAAGTCGGCCACCGCCGCATAGCCGTGCGCCAACCGGTCAAACACGCGGTTGAACAATGCGGTGAAGCTGTCCCAGCCGCGCGCGATAATGTTCCAGCGCGCCGGCGGGCGCTTGTCCTCGTGCGGGACCAGGATCTGCGAGGCCAGCGCCGGCGACAGCGTCAGCGAGCAGAAGCAGGAGATCGCGGTCGCAACCGCGATGGTCACCGCGAATTGCTGGAAGAACTGCCCGGAGATGCCGCCGAGGAAGGCGGTCGGCACGAACACCGCGCACAACACCAGTGCGATCGAGACCAGCGCGCCGCCGACCTCCTCCATGGTCTTGAGCGCAGCGTCGCGCCTGGACATGCCGTGCTCGAGATGGCGCTCGACATTTTCGACCACCACGATGGCGTCGTCGACCACGATGCCGACCGCCAGCACCAGGCCGAACAGCGTCAGATTGTTGATCGAGAAGCCGAGCGCGGCCATCACCGCGAAGGTGCCGACCAGCGACACCGGGATCGCGATGATCGGGATGATCGCAGGCCGCCAGCCCTGCAGGAACACCAGCACCACGATGACGACGAGCGCCATCGCCTCGTAGATGGTCTTGATCAGCTCATGGACCGATTGGGCGATGAATTCGGTCGGGTTGTAGCCGATATTGTAGTCGAGCCCCTTCGGGAAGCTCGCCTTGAGCTTGACCATCGTGTCGGAGATTTCCTTGGCGGTGGCGAGCGCGTTCGATCCCGGCCGCTGCGTCACCAGCATGCCGACCGCCGACTTGCGCAGCAGGAAACTGTTGGTGGTGTAGGACAGCGCGCCGAGTTCGACGCGGGCGACGTCGCGCAGGCGCACGGTGCGGCCGTCGGAACCGGCCTTCACCACGATGTCTTCGAACTGCCTGGGATCCTTGAGGCGGCCGGTGAAGACCAAATTGGGCTGGAAGGCGCGGTCGGCGATCGGCGGCTCGGCGATCTGGCCGCCCGCGATCTGCAGGTTCTGCGAGCGGATCGCCGCAATCACCTCGGTGGAGGTCAGGCCGAGATTGGCCAGCTTGTCGGGATCGAGCCACAGCCGCATCGAATAGTCGCGCGCGCCGAAGATCTGGATGTCGCCGACGCCGTCGAGCCGCAACAACTGGTCGCGGACCTGCAGCAACGCGTAGTTCGAGATGTAAAGCTGGTCGAAGCTGTCGTCGGGCGACAGCATGAACACCACCATCAGGATGTCGGGCGAGTTCTTGCGCGTGGTGACGCCGTTGCGCTGCACCTCCTCAGGCAACCGCGGCTGCGCGATCGCGACGCGGTTCTGCACCAGCACCTGCGCCTTGTCGAGGTCGGTGCCGAGCTTGAAGGTCGCGGTGATGGTGAGCTGGCCGTTCGAGGTAGCCTGGCTGTAGAGATACAGCATGTCCTCGACGCCGTTGATCTCCTGCTCGATCGGGGCCGCCACGGTGTCGGACACGGTCTGCGCCGAGGCGCCGGGATATTGCGTCGTCACCACGACGGTCGGCGGCACCACCTGCGGATATTCCGAGACCGGCAGCGTCGGATAGGCGATCGCGCCGACAATCAGCAGCACGATCGACAGCACCATCGCGAGGATGGGCTGATTGATGGAAAGCCTGCCGAGATTCATGGTTTAGAACCTGCTGCGGGCTTGTCGCCTGCCGTTGGCTTGGTATCCGCGGGAGCCTGAGCCATTTTCGGCGTCACCTTGGCGCCGACGCGGGCGCGCTGCAGGCCGTCGACGATCACATGGTCTTCCGCCTTGAGGCCTTCGCGGATCACCCGCAGGCCCTCATCGAGCGGCCCCAGCACGACCGCTCTTGCCTCAACCGTGTTGTCGTCCTTGACCACGAACACGATCTTGCGCGACTGGTCGGTGGCGATGGCGGTGTCCGGGATCAGCAGCGCCTCATAGGGCGAGGAGCCGATGATGCGGACACGGCCGAACTGGCCGGGCAGGATCGACAAATCCTTGTTCGGAATGATCGCGCGGCTGCGCAAGGTCGCGGTCGAGACGTCGAGGCGGTTGTCGAGGAAGTCCATCTTGCCCTCATGCGAGGGCTTGGTCTCGCCGGTCAGCGACACCTGCACCGGGTTCGCCGTGTCGCGCGAGCTCGGCCGCCTGCCTTCGAACCACAGCTTGCTGTTGCGCTGATAGGTCGCCTCGTCGACGTCGAAATAGATGTAGATCGGATCGAGCGACACGATCGAGGTGAGCAACGTCGCGCCGCCCTCGCTGCCCTGCACGAGATTGCCGGGAGTGACCAGATGCCGGCCGACGCGGCCGGTGATCGGCGCCAGCACGTGGCTGAATTCGACGTTGAGCTGCGCGGCTTTCAACGTGCCCTCGGCCTGCGTCTCGGCGGCGCGCGCCGCCTGCAATGCCTGGCGGCGTTGGTCGACGACCTGCTCCGAGACCGCGCTGGTCTGCACCAGGTTCAGCCCGCGCTCGAGATCACGTTTGGCAAGCTCCCCCTTGGCGCGTGCGTCGGCGAGCTGACCCTGGGCCTGCAGCACGACCGCCTCGAACGGGCGCGGATCGATGGTGTAGAGCAGATCGCCGGCGTGGACGATCGCACCGTCCTTGAACTCGAAACTGTTGACGAAGCCGCCGACGCGGGCGCGGACCTGAACTTCCTCGATCGCCTCGAAGCGGCCGGTGAACTCGTCCCAGTCGGTGACCGTGCGCTTGACCGGCTGCGCGACCGTCACGGGCGGCGGCGGCGGCGCGGCCTGCGATTGTGCGCTCTTGTCGCCGCAGCCACTGAGCGTCAACGCGGCAAGCAAGCCGAGAGGCGCGAGGCCGAGCCCGCCAAGGCGACGAAGCGAATCAAGACGGCGGAGCGAATCATGGCGGCGAAGCGAATCGCGTTCGACGCCGTTAACCAGAGCCGGACGCTCCGTTCTGTCAATCGCACTCAATTCCTTCTCCCCCAGAACGACCAAAGCAGGGCTACCAAAGTCGCATCTAAAATTGCAGTGATTCAACGCGGACGAATCGTCGTGATGTCGCGGCAGTGGACGTCACAGATGTAGCCGCCCCCCAGTCTGTTCAAGATGGGCGCCGGATCAAGCGAATAGTTACGTAGTCTGAACGCCTTACGACACGATCGCGAAACCGTGACGACGGGAAGGGACAGACTGGCTGGCCTTTCGAGGGTATGAGATCACAGACGGATCGCCCCGAATCAATCACAACGCGAATTCGTTTCACAGATTCGTCACACGGCGTCCGATTCGACTTTTGGCGCACAACCTCCGGCCGCAAATGGCAAAACCGGTCCCTTTTCCTGCGCTCTACCTCCCGCTGCATGGTCGAATCGTGGTTAACAGTGCGCTGTCATCCGGACACACATTGACACTCGGAAATATCGCCAATACGGTCATGGTTGCCAAACAGTGAAATTTTGTTGGCCGCCGCATTTTCTCGAACATTCATCGGACTTTGTCGCGGCGTGAGTGGTGAAGGCGACTACGTAAATGGCAAGCGCATTTGATCTTGCTGATGTCACGGCTCCGCGGACATCGCGGCTTTCCCACATTGCGAGCGAGTCGGTGCGGTCTCCCGTCGCGGCTGGTCAACTTCAACGTGTGAACGGCTTCACACGTCCCCGTATCCAAAAATTGTAAATACTGACTGGCTTCCACGCCGGTTGCAGGAGTGCACATGACGACCATACCCGCCTATACAATCGGTGGTTTAACCCGTCCCGAACTCCATCTTGATCCGAGCGGCAATATCATCCTGGATCCGGCCGCGCAGGCGTTCGCCGATGCGTATGGTCTGCAATATCTCTATCTCGGCTGCCCTCCCGGCACGCCGTTTCCGCCGATCCACGGCTTCCTGTCGGCGCCGACCGACATCAATTCCGGTGCCAACACCGTCGTTGAAGGCGCCGCCGTCAACACCTCGGTCAATATCACCGCACATTCCGACAGCCTGATCGGCCTGCCGGTCACCTATTCGCTGACGTCCGATTCTTCGCATGGCGGTTTCAAGATCGATGCCAATACCGGCGTGGTGACGATCGCCGACCCCACCAAGGTCGATTTCGAGAGCTCCGGCGGCGGCTATGTCGTCAATGTGCAGGCGACCGACGGCATCTTCGTCTCGTCGCAGAGCTTCACGATCGCGGTCAGCAATGCGCCGCCCTCGACACCGACCGACAGCAACGCCACCGCCAACGCGGTCAACGAAGGCGCCGCCGTCAACGCGCTGGTCGGCATCACCGCAGCGGCGGTCGACGTCAATGGCCCCGGCGTCACCTATTCGCTGACGGCGGACACCTCCAACGGCGGCTTCAAGATCGACCCCAACACCGGCGTCGTCAGCGTCGCCAATTCCGGCAAGATCGACTTCGAAACCGCGCCGGGCCACGCCTACAGCATCACGGTGCAGGCCAGCGATGGCCATGGCGGCGTCAGTTCGCAGACCTTCACCATCAACGTCAACGACCTGCCGGTCTCCACGCCGGTCGACGTCAATGTCGCCGCCAACGCCGTCGTCGAGGGCGCCGCCGCCAACACGCTGGTCGGCATTACCGCCTCCGCGGTCGACCCGAACGGCCCCGCAACCACCTACTCGCTGACATCAGACAGCTCCGGCGGCGGCTTCAAGATCGACGCGAGCACCGGTGTCGTCACCGTCGCCGATCCCACCAAGCTCGACTTCGAGAGCAGCGCACCCGGCCACGCCTACACGATCACCGTGCACGCGACGGCCGGCGCGACCTCGTCGACGCAGAGCTTCACCATCAACGTCACCGACGCTCCGCCGTCCGCCCCCACCGATACCGACGCCACCGCCAACTCGGTCACCGAGGGCGCGGCTGTGGGCACCGCCATCGGCGTCACGGCGCACGCGACCGACATCAACGGCGGAGCCGTGACCTATTCGCTGGTCGGCGATACCTCGGGCGGCGGCTTCACCATCAACGCGGCGACCGGCGTCGTCACCGTCGCCGATCCAACCAAGCTCGATTTCGAAACCTCGCACGGCAGCTACACCATCACCGCGCAGGCCAGCGACGGCACGCTCGCGAGCACGCAGACCTTCACGATCAACGTCAACGACGTCGCCCCGTCGGTGCCGGTCGACAGCGATGCCACCGCCAACGCCGTGGTGGAAGGCGCGGCCGTCGGCACCGCGGTCGGCATCACCGCGCATGCGACCGACGTCAACGGCCCGGCCGTGACGTATTCGCTGACCGGCGACACCTCCGGCGGCGGCTTCACCATCAACGCGACCACCGGCGTCATCACCGTCGCCGACCCGACAAAGATTGACTACGAGAGCACCGCGCCCGGCCACGCCTACACCGTGACGGCGACCGCCAGCGACGGCACGCTGACCAATTCGCAGACCTTCACCATTGCTGTCAACGAAGCCCCGCCATCCACCCCGGTCGACAGCGATGCCACCGCCAATGCGGTTGCCGAAGGCGCTGCCGCCGGCACCACGGTCGGCGTCACGGCGTCGTCGACCGACGTCAACGGTCCGCCGGTGACCTATGCGCTGATCGGCGACACCTCCGGCGGTGGCTTCACCATCAACGCGACAACGGGCGTCATCACTGTCGCCGATCCCACCAAGATCGATTACGAGAGCAGCGGCGCGGGCCATTCCTATACGGTGACCGCGCAAGCCAGCGACGGCACGACCGCGAGCTCGCACACTTTTACGATCGGTGTCACCGACGTTGCGCCGTCGACCCCGGTCGACAGCGACCTCGCCGCCAACACCGTCGTCGAAGGCGCGGCCAACGGTACCGCCGTCGGCATCACCGCGTCGGCGATCGACATCAACGGCCCGGCCGTGACCTATTCGCTCACCGGCGACACTTCCGGCGGCGGCTTCACCATCAATGCCGCGACCGGTGTCATCACCGTTGCCGACAGCAGCAAGATCGACTACGAGACCGCGGCGGGGCATGCCTACACCGTCACCGCGACGGCCAGCGACGGCACGCTGACGAATTCGCAGACCTTCACCATCGCCGTCAACGACGCCCCGCCGTCGGCCCCCGTCGACAGCAACGCCGCCGCCAACGCCGTCGTCGAAGGCGCCGCCGCCGGCACCACGGTCGGCATCACCGCGTCGTCGACCGACATCAACGGCCCGGCCGTCACCTATTCGCTGACCGGCGACACCTCCGGCGGCGGCTTCACCATCAACGCCACCACCGGCGTCATCACCGTCGCCGACCCGACCAAGCTCGATTACGAAAGTGCGCCCGGCCACGCCTATACAGTGACTGCGCAGGCCAGCGACGGCACGCTCGCGAACTCGCAGACCTTCACCATCGCCGTCGCCGACGCCCCGCCGTCGACCCCGGTCGATGCCGACGCCGCCGCCAACACCATCGTCGAAGGCGCGGCCAACGGCTCGACCGTCGGCGTCACCGCGTCGTCGACCGACGTCAACGGCCCGGCGGTGACCTATTCGCTGGTCGGCGACACCTCTGGCGGCGGCTTCACCATCAACGCCACCACAGGTGTCATCACTGTCGCCGATTCCACCAAGATCGATTTCGAAAGCTCGGGCGGCAGCTACACCGTCGTTGCCCAGTCCAGCGACGGGACGCTGGCGAACTCGCAAACCTTCACCATCGCCGTCACCGACGTCGCACCATCGACCCCGGTCGATAGCGACGCTGGCGTCAACCGGGTCGCGGTCGGCGCACCAGCCGGCTCGGGAACCGGCGTGACGGCATCCTCGACCGACGTCAACGGTCCCGCCGTGACCTATTCGCTGGTCGGCGACACCTCCGGCGGCGCCTTCACCATCAACGCGGCCACCGGCAAGGTCACGGTCGCCGATCCCAGCAAGATCAACATTGCTGATCCGTCCTATGACGTCACGGTCGATGCCAGCGACGGCACCTTGCACAACCAGCAGACCTTCACCATCGCGGTCGTTGTCGACCAGGCGCCGGTCGTCACCGCCGGCCACACGCTGAACTACACCGAGAACCAGGCCGCGACCGTGCTCGATTCGGCCGTCACCGTCACCGACGGCGACGACGCCAATCTGGTGTCCGCGACGGTGCAGATCACCGGCGGCTACGTCAACGGCGAGGACGTGCTCGCCTTCGCCAACACCGCCACCATCACCGGCACGTTCAATGCCGCGACCGGAACGCTGACGCTGACCGGCACCGACACGGTCGCCAATTATCAGGCCGCGCTGGCCGCGGTGACCTATCACAACACCAGCGACAACCCGTCGGGCGCACCGCGCACCGTCACGATAACAGCCAATGACGGCACGCTCGACAGCAGCCCGGTGACCGACAGCATCAACTTCACCCCGGTCAACGACCCGCCCGTTGTGGTCGCCGGCCATACGCTGAACTACACCGAGAACCAGGCCGCGACCGCGTTCGACCCGGCGATCACCGTAACAGACGTCGACAACACCACGCTGACCGGCGCGACCGTGCAGATTACCGGCAACTACGCCAACGGCCAGGATGTCCTCGCCTTCACCACCCAGAACGGCATCACCGGCTCGTTCAATGCGGGAACCGGCTTGCTGACGCTGACAGGCACAGCCACGGTTGCCCAATATCAGGCGGCGCTCGCCTCGGTGACCTATCAGAACACCAGCGATAATCCGTCGGGCCTGGCGCGTACGGTCACCATCATCACCAATGACGGCTCCGCCAACTCGGCGCCGGTCACCGACACCATCAATGTCACCCCGGTCAACGATCCGCCGGTCACGACGGCCGGCGGCACGCTGAACTATACCGAGAACCAGGCCGCATCCGTGATCGATGCGTCGGTCAACGTCTCCGACGTCGACAGTGCCAGCATGTCGAGCGCGACGGTTGCCATCACCGGCGGCTTCGCCGCCGGCCAGGATGTGCTGGGCTTCGTCAACCAGAACGGCATCAGCGGATCGTACAACTCCGCGACCGGCGTGCTGACGCTGACCGGCTCCTCCAGCGTCGCCAACTACAAGGCCGCGCTGGATTCGATCACCTATTTCAACTCGAGCGACAACCCGACCGGGGCTGATCGCACCGTCAGCTTCACGGTCAACGACGGCAGCGCCAACAGCAACACCTCGACCTCGACCATCCATGTCACGCCGGTCAACGACGCGCCCGTCGTGACCTTCGGCGCCATCACCGGATTCTCCGAGCCGCCGAACGGCACGCCGGCTTCGAGCTCGACGCCGGTCACGATCACGCCAAACCTGACGATCTCGGACGCCGAAGGCAACAACATCACCGATGCGACCTTCGTGCTGAACAATCTGAAGGCGTCGGACGCGCTCTCGATCGCAGGTCACGCCGGCACCAGCGGCGACATCGGCGGGATCCACTTCGACATCACCAGCACCGCCGGCACCGAAACGATCAGCTTCACCGGCACCGACACGCTGGCGCATTACAATGCGGTGCTCGACCTGATCCAGTTCAACAATACCAGCGAAAATCCCGACAGCACCGCGCGTTCCTATACCCTGACCGTGCACGATGACGGCGGCACCGCGAATGGCGGCAACAACACCGGGACGGCATCGACGACGGGAAGCGTGACCGCCGTGGACGATGCGCCGACCGCGGCGGTGCCGGCGGACAATTCGCTCGGCACTGCGTTCTCGCACACCGACTTTGCGATATCAGGCCTTTCGGTCGCCGACGTCGATTCTGACCCCGGCACCGTCACGGCCACGATTTCCTCCAGCCACGCGAACCTGACCTTCACCACCACGGGGCTGGCCAGCTTCACCAACAACGACAGCCACACAGTGACGCTGACCGGCACGGCCGCACAGGTCAACACCGCGCTGGCGACGCTGACATACAACAGCGATGACGGCTTCGCCGGCTCGGATACCGTCACGCTGAACGTCAGCGACAACGGCCACACCGGCACCGGCGGGCCGCTCACCTCAGGCGCCCAGACCTTCCATGTCGGCGTCGTGCCGCAGGTGTTCTACATCGACAACTCGGCCACGGCGCTGGCCAACAGCCACAATCTCGGCACCGCTGCCGACCCGTACACCTCGATCGCCGCCTTCAACGCGGCGAACCCGGCAGGGAGCGGCGACTACGTCGTGCTGAGGTCCGGCACCTACACCGAGGCCAACGGCATCAACCTCGCCAACGGCGTCAACCTGGTCGGCGGCAGCCACGCCTTGACCTTCACCAACCCGGTGACCGGTGCCCTGGTCACCGCCAACACCGCAATCGGCACCGATCCGGTGATCAAGGTGACCGGCGCCGACAACGGCATCGACCTGCTCGGCACGTCGGGCCACAGCATCAGCGGCGTCAGCATCGACACCTCGGCCTCGACCGGCATCGGCATCAGCGACGACGGCTTCAATGTCGGCACCGTCTCGATGTCCGACATCACGGTCAAGACCGCCAGCGGCGCCGGCATGAGCTTCACCCATGGCGGCACGATCTCGCTGACCGGCACCGCCAACTCGATCACGTCAGGCACCGGCACCGCGCTCGACGTCGAGAACACCCAGATCGGCTCGTCGAACCTCACCTTCAAGAGCATCACCTCGAGCGGCGGCTCCGGCAACGGCATCATCCTCTCCAACACCGGCACCGCAGCCGGCAATGGCGGCCTGCACGTCACCGGTGACGGCTCGACGGCGGGCAGCGGCGGCACCATCGCCAACAAGACCGGCGCCGACGGCAGCACCACGCAGGGCAGCGGCATCTACCTGAACAACACCAAGGACGTGCAGATCTCCTACGTGTCGATGCACGACTTCCAGAACTACGGCATCGTCGGCACCGCCGTCACCGGCTTCACGCTCGGCAACACCACGGTGACGGGCACCAACGGCACCAGCGTCGGCGGCATCGGCGAGGGCGACGTCTACTTCACCGGCCTGTCCGGCACGGCGTCGATCACGAACTCGACCCTCACCGGCGCAGCCTATGATGCCCTGCACGTGTTCAACGACGGCAGCCAGACGCTGAATCGCATCACCGTGACCGGCTCGACCTTCGCGACCAATTCCGCGGCCGGCAATGCGTCCAACGACGCGATCGCCTTCCAGGCGACCGGCGGCACATTCAACGCCACGGTCCAGAACTCGACCGTCACCTCCGCGCGCGGCGACATGTTCCAACTCAATCTGCTCGGCACGGTGTCGTCAGACCTGGTCATGACGGGCGACAATTTCAGCAACACCAACCAGAACATCGTCAGCGGCGGCGGCGGCCTCACGATCGGCGGCGGCGGCGCGGCCAACGATATCACGCTGACCTACAACATCTCGAACAACACCATCAAAGGCGCTCTGGGCGGGGCTCTCGCAGTCACCAAAGGCACCGGCACCGACGGGCACTTCACCGGCACGATCAGCGGCAACACGATCGGCACGCAAGGCTCTGCCGGCAGCGGTTCGACGCAGGGTTACGGCATCAGCGTGTTCGAGGACGGCGCGGGTTCGTCGAGCACGACCATCACCAATAATCATATCTCCGGCGTCGTCGGCGGTATCTATACGCTGGTGCATAACGGCGCTGCCGGCGATATGACCGCGGTGATCCAGGGCAACACGATCGATACGCTCGATTCGACGAACGGATTTGCCGGCATCTACGTGCAGAACGGCTCGGCGACCGGAGCCGGCGGCGACAACAATCTGCTGAACGCCACGATCGGCGGCGCCGGTGCACTGAAGAACACCGTTGATCTCGGCGGCAATACGGGCCTCGGCCTGGTCGCCGGCATCTTCCTCGAGCAGGAGGGCGTTTCGAAAACCGGCTTGATCGGCAGTCCCAACTATGCCGGCACGCCGTATAATTTCTCGGCGGTCGCGAGCTACGTGGCGAGCAACAACACCGTGACCGGCACCGGAAACGGCGCGGTTGCCACACAGGCCATCGGTGACCCCGGGCAATCCGCAGGCGGCGGCTATTTTGGCGGCGCGCAGTTCCTGGTCGCCAGTTCGGGTGGCGTTGCGGCAGCCTCGCCGACGGCGGGCGAAACCCACCTGACCCAGAGCGAGCTCGACTCGGTCGTGTCGGCGGCTATTGCCCAATGGGCGAAGGCAGGCGCCGGCGCGGGTCAACTCGCCGCGCTGCATGCCGTCACTTTCAGCGTCGCGGACCTCGCTGGCCAGGTCGTCGGCCTAGAAAGCTCCGGCCACATTACGATCGATGTCGATGCCGCCGGCCACGGCTGGTTCGTCGATCCGACCCCATCGGACAATTCGGAGTTCACGCACGCCCTCAATGCGTCCGGCAGCAATCTGCAGACCGATCCGTCGGCGGCAGCGGCGGGTCATCTCGATCTCCTGACCGCCGTTGTGCATGAACTGGGACACGTGATCGGCCTCGCCGACCTGACCTCGCCCTCCGATGCCAATGATTTGATGTATATCAACCTCGCCGACGGCGAGCGCCGGCTGTCGACCGCGACTGACCTGCCGAAGGACCACAGCATGGATCCCGGCCAGGCCCAGCAGAACTTCGTGTTCGCGCCGAGCACCGTGGCCCCGAGCCAGCAGCAGGCCAGCGCGCCTACTGCCAACACAGCGGCCATGGGTCAAAGCTTCAACTTCTCGGCATTCGCCCAGGCGGCGCCGCAAGCCGACACAAGCCACGGGATGAACACCCAGGCGTTGTCAGATCTGTTCAGCGGGCATTCCGATGCCCGCAACCCGTGGGCCGGACACGAGACGGTGTTGGCCGCTATGGGCGGCATGCCGACCGACAATCACGTCCAGACCCAGTTGCATCATGACCTGATCGTCTGATCGGACGCCGTATCGACCAGGATAACATCGACCACGACAACGCCTGCCGAATCGCTTCGGCAGGCGTTGTTCGTTCGGCGCGGTCGAGTCCGGATTCCCACCGCAGAGAACTCAGATCATCGCGCAGGATGCGCTCGCAGATGTCCGTTTCATGACGTGAACTCCGCAGCCAGTGATCGCACAAGGATGCACACTAAGGATCGCGCGCCAGCAATCGCGGCTCGCACGCCACGCTCAACCGGCGATTGAAGAAAAATTGCCAACCCGGCACAATCGTTGAGGTTGCACTTCATGAAAAACACGCTATCGTGCACACGCTGTCGACACGGCATCATTGTCTCGTATTTTTCATAAATCTTACGACGTATTCGCGGAGGACCGATGGCTGATCCGTTTCTTTCCGAAATCCGCATGATGTCGTTCGGCTTTGCTCCCAAGGGCTGGGCTTTTTGCAACGGGCAACTGCTTCCGCTCAATCAGAACCAGGCGCTTTTTTCATTGCTTGGCACCGTCTATGGCGGCAACGGGCAGACCACCTTCGGACTCCCCAATCTGCAGGGCCGCACCCCGATGCATGTCGGCAACGGCCATGTGCTCGGTGAACTCGGCGGCGAGCAGGCGCACACGCTTTCGATTAACGAAATGCCGCAGCACACCCACATCGCGAACGCCACCAACACCAACGGCGCACTTCTGGTGCCGGCCAACAACATTCTCGGCGCCTTGAACAACGCGTACGCCGCGCCCACGGCGCTGACCGCGCTCGCGCCGGGGAGCATTTCCACGGTCGGCGGCAGCCAGGCGCATCAGAACATGCAACCTTTCCTGACGGTCAATTTCTGCATCGCCCTGCAGGGCGTCTTCCCTTCGCAGAATTGACGGAGACCTCTCATGCCACAACCCTTTATAGGCGAAATCAAAATGTTCGCCGGCAATTTCGCGCCGGCCGGCTGGCAGTTCTGCGACGGCAGCCTGCTGGCGATCTCCGAGAATGACGCGCTGTTCAACCTCATCGGCACCACCTATGGCGGCGATGGCCAGAACACCTTTGCCGTCCCCGACCTGCGTGGCCGGTTGCCGCTTCATATGGGCACCAATGCGGGCACCGCGTTCACGATCGGCGAAATCGGCGGCGCCGAGCAAGTCACCCTCACGACGCAGACGATCCCGGCACATACCCATACGATGCAGGCGTCAACGAACACCGGCAGCGGCTCGAATCCGCAAGGCAACGTGCTCGACCAGATGAGCGGCGCGCTGCTGCTCTACAAGGAGCAAACGCCGACCACGCCGCTGAGCCCGGCGGTGATCGGGCCGGCCGGCGGCAGCCAGCCGCACAGCAACATCCAGCCCTTTCTGTGCGTCGGTTTCATTATTTCGCTGTTCGGCATCTTCCCGAGCCAGAGCTAGGAGCGCGACACCATGGCTGACCCCTTCGTCGCCGAGATCCGCATCTTTCCGTTCAACTTCGCCCCCAAGGGCTGGGCGTTCTGCAACGGTCAGCTTGTGCCGCTCTCGCAGAACACGGCGCTGTTCTCGCTGCTCGGCACCACCTATGGCGGCAACGGCACGTCGAACTTCGCGCTTCCGAACATGCAGGGCAACGCGCCACTGGCACCAGGACAGGGACCCGGCCTCTCGCTGTACGACCTCGGCGAGAACGGCGGCTCCGACACGGTAACTCTGCTGCAAACGGAACTCGCCGCGCACCCCCACGACATGATGGCGATCAACCTGCAGGCCGACCAGGCCGCACCGACACCGACCCGAGGCATCGCACGATCACTGAACGGCGCGGCCTATGTCGTCGGCACTCCGACACCCACGCTGGTGCAGATGAGCACCAACATGATCGGACTGACGGGCTCCGGCCTGCCGCACAACAATCTGATGCCCTACCTCACGCTGAATTTCTGCATTTCGCTGCAAGGCGTCTTCCCACCACGGGGCTGAGGTCGTTTTGGCGCTCCCCGCTTCCCCCACTGACGCACCTGCATTCGGCTGGGCGCGCGCGGCTGAATCCGGTTGCCGGTTTCGCCGCCTGTCGGAGGCCGATCTGCCGTTCCTCGGCCGGCTCTATGCCTCGACCCGCGCCGAGGAACTGGCGCCGGTGCCGTGGAGCGAGGCGGACAAGGCGGCCTTTCTCGAGCAGCAATTCCAAGCCCAGCACGCGCACTACCAGCAGTTTTATCCAAATGCCGACTGGCTGGTGATCGCGCGCGACGATGAGGACATCGGCCGGCTCTACATCGAGCGCTGGCCGAGCCAGCACCGCATCATCGACATCGCCTTCATTCCGGCCCATCGCGGCAACGGCTACGGTGAGGCGCTGTTGCGCGACGCGATCGACGAGGCTGCTGCAGCCGGCAAGGATGTCTCGATCCATGTCGAGAAATTCAACCCGGCGATGCGGCTCTACCGCCGGCTCGGCTTCACCACCGAGGAAGACAAGGGCGTGTACGATCTGATGCGCTGGCGCGCCGCAGGAATATCCGGTCGTCAGGTGAAAATGGCCTGATAGCCGTTGCCGTCGGCGACCGGCCCGATCGGCACCAGGAAGATCTCCATCATGCCGAGCGCCGGATGCTGCACGGAGTAGATCGCCTGCGGCAGCCAGGCTCCCTTCGGGCCCGCGAACAGCAGCGAGAACGCGCCGCCCGGCCGGCCGCTGCTGCCCGCGGGCTCGACCTTGGCAAGCTTCAGCGCCACGACGCCTTCCGCCGCCTGCATCTCGAACTCCGCGTCCTGGTGCGGCGTGAAGTCATCAATCTGCAATGCCGCGAGGTCGACGGTGGATGTCATGCGCACGTTCCCAGTTGCATGCGACGTGTAACACGCCGCGCGATATTGCCGTCAAGGTTTCCGTCAGTCGTCCAACTCGAAGCTCTCATCGTCATTTCCCGGTGCGCAATTGCGCACCTGAGGGCTCTCGCTTCGCGAGCCCCGGGATGACGTAAGGTGAGCACACTGGCAAGGCTCCCTCCCCCTTGCGGGGGAGGGTTGGGGAGAGGGGTGGCCCCGGGCTAAACTGTTCGATGAGCGCACCGCCCTCGCAAAATTTCGTTTGCTGTCGCCGTGACAGATACGGAGAGAGCACGTCGTGTGGCACCCCTCTCCCTAACCCTCTCCCGCAAGGGGAGAGGGAACCCTGCCGCCGATGCGTCCCTCACGCGCGCGTGCCACTGAGTTGCCCGACGGCGCAAGCCCCTTCAGCGAAAATATTTCGGTTTATCGGAACGGCAACTCGGTGTATGGTCTGCCCGTCTCACCCGATCGAGGGGCGCTTCGCGGTCGTCACGAACGCGGTGTGGGATGCGGTGGACGCGGAGCGTGTGACTGACGAGAGCACGCGAAGCGGACGGTGAAGTCGTGTGGTCCTGACGCCCTAGCGGCAGGTGTCTCGTCGCAACACGCGAAGGCGTGATGCGGGGGCGGTGACAAGCAAGCCCAGTCTCGCCGGGGAGAGCACGAAGTAAGCCGTAGCCCATCGCGCAGGGAAAGCCGGATTGCTCCGGTTACACCTGTGGTCCTACCCCCGTGCTTTCTACCTTTTGCACGGGGCCCATGGGTGCGATCGGCACCCGGCTTTCCCTGCGCCCTCTGTTTCCAGCGAGGGCTAGTAAACGCAAGACTCGGGCGCAGCGCGCCGCGAGGATGCGGATGTATGTCTCAAGCTAGCGCCACATATTCGATGTCGTCCTGGCGAAAGCCAGGACCCATTACCCCAAACATTCGTTGCTGCGCGACGCTGGGGCCACGATCCCGTTCATCACCGAATCGGGTGGTTATGGGTCCTGGGACGACGGCGGTCGATGCCGAGCCTCCGCCGGGCGCCCCGGAGGACCTGATGACGACCCCGATTTCCTCCGCTAACGTGCCCGCAAAGCGCCGCCAACAAGGCGGAGCATCCTAAGGGAGGACAGGCGCGTGCATCGAGGCCGTGTCGTATTCGGCGCCATGGACGAAGTCGTGTTCGGGCGCCCCGCCGCTGAGGCGATCGTCGAGCAGCTCGACCGGCTGGGCGCGCAGCGCGCCTTCTTGATGGTGTCGGGCACGCTGAACCGCGAGACCGACGAGATCGAGAAGGTCCGCCGCGCGCTCGGGACCCGTTGCGCCGGCACCTTCGACCGGATGCCGGCGCATACGCCGCGCGCCGCGGTCATCGCGGCGACGGAACAGGCGCGTGATGCGAAAGCCGATCTGATCGTCACGATCGGCGGCGGCTCGATCACCGACGGCGCCAAGGCGGTGCAGCTTTGCCTCGCCAACGACGTCACGACATCCGACGGCATCGACACGATCCGCACCCATGGCGGCGTCGCGCCCGAGATGAAGCCGCCGGTCGTGCGCCAGATCAGCGTGCCGACCACGATCGCCGGCGGCGAGTTCTCCTCGATCGCGGGCGTCACCAACGAGGCCAAGCGGCAGAAGGAGATGCTGCGCCACCCGCTGGTGATGCCGCGCGCGACCATCCTCGATCCTGAACTCTCGGTGCACACGCCGGACTGGTTGTTCCTGTCGACCGGCATCCGCGCCGTCGACCATTGCGTCGAGGGCATCTGCTCGCGCGAGGCGCATCCTTACGGCGACGCCCAGGCGCTGAAGGGACTGGAGATGCTGGCGCAAGGCCTGCCGCGGGTGAAGGCGGACCCGAAGGACATTTCGGCGCGGATGGATTGCCAGATCGGCACCTGGCTCTCGACCGGCCCGCTCGCCTCCGGCGTGCCGATGGGCGCGAGCCACGGCATCGGGTACGTGCTCGGCGCCGAGTTCGACGTGCCGCACGGCTATACGTCATGCGTGATGCTGCCTGCGGTGATGCGCTGGAACAAGCCCGACAATGCCGACCGGCAGGCGTTTGTCGCGGCCGCGATGGGTCACCCGAACGCGGACGCCGGCGACGTGCTCGACCACTTCATCCGCGGCCTCGGCATGCCGCGCAGCCTTCAGGAGGTGGACGTCAGCCCCGAACATTTCGACCGCATCGCGGCGGGTGCGATGCGCACGCCGTGGGTGCCGCGCAATCCGCGCAAGATCGACAGTCCATCCCAGGTCCGCGAGATTCTGATGATGGCCGCCTGAAGCATGATCACGTCGCGAGTGAGGGGGAAATAAAGTTCGATGTACACCGGCAAGCATGCTTACCTGCGCCCGCTGCAACTGGCCTTCATCATGGCCGGGACCGGCGAGATCGTCACCTATCGTGAGCTGGAGGCGCGCTGCAACCGCCTCGCTCATCTGTTCCGCAAGCAAGGCCTGCGGCGGCTCGACCATTATTCGATCTTCATGGAGAACAACAACCGCTACCTCGAGGCCTGCGGCGCCGGCGAGCGGTCGGGCCTGTACTTCACCTGCGTCAACTCATTCCTCACGCCGGGCGAGCTCGCCTACATCCTGACCAACAGCCAGTCGCGGGTCCTGATCACCTCGAAGCTGAAGCTCGACATCGCGCGCGAGGCGCTGAACGAGTGTCCGCAGGTCGAGCTCTGCATCGTGGTCGACGGCAACAGTGAAAGCGATCGCATTGTCGGGCTCGCGCAGGCGACCGCCGGCCTGCCGGCAACTCCGATCGCGGACGAGGCGCTGGGCACCGCGATGCTGTATTCGTCCGGTACCACCGGCCGGCCCAAGGGCATCGTGCGGCCGCTGCCGGAAGAGCCGCCGGGGCAAAACCTGCCGCTGTTCGATTTCCTGATCAAGCTCTGGCACTACCGTGAGGGCATGGTCTACCTCTCGCCGGCGCCGCTCTATCACTCGGCGCCGCAGGCCGCGGTCAATCTCACCATCCGCATGGGCGGCACCGTCGTGATCATGGAGAGTTTCGATCCGGAGCGCTATCTCGAGCTGATCGAGAGATGGGGCATCACCCACAGCCAGCTGGTGCCGACCATGTTCTCGCGCATGCTGAAGCTGCCCGAGGAGGTCCGCACCCGCTACGATCTGTCGTCGCTGGAGATCGCGATCCATGCCGCGGCGCCCTGTCCGGCACTGGTCAAGGACGACATGATCAAATGGTGGGGCCCGATCATCCACGAATATTACGGCGCGACCGAAGGCCTCGGCTTCACCGCCTGCAACAGCCAGGAATGGCTCGCGCATCGCGGTACCGTCGGCAAGGTGCTGCTCGGCGACCTGCATATTCTCGACGAGAACATGCAGCCTTGCCCGAAGGGCACGCCCGGCACCGTCTGGTTCAAGACCGGCTCGCCCTTCGAGTATTTCAACGATCCGGCAAAAACCGGCGAGGCCCGCTCGGCGGACGGCAGCATGAGCACGGTCGGCGACGTCGGCTATGTCGATGACGACAACTTCCTCTATCTCACCGACCGCGCCACCTTCATGATCATCTCCGGTGGCGTGAACATCTATCCGCAAGAATGCGAGAACCTCCTGATCACCCACCCCAAGGTCGCCGACGCCGCGGTGTTCGGGGTGCCCAATGTCGATCTCGGCGAGGAGGTGAAGGCGGTGGTGCAGCCGGCCGACGGCATCGCGCCGGGGCCTGAACTCGCCGAGGAGCTGATCGCATTCTGCACCGGCGCGCTGTCGCGCCAGAAGGTGCCGCGCTCGGTGGATTTCGAGGCCGAGCTGCCGCGGCTGCCGACCGGAAAGCTCTACAAGCGCCTGCTGCGCGACCGCTACTGGGGCAACAAGACCTCGCGGATCGTCTGAGCGGTCGATGCGGCGGACCGGAGCGATGCTGCGAGGCAGACCGGAGGGCGCAACGGACTCGCCCGTCGCGCGGATTTCGCGCTATGCTCGGCAATCGCAAGCCAGCTTCGCCGGAGGCCGCCATGCCGTCGCCCCAGCCGCGCGAGCCCGAGCCGGTACAGCCCGGAAAGCTCGAATTCACCGCCGCCGAGATCGGCGCTCTCGCCCACCTCTATCGCGGCGAGGTCTACCGCAGCACCGTCTGGCGCACCCGCCTCGACAGCTCGACCAACTGGGCAGTTGTCACGACCGGGATCGCGCTGTCGGCGACCTACAGCAGCGCGGAATCCTCGCCACTGCCGATGGTGCTGGTCGGGCTGCTGGTGACCGTGTTCCTGCTGTTCGAGGCGCGGCGCTATCGCTATTTCAGCGTCTGGCGCGCCCGCGCCCGGTTGCTCGAAACCGATTTCTACGCGCCGATGATCCGCGGCGAAGGCCCCTCGCCGAACTCGGCCTGGACCGAGTTGCTGGCCAACGACTATCGCCACCCCCGCTATCACATCAGCTATGTCAGGGCGATCGGCCGGCGGCTGCGGCGGACCTATGGCTGGATCTTCGCAATCCAGGCCATCGCATACTACGGCAAGCTTGCGATCCATCCCTTGCCGCTGACCATGATGAGCGAGATCTTGGACCGTGCCTCGATCGGCCCGATTCCTGGAACCATCGTCATTCTGGCCGGCGTCGCCTTCCACTCCAGCTGGGCGCTGTTCGCCTTCATCACGCATCGCATCGAGGTCATCGACCGGCGCAAGCGGCACAACCTGATCGCGATGGGGTGAGGTGCCGCGCCTCGCGTTGCCGCTGGCGGGCTTTTCCCCTAACCTCACATCAACAAGAAAAGTCAGGGAGGATGTGCCGATGGACGTGATCCCACTGCGTCAGGGGTTTGGAGCCGAACTGCGTGGCGTCACGCTGTCAGATGTTGCCGCCAGCGATGCCGCCTATGCGGCCGTGCGCGCGGCGTTCGAGGAACATTCGGTGCTGGTGTTCCGCGGCCAGCAGGTCGATGACGACATCCAGCTCGCCTTCTCGCGCCGCTTCGGCCCGCCCGAGGTGACCAAGGTCGGTTCGATGGGCACCGGCTCGCATTTCGTGATCCTCTCGACCTTCGGGCCCGACGGCCAGGTGGTTCCGTCGGATCATCGGCAGCAGCTGCGCGCCAGGGCCAACCAGCTCTGGCACACCGACTCCTCGTTCAAGCGCGTGCCGGCGCTGACCTCGATCCTGTCCGCGCGCATCATCCCCGAACATGGCGGCGAGACCGAATTCGTCTCGATGCGGCTTGCCTTCGAGCGGCTCGACAAGGACGTGGCAAAGCGGCTGGAGAATTCGTTCGCCTGGCACTCCTACGCACATTCGCGCAGCAAGGTGGCCACCGGGCTCGCAACATCCGAGGAAACCGATGCGCTGCCGCCGGTGTGTTGGCGCATGGTCTGGCGCAATCCCGTCAACGGCCGCGGCGCGCTGTATCTCGCCTCCCACGCCTATGGCGTCGAAGGCATGGATGCCGAGGCCGGCAAGGCGCTGATCGCGCAGTTGACGGAGGCTGCGACCGCGCCCGGCGTCAGCTATCTGCACCAATGGAAGCAGGGCGATGTCGTGATGTGGGACAATCGCGCCACCATGCATCGCGGCCGCCCCTGGCCGGCGCATGAGGGCCGCCTGATGATCCGCACCACGATCTCGGCGACCGAGGCGGATGGCGTCGCCAGCGTGAGCCCACCCTCGTCGCAGGCGGCGGAGTGATGCGAATGCTGTACCTGTTGTACCGTCATCCTGAGGAGCGCGCTCTTGCGCGCGTCTCGAAGGATCGACGGCCCGACTAGTGGCCGTGCATCCTTCGAGGCTCGCTCCGCTCGCACCTCAGGATGACGGAGAACATGTCGACGGCCACACTCGCAACCGGCGACAAACTGTCGCTGTTTGCAGACCGTTCACTCCGCACGCCTCGGCATCAGCAACCAAATTCGAACGGGGATTCGCCGCTGCATAGCAAAACACGCAAGGTTCCCCGTAATCACACGCATTATTCCCGGTCCCTGGATATTTTTAATGCTCTGGCGTCATCCGAATTGCCAATCCCTTCGCGAGCCTCGCTGGTTGCCCGACAGCGTCACCGTGGTATCGTCGATGCCAATCGGCCATTGAGACCGAAATGTGGGAGGGACCATGCGGAGCGTGCAAGCGCTGGCCGTCGCGGTGTTGTCTGTGCTGACTAACAGCGGCGCTTCACTCGCAGCCGAGCCGAAATCAGGCGGCATCTTCAGGATCTATCACCGCGACAGTCCCGGCAGCGCCTCGATCCACGAGGGCGCGACCTATTCGCTGAACGTGCCGTTCATGCCGATCTTCAGCAATCTCGTGATTTTCGACCAGCACATCGCCCAGAACAGCGCCAGCACGATCCGGCCCGAGCTTGCGGAGAGCTGGGCCTGGAGCGGCGACAACAAGACGCTCACCTTCAAGCTGCGCAAGGACGTGAAATGGCACGACGGCAAGCCGCTCACGGCGGCCGACGTCAAATGCACCTTCGACATGCTGATGGGCAAGTCGCAGCAGAAATTTCGGCAGAATCCGCGAAAATCCTGGTACGACCAGGTCGACGAGGTCACGACCAACGGTGACCTCGAGGCGTCGTTCAAGCTGAAGCGGCCGCAGCCCGCGCTATTGTCGCTGCTCGCCTCGGGCTATACGCCGATCTATCCCTGCCACGTGTCGCCAGGCGACATGCGCACCAAGCCTGTCGGCACCGGGCCGTTCAAGTTCGTCGAGTTCAAGGCCAACGAATCGATCAAGCTCGCCAAGAACCCCGATTACTTCAAGAAGGGCCTGCCCTATCTCGACGGCATCGAGTTCACCATCATCACCAACCGCTCGACGGCGATCCTCGGTTTCGTCTCGGGCAAGTTCGACATGACATTCCCGACCGAGGTCTCGATCCCGCTGCTCAAGGACGTCAAGTCGCAGGCGCCCAATGCCGTCTGCGTGGTGGAACCGAACAACGTCTCCACCAACATCATCATCAATTCGAGCGGACCGCCGTTCGACAACATCGACATCCGCCGCGCGCTGGCGCTGGCGCTCGACCGCAAGGCGTTCATCCAGATCATGTTCGAGGGCCAAGGCGATATCGGCGGCACCATGGAGCCAGCGCCGGACGGCCTGTGGGCGATGCCCAAGGACATGCTTGAATCGATCCCCGGCTACGGTCCCGACATCGAGAAGAACCGCGAGGAAGCCCGCAAGCTGATGCAGAAGGCGGGCTATGGCCCGGACAAGCACCTGCAGATCAAGGTGTCGACCCGCAACATCGCGGTCTACCGCGATCCTGCGATCATCCTGATCGACCAGATCAAGAGCATCTATATCGACGCCGAGCTCGACGTCGTCGACACCGCGCAGTGGTTCCCGAAGATCGCGCGCAAGGACTATTCGCTCGGCCTCAACCTCACCGGCAATGCCGTCGACGAGCCCGATCAGTCCTTCTACGAGAACTATGCCTGCGGCTCGGAGCGGAACTACACCAATTATTGCAACAAGGACATCGAGAAGCTGTTCGACCAGCAGTCGGAAGAGACCAACCTCGACAAGCGCAAGAAGCTGGTCTGGGAGATCGACAAGAAGCTGCAGGAAGACGTCGCGCGTCCGATCATCTTCCATGCCCGCACCGGCACCTGCTGGCAGCCTTACGTAAAGAATGTCACGATCATGTCCAACAGCTCCTATAACGGCTATCGTTACGAAGACGTCTGGCTGGACAAGTAGCGCGAAGAAGATTCGAGACCAGGGAGAGAGCCAGGGTGTTTGCCTATATCGTGCGGCGGCTGTTCCTGATGCTCGTGACCCTGTTCGGGATCTCGGTCATCATCTTCGTGCTGCTGCGGGTCGTTCCGGGCAACATCGTCGACATCCTGTTCGACGCCGCGGGCTTCGTCGATCCCGCCGACAAGGCTAATCTCGAGCGCGAGCTCGGCCTGAGCCAGCCGATCGTGATCCAGTATCTGCACTGGATCGGCGGCCTGCTGCGGGGCGACCTCGGCTATTCCTACGTCTCGGAGAAGCCGGCGCTGGAGGAAATCCTGCCGCGGATTCCGATCACCGCGCGGCTTGCAGGGCTGGCGCTGCTGTTCTCGGCCTCGATCGGCATCCCGCTCGGCGTCATCAGCGCCGTGCACCAGGGTTCAAAGCTCGACTACGCGCTGCGCGTGGTCAGCCTCAGCGGCCTGTCGCTGCCGTCGTTCTGGCTCGGCCTGCTGGTCCTGATGGCCTCGGTCTCGCTGTTCGGCACGATGCCGATCTTCAACCCCAACCCGAAAACCTGGACCGAGGCACTCGCGATCTATGCCGTGCCGGCGATGGCAGTCGCCTTCCGCAGCGCGGCACTGACCATGCGCATCACCCGCTCCTCGATGCTGGAAATCCTGCGCCAGGACTATATCCGCACCGCGCGCGCCAAGGGCGCCTCCGAGGCCTCCGTGAACTATCACCATGCGCTGAAGAACGCAGTGCTGCCGGTCATCACCGTGATCGGCATCGAGGCCGCGTTCCTTATCGGCGGCCTGATCGTGACGGAAACCGTGTTCAACATCCCCGGCATCGCCCGCTTCCTGGTCGAGGCGCTGCGCTGGCGCGACTACCCGATCGTGCAGAACCTCGTGATGTTCATCGCGGTGGTTGTGGTTGTCGTGAATTTCACTGTCGACATGCTCTATGCGGCGATCGACCCGCGCATCCGGTTTGGGGACTAGCATGATCCGGAAAAGTGGGAACCGGTTTTCCGATAAGATCATGCTCAAATAGAGAGCCCGATGGCGACGATCAATTTCGAAAGTGAACTGCGACGCGCCGGGGCCAACGCCACCGGCGGCTGGGGGCGGGTTGCCTTCCTCGCGCAGCGCCACGTGCTAGGCACCATCGGCCTGATCATCATGCTGCTGTTCGTGCTGACCGCGCTATCGGCCAACGTCATCAGCCGCTACGATCCGCTCAGCGTCGATTCCGCGCACCGGTTGGCCGCCCCCTCCATGCTGCACTGGTTCGGCACCGATTCCTTCGGCCGTGACGTCTGGAGCCGCATCGTCCATGGCGCACGGATTTCGCTCGCGGTCGGCATCGGCTCCACGACCCTCGGCGCCACACTCGGCGTGATCGTAGGTCTCACCTCCGGCTATCTCGCCGGCTGGGTCGATCTCGTGTTCCAGCGGGTGACCGACATCCTGCAATCGCTGCCGCTGCTGGTGCTCGCGCTTGTCATGACCGCGGCGCTCGGCCCCTCGTTGCCGAACGTGATCCTTGCGATCGCGATTCCTCTGATCCCGACGGTTGCCCGCGTGATCCGCGCCAACACGCTGGCGCTGCGCGAACAGCCGTTCGTCGAGGCGGCCAAATCGATCGGCATGAGCGAGACGCGGATTGCGCTGCGCCATGTGCTGCCGAACACCATCGCACCGCTGATCGTGCTCGCCACCGCGCAACTCGGCTCGACCATCCTGACCGAGGCGTCGCTGTCGTTCCTCGGCCTCGGCATTCCCGAGCCTTATCCCTCCTGGGGTCGCATGCTGTCGGAATCCGCAGCCGAATACGTCCGCACCGCGCCGTGGCTGGTGATCTTCCCCGGCATTGCCATCAGCCTCGCGGTGTTCGGCACCAATCTGTTCGGCGACGCGTTGCGCGATATCCTCGATCCGAGGCAGCGGGGCTGATGAGCGAGGCTGTTACGCTCGATACGGTTCTCGATGTGAAGAACCTGCAAACGGTGTTCTTCACCAATTCCGGCCTGTTCCGCGCGGTCGACGACGTCTCGTTCTCGGTCGGCCGCGGCGAGACGCTCGCGATCGTCGGCGAATCCGGCTGCGGCAAGAGCGTCAGCGCGCTCTCGATCATGCGCCTGGTGCCCGATCCGCCCGGTCGCATCGTCGGCGGCTCGGTCACGCTCGAGGGCACCGACCTCTTGAAGCTCGATGATGCCGCGATGCGCGACATCAGGGGCAACCGCATCTCGATGATCTTCCAGGAGCCTATGACATCGCTCAATCCGGTGATGCGGATCGGCGACCAGATCATCGAGGCGGTGCGTCTGCATCAGAAGGTGAGCAGCAAGGAGGCCTGGAAACAGGCGGTCGACATGCTGCGGCTGGTGCGCATCCCCGAGCCGGAGCGCCGCGCGCAAGAATATCCGCATCAGCTGTCCGGCGGCATGCGCCAGCGTGCCATGATCGCGATGGCGTTGGCGTGCCGGCCGGCGCTGTTGATCGCGGACGAGCCGACCACTGCGCTCGACGTCACCATCCAGGCGCAGATCCTCGCGCTGATCGTCGATCTGCAGAAGCGGCTCGGCACCGGGCTGATCCTGATCACCCATGACCTCGGTGTCGTCGCGCAGACCGCGCAGCGCGTGATCGTGATGTATGCCGGCAAGAAGGTCGAGGAAGCGACCGTCGAGGCGCTGTTCGAGACGCCGCTGCACCCCTACACGCGCGGGCTGATGGCCTCGATGCCCGCGGTAATCGCGCTCGGCGCGAAGACCGATGCGCGGCTGACCGAAATTCCCGGCATGGTGCCGTCGCTGACCAATCTGCCGCCCGGCTGCGCCTTCGCGCCGCGCTGCAAGCTCGCGATCGACCGCTGCCGCCAAGAGTATCCGCCGCTCGATGAGATCAAGAGCAATCACTGGGCGGCATGCTGGCGCGCCGGCGAGATGACGGAGGCGTCATGACCGAGCAGCGCCCGCTCCTCGAGGTCACCGATCTCGTCAAGCATTACGCGGTGCGCGGCGGCGTGCTGCGCCGCCAGGTCGGCACCGTGCATGCCGTCGACGGCGTCAGCTTTGCGCTTGGCGCGGGCGAGACGCTCGGCCTGGTCGGCGAATCCGGCTGCGGCAAGTCGACGGTGGCGCGCACCGTGCTACGGCTGGTCGAACCGACCAGCGGCGCGATCAAGCTCGATGGCGAGGACATCGCGCCGCTCAGCAAGACCGCGCTGCGGCCCTACCGCCGCTCGATGCAGATCGTGTTCCAGGACCCGTTCGCCTCGCTCAACCCGCGCATGACGGCCGGCGACATTGTCGGCGAGCCTCTGATTGTGCACGGCCTCGCCACCGGCGCGAAGAAGCAGGAGCGCGTCGCGGAACTGTTCCAGCAGGTCGGCCTGCGGCCCGACCAGATGAAGAATTTTCCGCATCAATTCTCCGGCGGCCAGCGCCAGCGCATCTGCATTGCGCGCGCATTGTCGCTTGGCCCGCGGCTGATCGTCTGCGACGAGCCGGTCTCCGCGCTCGATGTCTCGATCCAGGCGCAGGTGATCAATTTGCTGATCGACCTGCAGCGCCAGCAGAATTTTTCCTACCTCTTCATCGCGCACGACCTCGCGGTCGTTGCCCATATCAGCCACCGCGTCGCGGTGATGTATCTCGGCCGCATCGTCGAGATCGCGGACAAGCACGAGTTGTTCGCCAATCCGCGCCATCCTTACACCCAGGCGCTGCTTGCGTCCGTGCCGGTCGCCGACCCCAAGGCCAAGCGGCTCGCACCGATGATCGACGGCGACGTGCCGAGCCCGATCAACCCGCCCTCAGGCTGCGCCTTCCACACCCGCTGCCGCTACGCGATCGACCGCTGCAAAACGGAGCGCCCGGTGCTGCAAACGGTGGGCACGGGTCATCAGGTCGCCTGCTGGCTGAATGACGGGACCGGGCGGATTAGTCAATAATGCAGTGCCGTCCCGGCGAAGGCCGGGACCCATAGCCACAAATGTCGGTTGTTGCAACGAGCTGCGGCCCCAGCGCGCTTCAGCAATCAGCATCGGTGGTTATGGGTCCCGGCTTTCGCCGGGACGACAGCTGTTATGCGGCCGCCTCGATCTCCACCACGATCTTCCCCGTCGTCACCTGCTCGCCCTCGGCGACGTCAATCGACGACACCGTGCCCGCGACGCCGGCGGTGTGGACGTGCTCCATCTTCATCGCCTCCAGCGTCATCACCGGCTGGCCAGCTGCGACCTTGTCGCCCGCCTTCACCAGCACCGCGACGACCCGGCCGTTCATGGCGGCGCGGACCTTGCCGTCGCCGCCGGCGGCCGACGCGCTCTCCGGCGGGGCGAGCGTGAGATCGCGCGCCGACAGCGCGACGCCACGGTGGAGGATGTAGAGCCGATCGCCGTCGCGCAGGAACTTGGCCTGCTCCATCAAGCCGTCGTGGTGGAAGCGGATGCTGTCCTGATCCAGCTCGTCGATCGCGAAGTTGAAGCGATCGCCATTGCGGGTCGCGACGTAGCTGCCGTCGCGCTCGCGAAAAATCTCGATCTCCTGGACGCCGTGGCCGAGATCGATCCGTAGGCCGAGCGGGAATGTCGCCGACAGCGACCGGCCGCGCTGCCAGGGCGGCGCGTGCGGATTGGTGACGTAGAGCAGCAGCGCCGCCAGCGCGAGGTCGCTGCTCCGATCCGGCCGCGGCGCCAGCAACGCATCGCGGTTGTTGCCGATGAAAGCCGTGGTTGCCTCGCCCTTGGCGAACACCGGATGGCGCAGGCAGTCGATCAGGAAACCCTGATTGGTGGTGACGCCGAAGGCCGTGACCTGTTCCAGGGCGCAGATCAGCTTGCCGCGCGCCTCGCCGCGGGTCGCGCCATGGCTGATGACCTTGGCGATCATCGAATCATAGAACGGCGGAATCTCCGAGCCTGATTGCAGCGCGTGCTCGACGCGGATGTCATCGGGCATCTGCCAGCGCGCCATCGTGCCGGATTGCGGCATGAAGTCATGCCCGGCGTCTTCCGAGCACAGCCGCACCTCGATGGCGTGGCCGGAGAACGTGATGTCCTCCTGCTTCACACCGAGCGGCTCGCCGCCGGCGACGCGGAGCTGCAGCTCGACCAGATCGAGCCCGGTGATCGCCTCGGTGACGGGATGCTCGACCTGCAGCCGCGTGTTCATCTCCATGAAGTAAAAATTGCCGGTACGATCGAGCAGGAATTCCAGCGTGCCGGCGCCCTCATAGCCGATCGCCTTGACGGCCTGCACGGCGACCGCACCCATTCGTGCGCGCAGCTCCTGCGTCACCGCTGGCGACGGCGCCTCCTCGATCAGCTTCTGGTGCCGCCGCTGCACCGAGCAATCGCGCTCGCCGAGATGGATGGCGTTGCCATAGTGGTCGCCGAACACCTGGATCTCGATGTGGCGGGGATCGACGATCGCACGCTCGAGGATCACGGTGGGATCGCCGAACGCGCCCTGCGCCTCCGACCGCGCGCTGCGCAGCGCGTCCGGAAATGCCGCGGCGTCCGCGACGAGCCGCATACCGCGGCCGCCGCCACCGGCGACCGCCTTGATCATCACGGGGAAACCAATCACCTTGGCCTCCGTCAGCATCACGGCATCGCCCTGATCGGCGCCCTGACAGCCGGGCACGCAGGGCACGCCGGCCTTTTGCATGATCTCCTTGGCGCCGGCCTTGTTCCCCATCGCACGGATCGCTTCCGGCGACGGCCCGATGAACACCAGCCCGGCATCGCGGCACGCTTGCGCAAAGTCCTCGTTCTCGGCGAGGAAGCCGTAGCCCGGATGCACCGCGCCGGCGCCGCTCGCCTTGGCGGCTGCGATGATCGTGTCGATCTTCAGATAGGATTGCGCCGGCAGCGCCTCGCCGATCCGCACCGCTTGATCCGCCTCGCGCACATGCAGCGCATCGCGATCGGCATCCGAATAGACTGCGACGACGCCATAGCCGAGCCGCCGCGCCGTGCGCATGATGCGCAGCGCGATCTCGCCGCGGTTGGCGATCAGGATCTTGAAGAACGGTGTCCGCTTCACGATTGCCCCGCTCATGGCCGCGCCACCGAGAACTGCATGCGCTGCGGGGTGCGCGCCTCCGCCTCGCGGCAGATCGCCAGCACGTCGGCGAGCACGCTGCGGGTGTCGCGCGGATCGATCACGCCGTCGTCGAGCACGCGGGCGCTGGTCGAAAATACGTCCATCTGGCTGTCGAACACGCCGGTGATCTGCGCCTTCATCGCCTCCAGCTTCTCCTTCTCGATCGGCTTGCCGCGCCTGATGGCAGCGGCTTCGGTCACGATCGCCATCGTTTCGGCGGCCTGCTCGCCGCCCATCACCGCGGTCTTGGCGTTGGGCCAGGAGAAGCAGAAGCGCGGATGAAAGCCGCCGCCGCACATGCCGTAATTGCCGGCGCCGAACGAGGCGCCGCAATACAGCGTGATCTGCGGCACCGTCGCCGACGTCACCGCCTGGATCATCTTCGAACCATGCTTGATCATGCCGGCCTCTTCATAGGCCTTGCCTACCATGTAGCCGGTGGTGTTGTTCATATAGAGGATCGGTGTGCGCGACTGGCAACAGGCCTGGATGAAGTGCGTCGCCTTGTTGGCGCCGGGCACGTCGAGCGGGCCATTGTTGGTGATGATGCCGATCGCCTGCCCTTCGATGCGGGCATGACCGCAAACCGTCGCCGGGCCGTAATTGGCGCCGAATTCGGTGAAGTCGGAATCGTCGATGAAGCGCGCGATCGCCTGGCGCATGTCGACGGGGCGCTTGTGGTCCATCGGCATGATGCCGAGCAGCTCCTCGGCGTCATAGCGCGGCGGCCTGAACGCGGCGGGTTCGGACGCCGGTCGGTCCCAAGGACGGTCCCATGGCAGCTTGGCCATGATCTCGCGCGCGATGCGCAGCGCATCGCGGTCGTCCTCGGCGAGATAGTCGCCAAGGCCCGAGATCGAGGTGTGCATCTCGGCGCCGCCGAGCTCCTCCTCGGTCGCGATCTCGCCGGTAGCGGCCTTCAGCAAAGGCGGCCCGGCCAGGAAGGCGCGGGTGCGGCCGCGGACCATCACGATGTAGTCGGAGAGGCCCGTCTGGTAGGCGCCGCCCGCGGTCGAGGAGCCATGGGTGACGGTGACGACAGGAAGCCCCGCCGCCGACAGCCGCGCGAGATTGCGGAAGATATTGCCGCCTCTGACAAAGTCCTCGACCCGATAGCGCAGCAGATTGGCGCCGGCGCTCTCGACCAGCTGCACATAGGGCAGCTTGTTCTCCAGCGCGAGCTCCTGCACCCGCAGCGTCTTGTCGAGGCCATAGGGTTGCAGCGCGCCGGCGTCGATGCCGGCATCATTGGCGCTGACCATGCAGCGGATGCCAGAGACGAAGCCGATGCCGGCGACCAGCCCGCCGCCAGGTACGCTCTTGTCGGCGTCAGCCACGTCGAACATGTAGCCCGCGAGCGTCGACAGCTCGAGGAAGGGCGAGCCGGGATCGAGCACCAGCGCAACGCGCTCGCGCGGCAACAGCTGGCCGCGCTTGTGGAAGCGGTCTTTGGCCGCGGCAGACGCCGCGCGCGTGCGCTCCTCCAACCCCCGCATCCGGGCGATCAGCGCCAGCATGCCGTCGCGATTGCCCTGGAAGCCGGCGCTACCGGTGGAAATCGTGTTCTCGATAATGGCCATCAAACTTGCTCCGTCATTCCGGGGCGATGCGAACGCATCGAACCCGGAATCTCGAGGTTGTTGCGCGAGATTCCGGGTTCGCGCTTCGCGCGCCCCGGAATGACGAGGGTGGAGATAGCCATCATCATGCGCTCTTTCCGTCGAAATATGCACTGTATTGCTGCCGCAGCTCGACCTTGCGCAGTTTGCCGGTCGCGGTCATCGGCATTTCCTCGAGGATACGCACCAGCTTCGGCACCTGGAAGCCGCCGAGATGCTTTCTGCAATGCGCCTCGATACCGGCCTCGTCGGCCACCGCGCCGGGCTTCAGCTTGACGAAGGCGGAGACCGCCTCGCCCCATTGCGGATGCGGCAGGCCGACCACGGCGGCGTTCTGCACGGCGGGATGCGCCAGCAAGGTCTCCTCGATCTTGACGGAGGCGACGTTCTCGCCGCCCGACTTGATCATGTCCTTCTTGCGGTCGAGGAACAGCACCTCGCCATTGCCGTCGATCAGGGCCAGATCGCCGGTATGGTGCCAGCCGAACTTGCGCGCCTCCTCGGTCGATTTGACGTCCTTGTAGTACCCCATCATCACATTAGGTCCGCGATGCACCAGCTCGCCGATCTCGCCGCGCGGCAGAAGGTTGCCGTTGTCGTCCATGATCGCGGTCTCGTTGACAACAAGCGACTCGCCCCAGTAGTTGCCGAAACGGTCGAGCTGCACCTCCGGCCGCGACATCGTCGTTGCCGGATACATCTCGGTCTGGCCGCTGGACAGCACGAAGTTCGGGCACATGTCCGCCATCGCGCGCTCGAGCAGCGGCTTGCCCATCGGCGCCATGGTGTAGATGCAGCAGCGCAGGCCCGACAGGTCGTATTCGCGTCGGCGCGGATGATCGAGGATCGCCTGATACATCAGCGACAGGCCGACGAACACGGTGAGCCGGTCGCGAACGATCGCCTCCATGCAGACGACCGGATCGAAGCCGCGCATCAATGCCATTCGGCCGCCGACCGAGAGATAGCTGAGCAGCAGCACGTGGCCGGCGCAGTGGAACAGCGGAAACTGCCCGGTGATCCCGTCATCGCGCGAGAGCTGCATCTCGATGCAGTTGCTCATCACGGCCATGACAACGGCGAGGTGGCAGTGCATCGCGCCCTTCGGCCGCGAGGTGGTGCCCGAGGTGTAGATGATCATCGCAAGATCGCGGTCGTTGATCTCGACCTCCGGCTCGATGTCGGATTGCCCTTCCAGGAGATCGTTGAAGCTTTGCAACCCGGTCTTGCCGGCATTGCCGGTCAGGTCGATTGCGATCATCTCCATGCCGCGCGCTTCCAGTGCGGCGCGCCGGTCGGCCTGAGCGTGCAGATTGTCATCGATGATGGCGAAGCGCACCTCGGCATGGCCGAGGATGTAGTCCATGTCGGACGGCCCGAGCATGGTGTTGATCGGCACCCAGACCAGGCCGGCGCGGTGGATGCCGAACAGCGCTTTGACGAACTCGACGGAGTTGTTGCAGATGGTCGAGATCTTCTCGCCCGGCTTCAGCCCGCGCTGCACCAGGTGATTGGCAAAGCGGTTGGCGTCGCGTTCGAGCTCGGTGAAGCTGACCTGCCTGTTGCCGTCGGTCAGCGCGACACGATCCGGAAACCGCCGCGCGGCGCGCTTCAAGAGGTCGCCGATCGCGACCCGCCCGATACGACCCGGCCCGGTGACGCCGCCGGTTGCTAAGAGGTTGTCCATGTGGCTCCTCCTCCGTCGTCATTGCGAGGAGCGAAGCGACGAAGCAATCCTTCCGATGGCAAGATGGATTGCTTCGCTTCGCTCGCAATGACGGCGGGGTTGACGATCAGTGCCTGACCCCAAAGATCTGCCGCGCTTCTGCTGGGCTCGCTATCTCGCGGCCGGCACGGCGCGCGCAGGCGGCGAGGCCTTCGACGAGCTGCCCGTTCGAGGTCACCTTGGTGCCGTCGCCGAGATAGAACGTGTCCTCGAGCCCGCTACGCAGATGGCCGCCGAGGTCGGCGGCGCGCTGGTGCAGCGGCCAGATCTCGGCGCGGCCGATCGCGGTGACCTGCCAATGCGCGTCCGGCATCTTCAGCTTCAAGAGGATCGGCAGCAGCTCCGGATCAGCCGGCATGCCCGAGGCGACGCCCATGACGAAATTGTATTCGAGCGGCCCGGAATACATGCCGGTCTGCCGGTACATGCCGACGCAGCGCACGATGCCGACATCGAAGCATTCGAATTCGGGGATGGTGCCGGCCACCTTCATCACATCGAGATAGTCCTGCACCTTCTCGACCGCGTTATCGAACATCATCGGCGGCCACGCCCAGGTGTTGTCGGCCTTGACCTTCAGATAGTTCAGAGAGCCTGCATTGCAGGCGGCGATCTCGGGCCTGGTCTCGCGCACGCAGTCGAGCGCGCCCTGGTAGTTCGGGCCCGAGGTCCCCGTGGTGTGATTGATGATCACGCCCGGGCAAGCCTCGCGGATCGCCTGCTGGATCTCCTTGCTGATGCTGACATCCCATGACGGCAGGTGGCCCTTGTTCGGCTCCTGCTGGCGCAGATGGATGTGCATGATGCTGGCGCCGGCGTTGAACGCGGCTTTGGCCTCGCGCGCCATCTGTTCCGGCGTCACCGGGACGTTGTGCTGCTTCGGGTCGGTAAGCACGCCGTTCAGCGCGCAGGTGATGACGGCCTTGTCGCTCATGGCGTCTCGCTTGTCCGGGTTGCAGCGCACATGCGCCGTTGGTTTTCCCATGATGAGAACTTTGCCGTCGCGCCATCTTGCGTTGACTGGCTAAGTCGATGCGCCCGCGCAGCAATTCGCCGCCAGCCGGTTAACACAAGACGTAAGACCGCACGACGCATAGGCTCTGCTCGCCAAGCAGAAGCGGCGCAACAAGCCGGCATCACGGGGAGAACGTCATGGTCTCGATCAACCGGCGCACATGGCTCACCGGCGCGGCAGGCGCTGGCCTTGCCGCAGCTGCAGGCCTGCGGCCTTCGCTTGCCGAGGACACGCCCGGCGTCACCGCGACCGCGATCAGGATCGGCAGCACCACCTCGCTCAGCGGACCGGTGTCAGCGCTCGGCGTGCAGGCGCGCTGCCAGGAAGCCTACTTCAAGATGCTCAACGAGCAGGGCGGCATCGCCGGTCGGCAGATCAAGTACATCTATTACGACGACGCGTTCAATCCAGCGAAGACGGTCGAGCAGGTGCGCCGCCTGATCGAAAGCGACAATGTCGCCTTCCTGTTCAACATGCTCGGCACCGCGCCGAACTCGTCCGTCGTCAAATACATCAACGCCGCTAAGGTGCCGCATCTGTTCCTGTCGGTGAACGGCGACAAATGGGGCGACTACAAGAGCTATCCCTGGACCATGGGCTTTGCTCCGAGCGCGCGGACCGAGGCGCAGGTATTCGTCAAATATGCGCTGAGCCAGAACAAGGACGCGAAGTTCGCGGTGCTCTACCAGAACGACGATCTCGGCAAGGATTTCGTCGCCGGCGCCAGGGATGTGCTGGGCGAGCGGTTCGCGACATCAGCCGTGGTCGCCTCGCACGAGGTCACCGATCCCACGATCGATTCCCAGATCGTTACGCTGCGCGGCGCCAATCCCGATGTGCTGATCTCGGGCACCACGGCAAAGTTCTGCGCGCAGTCGATCCGCAAGATCTATGAGCTCGGCTGGAAGCCGATGCATTTCATCGCCAGCGGCGCGGCCTCGATCTCCTCGACCATCGCGCCGGTTGGTCTGGACAAGTCGCAGGGCACGATCTCGTCGGCCTATGTGAAGGACGTCGCCGATCCGGCCTGGGCCAACGACCCCGGCGTGAAGACTTTCCTCGCCTTCATGGAAAAGTACTTCCCCGACGGCAATCCGAAGGAAGGCTATAATCTCTACGCCTACACAGTGGCGCAGGTGTTGAAGATCGTGCTCGAGCAATGCAAGGGCAATTTCGCCCGCGACAACATCATGGCGCAGGCGAACAATCTGACGGACATCGAGGTCCCGACGCTGTTGCCCGGCATCCGCGTCAACACCAGCCCGACCAACCATCACCCGCTGCAGCAGCTTCAGCTGCAACGGATCGAGGGCCCGGGCTGGCTGCGCTTTGGCGAGGTGATCCAGGGCGCGAACCTCTAACCGTCGTCCCGGGCAAGCCAACGGGTCGGCGCGAAGCGCCGCCCGATGACAGGCTCCGCGCGACCCGGGACCCATAACCACGAACAGTGGTTAGTTGAGTCCGCTGGAGCCCCAGCCGTCTAAACTCATTGGGATCGGTGGTTATGGGTCCCGGCCTTCGCCGGGACGACGGCGACATTTATGTCAGTGCGCGTTCGCTCGCCGCCTGCCCGGTGCGGTAGATCGCAAGATCGCGCGAGCCGGAGAAGATCGCGCGCGGCTTCAGGCCATAGAAGCGGCGGATCGAGTGGCTGAAATGGGTGCTATCGGGATAGCCGATGTCCTGCGCGAGATGCGCGAGGTTGATGTCCTGGTTGGCGAAGTGCAGCAGATGCCGCGCACGCTTCCAGGCGCGGAAGGAGCGGAACGAGATTCCGGTCTCCTCCTTGAACAGATGCAGGAAACGCGAGGGCGACAACCCGGCCTCGGTGGCGCAGCCAGCCGCGGTCACCGGCTCGCCGGAGAATTGCCCGATGCGGCCGATCGCGCGCACCACGCGCGGATCGAGCGCGCGCTGCGGCAGCGCGTCGCCGAAGCACATCGTGTCGAACTCGGCATTCGCAATCGCGTCACGATGCTGCATCTCGGCAAGCGTCGCATAGGCGGCGCGGATGCGACCCGCGAACAGATGCGAGTCCGATCCTTGCAGGCGGCGGGCGACCGCCTCCAGCGTGCCGTCGGGCACGCTCTCCGGCTCGATCGCAACGCAGATCGCCGAGCGATATTCGCTGGTGATGGTGTGGCGCAGGTTCGGCATCGTCACGGCGAGCTCGCCATGGGACTCGCGGCCTTCGCTGGTCGACAGATGCAACCCGTCGCGGATCGCGACATAGACATGGAATGCGCCGGGACAGCGCTCGCGCGGGCGGCCGAGCAGCCCGGCATAGAACACCCGTTCCGGCGTGATCAGCATCCGGTGGCCGGATTGCTCGCCCTTTGCGTCCACGATCGCGTCCATGGCGGTTCCTCCTCGCGCGGCTCTTTGGGCCGCTGCGGCGGAGCTACCATAGCGCAAATTCGCAACCTGTCACCGACGCTGAACGTCGTCATTCCGGGGCGATCCGACGCATTGCCCCGGAACGACGGAGAAGTTACGGCCGCGCGCGCGGCGCAACGTTCTGTTCCTGCCCGGCTTTTTGCTCCGCCGCCACCGCGCGCTTGTAGCCATCACGCTGCTGCAGCCGCGCCCAATAGGCCGCGACATTCGGCCCGAAATCCTTGGCGAGGCCGATATTGCCGGCGAGCCGGAGCGCATAGCCGTTGGCAATGTCGGCGGCGGTGAAGCGTTCCGCGCAGAGGAATTCCGAATTCGCCGCTGCCGCCTCGACCGCGCGCAGCCGACCGAGGAACCATTTTGCATAATCGCCCGAGACCTGCGGGTTGCGCCGCTCCTCCGGTTCGAGCTGGCTGTAGCGGAGCACCAGCGTCTGCGGAAAGGTCAGCGTCGCGTCGGAGAAATACATCCAGTTCAGGAAGGCGCCATAGGCCGGCTCGTCGGGACCTACGATCAGCGTCGTCGGGCCGTATTTGGTGCCGAGGTAATGGCAGATGCCGGACGATTCGGTCATCTTCGTCTCGCCGTCGATCATGAACGGGATGGTGCCGAGCGGATTGATGCCGAGATATTCCTTGGCGAACACGCGCGGCGGGAACGGCAGCATCTTCAGCTCATAGTGAAGCACGAGCTCCTCCAGCATCCACAGCGGACGGAACGAGCGCGCGGCGTCGCAGTGATACAGCGTGATCATCAGGCGTTTCCCTTTTGCTTGAGGCCCGGCAGCGTGCCCATCATCTTGCAAAGAACCATCAGCATCACCTCGTCGGCGCCGCCGCCGATCGAGGTCAGGCGGCTGTCGCGATAGGCGCGGCTCACCGGTGTCTCGTTGGTAAAACCCATGCCGCCCCAATATTGCAGGCAGGCATCGGTGAGCTCGCGGCCGAGCCGGCCGGCCTTCAGTTTCGCCATGGTCGCGAGCCGGGTGACGTCCTCGCCGGCCACCAGCGCCTCGCCGGCGCGGTAGATTAGCGAGCGCAGCAGCTCGACCTCGGTCTGCATCTCCGCGAGCTTGAAGTGCACCACCTGATTGTCGAGGATCGAGCCGCCGAACGCCTTGCGGTTGCGGGTGTACTCGATTGTCTCGTTGATGATATACTCATGCGCCTTCAGGCAGGCCGCCGCGCCCCACAACCGCTCCTCCTGGAACTGGATCATCTGGTAGGTGAAGCCCTGCCCCTCCTCGCCGATCCGGTTGCGCTTCGGCACCCGGACATTGTCGAAGAAGATCTGCGCGGTATCGGACGAGCGCATGCCGAGCTTGTCGAGTTTGCGCGCGACCTGCACGCCCCTGGTCTTCATCGGCACGCAGATCAGCGACTTGTTTCGATGGGCCGGGCCGTCGCTGGTGTTGGCGAGCAGGCAGATCCAGTCGGCCTGGGTGCCGTTGGTGATCCACATCTTGCCGCCATTGATGACGTAATCGTCGCCGTCGGCGCGGGCACTGGTCTTGATCGAGGCGACGTCCGAGCCCGCGCCGGGCTCGGAGACGCCGATGCAGGCGACCTGGTCGCCCGCAATCGCCGGCGCCAAAAATTCGCGGCGCACCTCGTCGGAGCCGAACCGCGCCAGCGCCGGCGTCGCCATATCGGTCTGCACCCCGATCGCCATCGGCACGCCGCCGCAGGTGATGGCACCCAACTCTTCGGCCATCATCAGCGCGTAGGAGTAATCCAGCCCCTGGCCGCCATATTCGACCGGCTTGTTGAGGCCGAGGAAGCCGAGATTGCCGAGCTTCTTGAACAGCTCATGCGCCGGAAGGATATCGGCCATCTCCCATTCGTCGACATGGGGATTGATCTCGGCCGCGATGAACTTTTGCAGTGCGCGGCGCGGTTCGTCATGGTCGGCGGTGAAGAGCATTTTTGCTTCCTGTCATTCCGGGGCGACCGCGCAGCGGGCGAACCCGGAATCTCGATCCGTTCAATCTCTAGGTTCCGGGTTCGCGCTGCGCGCGCCCCGGAACGACGACATGTCACTCACAACCCCATCTGCCGGCTCGCGAGATCCTTCATGATCTCCTCGGTGCCGCCGCCGATGGCGTTGACTTTGACTTCGCGGTAGATGCGCTCGACCTTGATGCCGCGCATGAAGCCGGCGCCGCCGAAGACCTGCACCGCCTCGGAAGCGCAATGCGCCATGGTCTGGGTGGCCTGGTTCTTCATCATGCAGATCTCGGCGACCGGGCTTTCGCCCTGGCCGAGCCGCCATGCCAGCATTTCCAGCATCGCCTGCGAGGCCGCGACCTTCTGCGCCATGTCGACGATCTTGTGCCTGATCACCTGGTGCTGGGCGATTGGCTTGCCGAACGTCTTGCGCTCCTTGGCATAGGCGATCGCCTCGTCGAGGCAGACCCGCGCATAGGCGGTGCAGCTCGCCGCCATGCCCATGCGCTCGCTGTTGAAGTTCTGCATGATGATCTTGAAGCCCTGGCCTTCCTCGCCGATCAGGTTCTCGACCGGCACGCGGCATTCGTCGAAATGCAGTGTCGCGGTATCCGACGCCCACCAGCCCATTTTCTTCAGCCGGGTGCGGGACAGGCCGGGCGTGTTGCCCTCGATCAAGAGGAGGCTGACGCCGCCGGGGCCCTCGCCACCGGTGCGCACCGCGACCGTCAGGTAGTCGGCGCGCATGCCCGAGGTGATGAAGGTCTTCTCGCCAGAGACGACGTAATGGTCGCCGTCGCGCCGCGCCTTGGTGCGGAGGTTGGCGACATCGGAGCCGCCGCTCGGCTCGGTGATCGCGAGCGCTGAGATCTTCTTGCCCGCGAGTACCTCCGGCAGCACCCGCGCCTTCACCTCGGGCCGGGCGGCGCGGGCGATCGGCGGCGAGCCGATGGTGTGGCTCATCAGGCTCGAGGAGACGCCGCCGGCGCCGGCCCGCGCCAGCTCCTGCGAGGCCACGATCCGCATGAACTGGTCGGCGGCGATCCCGCCATATTCTTCCGGGAAGCCGAGGCCGAGCAGCCCGATCTCGGACGCCTTGGCGTAGAGCTCGCGCGGAAACTCGCCCTCCTCGTCCCATTGATGGGCATAAGGCTCGATTTCCCTGGCAACAAAGCGCCGCATCACCTCGCGAAAGGCCTCATGCTCGCTGGTGTAGAACGGGTTTGCCATCCGCTTGCTCCGTTGATTCCCGCCTCCGACGATGTCCGGATTCTTCCCTGTTCACTTGCGTCGAGTGGCTGCCCGCCGGACCGGCTTTCCATCCCGGCACAAGCCAGCCAGTAAACGCAAGACAGTATCCCAATACGCCCCCTCCACTGCCAATTCATGGCATCAATCGAGCCAGGAACAGGCGGCGCAAGACTGCCGTTCCGGAGGAGGGACATTTGCCGGTTCGTTACTACGACTGGATCGCGCATCATCGCCGGCGGACGCCGGACAAGATGGCGCTTGTCGATCTCGCAAGCAATCGCCGCTTCAGCTATGCGGAGCTCGACGCCCGCGTGTCGCGGCTCGCGGGCTATCTGCGCGACGAGCTCAAGGTCGGCGGCGGCGATCGCGTCGCGGTGCTGGCGCTGAACACCACGGATACGCTGGAGGTGCAGTTCGCCTGCTTCCGGATCGGCGCGATCTTCCTGCCGCTCAACACCCGCCTCACCGTTCCCGAGCTGCGCTACATCACAGCCGACGCCTCGCCGAAGGTGATGATCCATGATGACGATCTCGCCGAGACGGCGCTTGAGGTCGCCAAACTCTGCAATGTCGCTGCCGCGGTGCGGCTCGGCCCCGGCGGCGCCTATGAGGCCGGCATTGCTGCGGCGAGGGCGCTCGAGCGGTTCGAGGAGGTCATGCTCGATGACATCTCGACCATCATGTACACCTCGGGCACCACGGGCCAACCCAAGGGCGCAATCATCACGCATGGGATGACGTTCTGGAATTGCGTCAATCTCGGCGGCCCCGCCTATATCTCGCCGGCCTCGGTGCTGCTGACGGTGCTGCCGCTGTTCCACACCGGCGGGCTGAATTGCTACACCAACCCGGTGCTGCATGCGGGCGGCACCGTGCTGATCATGCGCGCCTTCGACCCCAGCGAGGCGCTGAAGCTGATCTCTGATCCGGCGCAGGGCATCAACGTGTTCTTCGGCGTGCCCGCGATTTACCAGTTCATGGCGCAGCATCCGGCCTTCGCGTCAGCGGATTTCAGCCGCCTCGTCATTGGCGGTGTCGGCGGCGCGCCGATGCCGGTGCCGCTGCTCAAGACCTGGGAGGCGCGCGGCGTCGCGCTGCAACAGGGCTACGGCATGACCGAGACCTCGCCCGCGGTGATGGTGCTCGACCGCGAGGATGCCGCGCGCAAGGCCGGCTCATCCGGCAAGCCGGTGCTGCATACGGAAGTGCGCATCGTGCGGCCCGACGGCAGCGATGCCGCGGTCGGAGAGCTCGGCGAGCTCTGGGTCAAGGGTCCGAACATCACGCCGGGCTACTGGAACCGGCCGGACGCCAACGCCTCCTCCTTCACCGACGGCTGGCTGCATACCGGCGACGCCACGCGGATCGACGAGGAGGGCTTCTACTACATCGTCGACCGCTGGAAGGACATGTACATCTCCGGCGGCGAGAACGTCTATCCGGCCGAGGTCGAGAGCGTGCTGCACCAGTTGGCAGCCGTGGCCGAGGCCGCCGTCATCGGCATCCCCAACGAGCAATGGGGCGAGGTCGGGATGGCCGTGATCGCGGTGAAACCCGGCCACTCGCTGACGCCGACGGAGATTCACGCGCATTGCCAGGCCAATCTGGCGCGGTTCAAATGCCCGCGCCTGATCGAATTCATCGATGCCCTGCCGCGAAACGCGACAGGCAAAATTCATAAGCCGACGCTCCGGCAGCAATTCAGCCAGCCGAAGCCAACCGATACCGCGGCGTGATCTCAAGACGCGCGTGACGCGCTTATGATCTCGCCGCGACAACAATTGCCCCATAGCCGTCTGTCGGGACCGGCTGCGGGTTCGTTGCGTTAAGTCCCCAATCAAAATCAATCGAGGAAATTGTCTTTATGAAAACAACAAAACTGTTGCTGCTGGCCGCCGCCACGGCGCTCTGCCTGCTCTCCACCCAGGCCGCCTTTGCCCAAAAGAAATATGACACCGGCGCCTCCGACACCGAGATCAAGATCGGCAATGTCGAGGCCTATAGCGGTCCCGCCTCCGCCTACGGCGTCATCGGCAAGACCGAAGAAGCCTATTTCAAGATGATCAACGATCAGGGCGGCATCAACGGCCGCAAGATCAACTGGATCTCCTATGACGACGGCTACTCGCCGCCAAAGACGGTGGAGCAGATCCGCAAGCTGATCGAGAGCGACGAGGTCTTTCTGGTGTTCAACGCGCTGGGCACGCCGACGCAGACCGCAGTGCAGAAGTATCACAACGCCAAGAAGGTGCCGCAGCTCTTCCTCGCCACCGGCGCCAGCAAGTGGAACGATCCGAAGGATTTCCCGTGGACGATGGGCTTCCAGCCGAGCTATCGCGTCGAGGCGCGGATCTTCGGCAAGTACATCCTGAAAGCCAAGCCGGACGCCAAGGTCGTGATCTTCTATGCCAATGACGATTTCGGCAAGGACTACCTGATCGGCCTGAAGGAGGTCCTCGACAAGTCGTCCGTCAAGATCGTCGCCGAGGAAAGCTACGAGACCACCGAGCCGTCGATCGATTCCCACATCGTCAAGCTGAAGGACACCGGCGCCGATGTGTTCGTCAACATCTCGACGCCGAAATTCGCCGCGCAGGCGATCAAGAAGATCGCCGAGCTCAACTGGAAGCCGATGCACGTGATGACCGACGTCTCGATTTCGATCGGCGCGGTCATGAAGCCCGCCGGGCTCGAGGCTTCCGAAGGCGTGCTGTCGGCCGGCTACCTCAAGGACGCGTCCGATCCGCAGTGGAAGAACGATGAAGGCATGAAGAAATTCATGGCCTTCGCCGAGAAGTACCTGCCGGGCGCCAATCTGTCCGACGCCAATCTGGTCTATGGCTACGCCGCGGCGCAGACCATGGCGCAGGTGCTGAAGCAGGCCGGCGACAATCTGACGCGCGAGAACGTGATGAAGCAGGCCGCGAGCCTGAAGGACTTCACGCCCGACACGCTTATCCCCGGCATCCGGATCAACACCAGCGCGACCGACTTCGCCCCGGTCGAGCAGCTCAAGATGATGCAGTTCAAGAACGGGCAGTGGGAGCTGTTCGGCGACATCATCAGCGCGGAGACCGGGGGCTAGTTCAGTCCGTTCAACGAACTAACGGCACAGGATCGCGAAGCCGCCCTTTCGGGCGGCTTCGTTGTTCTTGCGGAGTGATAGGCTGGATGAAATCCGGCAGAGCGATGCGCGCCCCTATCTCACCGTCACCCTGAGGAGCCGCGAAGCGGCGTCTCGAAGGGTCGACGGCCCGGCTGGTGGCCGTGCATCCTTCGAGACGCGCGTTCCGCGCTCCTCAGGATGACGGGACCGGCCCCGTAATCCTGTCGACATTATCCCGGCAAAAAGATCGCAAACGGCTCATCGATCGTGCGGCGCAGATGCTCGCGATAGAGGGCAAAGTTGGCATCGTCGGCCGACACCCGGCCGACGCTCGGCTTGGGCACGTTCTTCACCGGCAGGAACGCGATCGGCGCGGCGACCGGCGTCAGCAGCGAACCGCGGCCGGCGAGCAACGTCGTAATGATGCCGTACATCTCGCCGGAATTGCGCGGGCGCGAGACCGTGATCACGCGATGCTGGCCGTGCCGGTTGGTCACGAGGTAGACGAAGCCTGATTCATTGGGCACCGCCACCTCGCCATACTGGGTGTAGTCGGTGTCCTGTCGCTCGCCCTCGCGAAAGCCGAGCGATGATGCCGCGTCGTCCCAGGCGATCTCGGTGCGATAAGCATAGACCGCGCCCTTCTCGCCGAACGACGGACGCACCGTGATGTAGGTGCCCTCGATCCGCGCCACCGAGCGGCGCGAATAGGATCCGAGGCTGTCCGGTGCGATCCCGCCATTGGCAGGCGCGACCACACTGATCGCCTCGGGCAGCTTGCGGAGCGAGACGCCAAGCGCCTGCTCCAGCCGCACGGTGGTCGCCAGCGTGAACGGGCGGCGGCCGCCGAGCACCTTCTCCAGCGTCGACAGGCTGAGCTTCGCCTGCTCGGCCAAGGTCTGCCGCGAGATGCGGCGGCGCGCGATTTCCTCGCGAATGGTCTCCGCAACCTGCTGGCTCTGCTCGGCGGAAAGCTGCTTGTCCGGCGTCGGCATCGTGATTCCTGCCCGATTCCCCATGAGTCTGGGCAGTCTAGCAGACCGGACAATCCATCACAAAACCGCACAAACCCGCCTCCGCGAGCGGCGGGCCGCGCCGGGCCGCGGCCAATCATTGCCGATCATTCTGCTCGCGCCAAAACCGCCGTTCTCCATGATCGCGAGGCAGCGAAAGCCTCGCTCGGGAGTGACGAAAATGACGATTTACGATGCATGTGAGAGCAGCCCGCAGATCCGCCTGTCGCGCCGGATGCGCATTGTGCTGTTCTTTCTGGTGGAAGGTGTGGCCGCGCTGGTGATCGGCTTTGCGGCGCTGCTTGTGAGTTTCGATCCGGTGTGGTCGGCCGAGCTGCCGCAACAGGCGGTGCTGCGGCCAGGCGACGCGCGATCCGGCTCGCTGCTGTTCAAGACCGACGACGGCTATGCCGATGCAACCAGGCTCGGCATCGATGTCGACCTCACGGTGTCGGGCCCGACCGTCCGCGCCCGCGTCACCCAGATCTTCCGCAACCCGACCAAGGACTGGGTGGAAGCGACCTATGTCTATCCGCTACCGGCGGGCGGCGCGGTCGACACGCTGAAGATGGTGGTCGGCGACCGCATCGTGGTCGGCGACATCAAGGAGCGGCAGCAGGCCCGCGCGATCTACGAGCAAGCCAAACAGAATGGCCAAAAGGCCGCGCTCACCGAGCAGGAGCGGCCGAACATCTTCACCAACTCGGTCGCCAATATCGGCCCTGGCGAAACCGTGCTGGTGCAGATCGAATATCAGGAGCCGGTGCAGCAGAACGGCAACGAATTCTCGCTGCGGGTGCCGATGGTGGTCGGCCCGCGCTACAATCCACGTCCGGTGGTGCAGAGCGTCGACCTCCGCGCTGATGGCAATGGCTGGGGCGCCACCTCGACCGATCCCGTGCCGGACCGCGACCGTATCGCGCGCGAGGTGCTCGATCCCGCCGACAACGCGCCGGTCAATCCGACCAACATCACGGTGCGCCTCAATGCCGGCTTCCCGCTCGGCGAGGTGAAGAGCCACTTCCACCAGGTCAGGATCGAGACCCCCGACAGCACGACGCGCATCGTCAAGCTCGCCGAGGGCCCGGTGCCGGCCGATCGCGATTTCGAGCTGACCTGGAAGCCGGCCGCCGAGAAGGCGCCCTCGGTCGGACTGTTCCGCGAGCATGTCGGCAATTCCGACTACCTGCTGGCCTTCGTCACCCCGCCCTCGGTCGAGCAGGCGCAACAAAAGGCCCTGCCGCGCGAAGTGATCTTCGTGATCGACAATTCCGGCTCGATGGGCGGCATCTCGATGATCCAGGCCAAGGCAAGCCTGCTGTATGCGCTCGGCCGCCTGCAGCCGGCGGATCGTTTCAACGTGATCCGCTTCGACGACACCATGGACGTCCTGTTCCCGACGCCGGTCGCCGCCAACAGCGCCAATATCGGCAACGCGACGTCGTTCGTCAGCGCGCTGCAGGCCCGCGGCGGCACCGAGATGGTGCCGGCGATGCGCGCGGCGCTGTCGGACACCAGCCATGACGACGCCAACCATGTCCGCCAGGTCGTGTTCCTGACCGACGGCGCCATCGGCAACGAGCAGCAATTGTTCGAGACCATCAGCGCGCTGCGCGGCCGCTCGCGGGTGTTCATGGTCGGCATCGGCTCGGCGCCGAACACCTATCTGATGACGCGCGCCGCCGAACTCGGCCGCGGCACCTTCACCCATATCGGCTCGGTCGAGCAGGTCGACGAGCGCATGCGCGACCTGTTCGCCAAGCTGGAGAATCCCGCGGTGACCAACCTCGCCGCGAAATTCTCCGACGCGACCGCCGACCTGACGCCGTCCGCACTGCCCGACGTCTATCGCGACGAGCCGCTGGTGCTGGCCGCGAAGCTCGACAAGCTTGCCGGCTCGGTCGAGATCAAGGGCCGCATCGGCGACCGTCCGTGGAGCGTGACGCTGCCGCTGGCCGGCGCCGCCGAAGGCAAGGGCCTGTCAAAACTGTGGGCGCGCCGCAAGATCGCGGATGCCGAGGTCGCGCGCACCACGCGCCAGGCGAGCCCGGAGGATGCCGACAAGACCATCCTTGCACTCGCGCTGGAGCATCAGCTCGTGACGCGGCTGACCAGCCTCGTCGCGGTCGACAAGACGCCGAGCCGCCCCGAAGGCGATCCGGTGAAGCTCTCCGAGCTGCCGCTCAACCTGCCCGCCGGCTGGGATTTCGCAAAGGTGTTCGGCGAGCGTCCGCGACTGCCGGCCGCGCCGACCGACCGCCGCGCCGAAGCGGGCGACGGCAAGGTGCAGCTCGCTGTGCTGAAGCGGTCACCGGTCGCGACGCAAGGTCCCGGCACGATCCAGTTGCCGAAGACCGCAACCGATGCAGAGCTGAAGATGATCGCAGGCGTGATCCTGCTCACGGTCAGCCTTCTCCTTCTGGTGTTCAACCGGCGTCAGACGTCGCCCCAATGACGTCGGATGAAAGGAGGAGGTGCCCCTCGACTTCCTCCTTCGAGAGCGCGCGCGGCCTTCCCACCCGTCCCCCAAGGGCCGCGCGCGCCAATTTTTTCTTCGAGTGTCATTCCGGGGCGATGCGCAGCATCGAACTATGGTGCGCAATTGCGCACCTGAGAATCTCGAGATTCCGGGTTCGCTTCGCGCCCCGGAATGACGGAAGGCTCAACAATGCGCCGCTTCCTTCTCCCCCTCGCCTTCGCCCTCATCGGCCTGATCCTGTTCGGCCAGGGCGCCTATATCCACGCCAAGGCGCTGCTCGCGCAGCTGCTGCTGGAGCGTGCCTTCGCAAGCAGCATCGCGACCGGCCAGCCCGTGAAGCCATGGAGCTGGGCCGATACCTGGCCGGTGGCCCGGATCGAGGTGAAGCGCCTGCACGCCTCCGCGATCGCGCTCGCCGGCAGCAGCGGCCAGGCGCTGGCGTTCGGTCCCGGCCATGTCGAACAGACCGTCGATGCCGGCGAGCCGGGCGTCGCGGTCTATTCCGCGCATCGCGACACCCATTTTCGTTTCCTCAAGGATGTCAGAATCGGTGACGAGATCGACGTGACGCGAAGTGACGGCAAGACATTTCGCTACCGGGCTGACCGCAGCGCGGTGGTCCGCTTCGATCAATCCGGCATCGATCCGCTCACCGACCGCCATGAGCTGGTGCTGTCGACCTGCTGGCCATTCGATGCGCTGACATCGGGGCCGGAGCGTTATCTACTGCACGCGACCCTGATCGAACCGGATTCGACCCCGCTCGAACGGGGTTCCTGATCCGCACGAATTTTGCGTATGCCGGGATATTGCATGCGATGCTCTGACTTGCGCCAGCGTGAGTTGCCACCCTTGTCCATCAGCCATAAAAGGAGCGAAGAACGACATGCTGCGGCGACCGACCGTTGGCCAGAGGAAATCAACGATAACAAGGATAGGGCGGGCCCAATGGAAGCTCTCGCAAGCGCCGCATCTCATACCTCCCACAAATGGGCGCCGCCCGCTGACGCCAGCGATATCGTCAAGAGCATCCACGCGATGCTGCACCCGCGCAACATCGTGCTGGTCGGCGCCACCGACAAGCCCGGCAACTACGCCGAGCGGATCTGGAACAATCTGGTCAAATACGGATATGCCGGCGGCCTGTTTCCGATCAACGCCAAGCGCGAAGCGATTTGGGGCGTCACCTGCTACAAGGATTTCGCCAGCCTTCCCGAGAAGCCCGATCATGTGCTGGTGCTGGTGCCGGCCCGCTTTGCCGTGCAGGTGATCCGCGACGCGGCCGCCGCCGGCGCGCGCTCGGCGACCATCGTCACCTCCGGCTTCAGCGAGCTGCAGGACGAGGAAAGCCAGCGGCTCGCGGTCGAGCTGAAACAGGCGATCAAGGAGACCGGGCTTGCGGTCACCGGCCCGAACTGCCTCGGCAATCTCAGCGCCGGCGAGAACCTGTTCACCAATATCGACGACCGCATCGTCACCATGGAGCAGGGCGCAGTGGCGATCGCCGGACAATCCGGTGCGATCGTGATGGCGATCCGCCAGGCGCTGGAGGATCGCGGTGTCGGTGTCGGCTACATGGTCACGACGGGCAATGAATCCGGCCTCGAGACGCCGGATCTGATGAGCTATTTCGCCGCCGATCCGAGCATCCGCGTCATCGTGGTCTATCTCGAAGGCGTCAGGAACACCAAAGTGTTCCGCGACGCCTGCAAGGCCGCGCGTGCCGCCGGCAAGCCGGTGATCGCGCTCAAGCTCGGCGCCTCCGAAGGCGGCCGCGCCGCCGCGATGGCGCATACCGGCGCGCTCGCCGGCTCGATCGAGACCTTCGATGCGATCTCGACCCGCGAGGGCGTGATCCGCGTGCGCGGGCTGGATGAACTGATCGAGACCACCGAGTGCTTCGTCCATGCCGATCCGCCGAAGGGCAACCGCCTTGCGGCCGTGTCGCTGTCAGGCGGCAAGCGTGGCCTTCTGATCGACGCGTTCTATTCCGCCGGGCTGAATTTTGCGCCGCTGAGTGAGAGCGCATCGGAGCAGCTGGCCAAGATGCTCGGGCCCGGCAGCATCGTCGGCAACCCGCTCGACGCCGGCTTCGCCGCGGTGGTCGATCCCTCCGTCTACATGAAGTCGATCGAGATCATGATCGACGATCCCGACACCGACATCGTGATCATCGATGCCGAGCTGCCGAAGGCGCCGCACGAGCTGCGCGAACGCAATCTGCGCATCGTCAACGAGATGGCGGGCCACGCCAACAAGCCGGTAATCTATATCAGCGCGATGTCGATCGGCTTCACCGAATTCACCAAGGGACTGCGCAAGACGCTGCCCGATATCGCAGTGATGCAGGGCCTCGACCGCGCGGTCGGCGCGATCAAGTCGCTGATCGAATATGCCGGTCTGCGAAAGGCGGTGCCCGACATCGCGTCGAGCTCGAAGCCGTCCGCGCGCGCGGTGCTGGAGAAGACGCTGAAGGCGGCCAATGGCGCTGCCGCGCTCGACGAGGTTGCCTCGAAGAAGCTGCTCAAGGCCTATGGCATTCCGATCTCAAAGGAAGAGGTCGCGCAGACCGCAGCCGAGGCGGTGAAGATCGCCAAGACAATCGGCTTTCCGGTGGTCGCCAAGGTGGTCAGCCCCGACATCCTGCACAAGTCCGATATCGGCGGCGTGGTGCTGAACCTCGCCAATGCAGCCGAGGTGAAGAAGGCGTTCAACGACATCACCGCGCGGGTGAAGAAGCTGAAGGGTAACCCGAAGCTCGAAGGCATCCTGATCGCGCAGCAGGTCAAGGCCGACCTCGAGCTCGTGGTCGGCGCCTCGCTCGACGCCGAGATGGGTCCCGTGGTTCTGTTCGGCACCGGCGGCGTCGATATCGAGCTGATGAAGGACGTGGCGCTTGCCGGCGCACCGCTCGACGCCGCCGAGGCGAAGGAGCTGATCGCGAAGACCAAGGCCGGCGTCAAGCTCAAGGGCTATCGCGGCAAGCCGGCGCTGCACGAGCCGTCGGCGGTGAAGGCGCTGGTCGGGCTCTCCAACCTGATGGCGGATGCCAATGGCCGCATCGCCTCGATCGACGTCAATCCGTTCCTGATCAACAGCAAGCTCGGCGTCGCCGTCGACGGCCTGATCGTGCTGAACAACGCCGCCGCGAACAAGGCGGCGGGGCACTAAGGTTCGGCGCGCTCTCTACGCTCCGTCATCCCCGCGCAAAGGCTTCGCCTTTGTCGCTGGAGGTGCGAGCCTTGCGGCGCACTTGCGCCGCTGGGCGAGCTTCGAAGGATGAATCGGCCACAGTGGGGCCGTGCATCCTTCGAGGCGCGCAAGAGCGCGCACCTCAGGATGACGGGACTGGAGCCGCGCTAAAAGCTCGCACCCCATTGCCGCGCGGTCTGCATCACCCAATCGCGGTAGAGCGTCAGCGGCGTCACGCCGGTGATGCCGCCGCAGCCGGCGGTGCCGTTTGGGCCAGTGGACCAGCTCACCACGCCGACGATTGCGGGCCCGCCTGGCTTGTCCTCGAACACCGGCGCGCCGGAATCGCCGGTGCAGGCACCGAGCCCGTCGCGCACGCCCTGCCCGACCGGATCGACCAGACGAATCTGCAGCGTGCCGGGCTTGCCGCCCGCGATCAGGCCAGCGACACGAATGCTGCCGCCGCTCTTGCCGTCGCCGCGCGCCGTGACGCCGACGCCCGCGACGGTGAAACGGCCGCCACCCTGGATCGGAATGTTGGGCATGCCGAGCAAGGCCGGCGCCTTGCCTGCGGCAGGCGCCGCGAGCTGCAGCAGCGCGACATCGGCGGTCGCGACATGATTGGTCATCGCCTGCATCCGAAAGGCTGGATGGATCGCGACTGCCTTGACGTCCTGCAGCTTCGGCTGCCGGTCCGATCCGTACTCGACGATCTTGTAGTCGGCGCCGGGATGCACGCAATGCGCCGCGGTCAGCACCACTTTCGGCGCGATCAGCGCACCGGTGCAGAAATTGCCGCGCGAGCCGACGATGGTGACCACGGCGCGCGCCACGCCGTCGGTCGACGGCGCGCCGCCGCCGACGATGGCGAACGCGGGCGCTGCCATCAACAGGGTCAGAAAGGCTGTCGCTCGCATCAGGCTCGTCATGGAATCCTATCGATCTACATCAGAATTAAGCGCATCCGAAACGCGGCATTGCGTCGCTCGCACTTCGCGCTCGGAGAACACGCAATATTGTACAGAGCATCCGGCCCTGCACGCGTCAATTGTCTAAATATCTAGGCGTCGATGACTACGGCGTTGAAGTCGCCGCCGGATTCCTGCACGCGTCATCACATGCACGTGCTCCGCATCCGCCGTCTTGTCGCGATATGCAACACTTCGGATCACGTCGCGCGATCCGGACGACGCTCGAATGTGAACTGAGCCTCTTGATCATGCGCGCATCGCGGACGTAGTTTCCACCCGACAATGAAATAATACAACCTCTGGCAGCATACCGCATTTACCTTCATGACTTTCTGGATGCCGGTGCCGTTGACTTTCATACGGCTTTCCATTCGCCATTTCGTTAAGTTCGAGGATATTGATGAGGATCGCGGTCGTCACGCCGATCAGGCTGTTCAGCGAGGGGCTCATCTCGAGCTTCCAGAACCACGCCGAATTTGCGATCGAGACGGCGGTGCCCGATCTCGCCGGCCTGCGCCAGACACTCGATTCAAGCAGTGTGAATGTCATTCTGATCGATGTCACGCAGGGCATCGATCTCGACGAAGTACGCGTGATTGCGAGCGCGCATGCGGAAGTCGCCCTGGTAGCGCTCGGCCTCAACGAAGACCGGCGCGACGTGGTTCGCTGCGGCCGTGCCGGATTCAGCGGCTACATTTCCCGGAACGCCAGCTTCGATGAGCTCTGCCGCGCGCTGTCGGACGTCGCCTCGGGGCGGCTCGCCTGCAGCGCCGAGATTTCCGGCGGCCTGCTGCGCGCGCTGTTTTGCATGGAGCGTCAGACCGATACGATCGATGCGGATCAGGGGCTGACGCGTCGCGAGGGCGAGGTTCTCACGCTGATTGGACAGGGCCTGTCCAACAAAGAGATCGCGCGCGATCTCAATCTCAGTCTTGCGACTGTCAAGCATCACGTCCACCACGTGCTCCAGAAGCTCGGCCTGCCCCGCCGGGCGCAGGCGATGCGGCGCGTGCGCGAAGCGCCGTGGATCGCATCATCGGCGCCAGCGCCCGATCGGCGCCGCGAACTCGGCTGATCCCGCCATCCTGAATTCCGTGTCCGACCGACCGCGGCGTCGCGCATCAGCGCGATGATGCAGCGCGTCACGGCGCATGCGCGTGCGTCGCGCCATGAGATCGATCCCGGCTAAATCCTTTGATCGATCATTCGGCCCAAGCGATCGATCTCATGGATCGATCGGCCCCCATCCCCGGCTCGATCCTTTCTGATCCACCACGGCGAATAGGCCTTTCGCGAAGCACCTGCCACAACATCGCCAACGCAACGACATCCCGCTCTTTTCGCTCGCTGCGTAATTGCAGATTGCCGTGGAAGACGGATCGGCTGCGAGGATTTGCGGCAGGTCGGTCGGGATTGATTTCATGAATCCAGTTGCCGACATCGCTGGTCTGGCTGCCTTGTGGCAGCGAGCGTCGGGCGGCGCCCCCGCGGTGAAGATCGCGATCATCGACGGCCCCGTCGATCTCAATCATCCCTCGCTCAGGCAGGCCCGTGTCGCGATGGGCGGCCAGTTCGTCGCGCCGTCCTCGCCGATGATCCAGTCCGAGCACGGCACGCATGTCACGAGCGTGCTGATGGGCACGCCCGGCAGCCCGGTGCTCGGCGTTGCGCCGAATTGCAGCGCGACCGTGTTCTCGATCTATCGCGAGAATGCAGGCGGACAGATCGAACCCTCTTCGCAAAGCACGTTGGCGCTCGCGATCAACCAGGCGCTCGCCGCGGGCGCCGACGTCATCAATATCAGCAGCGGCCAGCAATCCGCGACGGGACAGGCCGATCGCATCCTCATCGACGCGGCCCGCGCCTGCGAACGCGCCGGCAAGCTGATCGTGGCCGCCGCGGGCAATGACGGCTGCCGCTGCGTCCAGGTGCCGGGCAGCCTCGCTTCGGTGCTGGCGGTGGGCGCATGCGATCTCGCCGGCACCCCGCTGCACTTCAGCAATTTCGGCGACGCGTATCTCGAGAACGGTATCCTCGCGCCGGGCGAGAACATCGCCGGCGCCTCGCCGGTCCGCAACATCAGCCTGCGTTCCGGAACGAGCTTCGCCGCGCCGATCGTCACCGGCGTCGTCGCCCTGCTGCTCTCATGCCTGCGCCAGAATGGACGCAAGGCCGATCCGCAAGCCGTCCGTGCTGCGCTGCTCGAAAGCGCGGTGCCTTGCCGCAATGACGGCAGCGCCTCGCGCTGTCTCGCCGGACGTCTCGATATTCCCGCGGCTGTCGCCGCCCTGCTTGGCGAGCAGGCGGACGCCGTCATGCCGTCGGGTGCCACGGCCGCGCCTCCCCGCTTCTGGGGAGTGTCCGCGCGCTCTTTCGTCCAACCGTCATCCGCCGCTCAGCCAACTGCAACCAGAGAGGGTTCCATGGGAGATCTATCAGCAATGTCTGCACCATCGGCTCCACGCATTTTCGGGCCGGACGGCTCGGTCCTGCGAAGCAGTCCCGGGATCATGCCAAGCGAGGCCCAGCCTGCCGCGTCGGCGACGCCTGTGGCCATGGCGGCCCCCGCTGATCACGGTGTCGTCGCAGCGCAGATCGCAGCGCCCGCGCCTTATCCCTATCACGCCCCCCATCCGGGCGGCGATATGGTCTGGATGCCGGCACCGATGCCGCAGATGGCAATGCCACAGATGATGATGCCGCAGATGGCGATGCAGTCGGCCGCCATGATGCCGCAAGCCTGGCTGCAGCCGCCGCAGCTGCCGGCACTGATGCCGAGCAACGCGCTTCCGGTCGCAATGCCCCAAGCGCTGCCGATGTACGAGGCGCCCGCGGTTCGAACCAGCGAGAAGAGCTGCGGCTGCGGCGGGGGCATGCGTCCGCAGGGCGCTGCGGCCGAGTCCTCCGGTCAGCTCGCCTTCCCGATCGGCAGGCTGTTCTACGATTTCGGCAAGGAAGCCCGCCGCGACTACTTCGTGCAGGCGATCGCCAACTGGCGCGACAGCCTGATCGGACGCGGCGATCCGGAGTTCGGACCGGAGCGCGACCACTCCGGCGATACTTCGGCGCCGTACAATCCGGCGATCATGGCGCGCTATCTGTTGAACCAGGCCGAAGGCGAGAGCGCGACACCGGCCGGCTCCGGCAACAACTTCCCGGACGCCGACGCCATCACCTGGACGATGACGATCGACTCAATCCCGATCTACGCGATCAAGCCGCTCGACGTGTTCGGTCTCGGCTTCTTCGCGGCACTGATCCTGGCGTTGTGGCACCAGGAAGTCTCGCACGACGATCCCGCAACGACCCGCACCGTGGTGACAGCGAGATCGGCCGCCGCCGCCGACGCCGACGCGCGACCGACGACGCCGCCGGCATTCCCGCCGCGTGGCGGCGTTGCGCGGGTCTCGATGGCCGGCTGGGTCGACAGCACCAACACGACCAAGCTGCTCAACGGAACGGTCGTGCCGACGCTGGTGACCGATTGGCGCGGTTTCTATCAGTGGGATCTCTACACGCTGTTCGGGCCCGACCCCGACACCTGGCCGGCCGGCGCTGAGGGCTTCCTCGAGCGCATCTACAACGAGTTCCGCAATGTCGGTCTCTCGCCGCAGGATCGTGCGCTCAACTATTCCGCGATGAATGCCTACAACACGCGGAAGATCTTCAGCGACGTCGCCAAGAAGGGCTTGCGGCTCGACACCGTCGAAGTCGACCAGAGCGTGATCTGCCGCCCGGAATCGATTTGCCACGACGTGACCTACCGCTTCTTCAATCCGACGCAGGTCCTGACCCAGGCGCGCGAAGTCTATCAGTACACGATCGACGTGAGCGACGTGGTGCCGGTGGCGGTCGGGCCGCTGCGGCAGTGGCAGGTCTATTGACGCGATTGCTCCTCTGCGTTCGGAGGAGATCAGAACGTGGCGCGAAATCGGCGTCACGTGGTCCGGGGGATCGACGCGATGAGCGATCCCCTGGGCGACGTCCAGCGACGGCTGCCCCGGTCGGTGCTCACCTCCCGTAGTTGCCGTCAATTCAAACCGAAAGAAGGAGCTGAACATGTACGCAAGGAACGACTTTGAGACCTTCGGAAGCGTGCGTAGCCCGATCCAGTGTGAGGGCATCGAGCGCGGTCCGAAGCGGATTGCTGAAGTGGCGACCAACGGGTCGGTCAACCCGCAGGGTTGGCAGGACATCCTCGGTACGGCCGTGCAGGCGCTGCCGGGCGTCCTCGGTGCTTTCGGCATCTGATCGCCAAACTCGGGGCCCGGCGCTGTCGGGCCCCCCCCTCGAGGAGGCCGACATGATACAGAAATCCACCGCTAGGAGCCCGGAGCAACAGCAGCAGAAAGGTCGCCGGATCGAGCCCTCCGGGAAGATCGTCGTGTCATCAGTTGTGAGCCACGCCTCGCTGCTCGCCGCGATCAGCGATCGCAACCCGATCATCGCCAAACGCACCACATCCGACGAGGACAAATCCTGACGTCGTCGTCATCACCGAACCTTAAGGAGCCGATGCCATGGCAAGACCACCCCGCAAATCCGGATCCGACAGCGCCGCCTCCCCGCCGCCGGCGGAAGCACCATCCGCAGCGTCAAGAATGGACCAGGCGCGGCGTCCGCTGGAGGCCGCTGTTGTCGCCCGTCCGAAGATCGCCACCACGCCCGCTCCGCCGACAACGTCGGCCTACATGGCGCCGCCGCAGGGCCCGGGCGCCCCGCAGCAGATGCGCCATGATGGCTCGCCGCACTCGGAGACGCGGCTCAACACCGCGATGAAGATCCTGCTCGATCCCACTGCGCGCGCGCTGCCGAGCAAGGTCTACTCCGGACAGGCGCGAAACTGGACCCGCCGACCGTGATCGACGTTTCGCGTTGAGCCGCATCGATCTGCTGCCTAGACATGCAACGGCCCGCCCGGTCCGGCGGCGCGGCCGTTGCCGCTCGCCGGAGAGAGAGAGATGAACGAGAACAGCAATCCCCGCCCCTATACTCCTGGCCCCAATCTGCGCCGCGCGGCCTTCACATTCACAGGCCTCGGGATACTGCTGTTCCTCGCGGCCGGCACCATGCGATGGGCCGGCGCTTGGGTGTTGCTGCTCGAGATCACGATCGGCGGGCTGATCACCGAGGCCTGGCTCGCGAAGCATGATCCGGCATTGCTGGCGGAGCGGCGTACCTCGCGCGGCCAGGCGGGATGGGATCGCATCATCACGACGATCATGCCGTTGCTCTGGCTGACGTGGTTGCCGCTGATGGCGCTCGACGCGGTCCGCTACCAGACTTCGTTCGTCCCCGGCTGGCTGCAATGTGCCGGCGCTGTCATGATCGCGGCATCGTTCTACATCGTGTACCGGACCTACCGGGAAAACAGCTATGCCGCGCCGGTCGTGAAGATCCAGCGCGAGCGCGGTCATGCTGCTGTGACCACGGGGCCCTACGCCTATGTGCGGCATCCGATCTATGCCAGCGGGTTGCTGACCTATGTCGGCGCGCCGCTGCTGCTCGGATCCTGGTACGGCCTTGCCATCGTACCCGTCATGGCGGCGTTGCTCGGCTTGCGGGCGCTGATGGAGGAACGGATGCTCACCGCCGAGCTCGACGGCTATGCCGAGTATCTCGCCCGCGTACGCTACCGCCTGGTGCCGATGGTCTGGTGAGCCGTTCCGCGTGGCGGATTTTCACCGCAAACTGGCGGCTTGCCTAGTCGGCGGCAATTCCCATAAAGAGAACGGGCACGCGTTTCCCTATCTTCCTGCCAGACGGCCGGAAAACGCGAGGCGAAGCCGCCGCTTCGCAACGGGCAGGATCTTAACGGGCAGGATTTTGATGATCGAGGCAGTGATCTGGGATTTCGGCGGCGTCTTGACCACCTCGCCGTTCGAGGCATTCGCGCGCTATGAGACCGAGCGCGGCCTGCCGATCGACATCATCCGCCGCACCAACGCCGCCAACCATCTCGAGAACGCCTGGGCCAAGTTCGAGCGCGCCGAGATCGATATCGACGCCTTCGACGAACTGTTCGCCACGGAATCGAAAGCACTCGGCGCCGAGGTGCGCGGCAAGGACGTGCTGCCGCTGCTGTCCGGCGACCTGCGCCCGGAGATGGTCGAGGCACTGAAGCGCGTCAAGGCGAAGTTCAAGACCGGATGCATCACCAACAATCTGCCGGCGAATGCGATCGGCAGCCGCAGCGGGCGCACGCTCTACGTCGCCGAGGTGATGGCGCTGTTCGACCACATCATCGAGTCCGCGAAGATCGGCCTGCGCAAGCCCGACCCGCGCATTTACCAGATGATGGTGGAGACGCTTCAGGTGAACCCGAAGAACTGCATCTATCTCGACGATCTCGGCGTCAACCTGAAGCCGGCGCGCGAGATGGGCATGACCACGATCAAGGTCGTGAATTCAGCGCAAGCGATCGCCGAGCTGGAAGCCGCGACCGGCCTCACGCTGAGGTGAAGCGGTTTCCCCCTATTCACTTCGCATTCAGGCGACAGCTTCTAATCCTCAGCCTCCCCTCGGGTCACAGCACGATCGCGAAATCGCACCGATCCGTTCCTTGTCCGGGCTACGCTTCTGCGTATTGCGCTCGGCGGAAATATCCCGGGAACCATGCGCTAACCCCATGCCATTACGAGCCAAACGAGCCTTGTGCTTTGCCCGCAACAGGCGCAAAACAGGTCCGAGTTCAAGGCAAATTCGGAGCTGATCCTCGTGGCTGACACCAGGCCCACCGCCTCGATCGAGGCCGTGGAAAGCGGCCTCGCCGCGCAAGGCTATATTGCGAGCCGGCAGATCGCGACCGCGGTCTATCTGTCGCAGCAGATCGAGAAGCCGATCCTGGTCGAAGGCCCTGCCGGCGTCGGCAAGACCGAGCTGGCGAAGGCGATCGCCGCCTGGCGCGGCCTGAAGATGATCCGCCTGCAATGCTATGAAGGCCTCGACGAGGCCAAGGCGCTGTATGAGTGGAAATACGCCAAGCAGCTGCTCTACACCCAGATCCTGAAGGACAAGCTCGGCGAGGTGCTTGGCGGCGCGCAGACGCTGGCTGCCGCGCTCGACCAGCTGCACACGTTCGGCGACGTGTTCTTCTCCAAGGAGTTCGTCGAGCCGCGGCCGCTGTTGCAGGCGCTGGAGCAGCCGGCCGGCTGCGTGCTGCTGATCGACGAGATCGACAAGTCGGACGCCGAATTCGAATCGCTGCTCCTGGAAATCCTCTCGGACTTCCAGGTCACGATCCCCGAGCTCGGCACGGTTTCGGCGGTGGCGCCGCCGACTGTGATCCTGACCTCGAACAGCGAGCGCGACCTCGGCGACGCCTTGAAGCGGCGCTGCCTGCATCTGCATATCGGCTTCCCCGAACAGAAGCTGGAAGAGCGCATCGTCGAGAGCCGGGTGCCAGGCATCTCGCAGACGCTGCGCAAGCAGATGGTCGGCTTCATCCACGAGATCCGCACGCTCGACCTGAAGAAGTTGCCCTCGGTCAGCGAGGCGATCGACTGGGCGCGCGTGCTGGTGCTGCTGCAGGCGAGCGAACTCGACCACGAGATCGTCAAAGGTACGCTCAACGTGCTGCTGAAATACGAGGCCGATATCGAGGCTGCGACGCCGCAGATTTCGAGCTTCATCGCCAAGGCGTCGCGGCACGGCGTGTTCAGCTAGACCAAGATGCGCGAGAACCTGCATCGCTTCTTTCGTGCGGCGCGGGGAGCCGGGGTCCGGGTCTCGCCCGCCGAAAGCATCGATGCGATGCGCGCGGTTGCTCAGGTCGGCTTTGCCGACCGCGACATCCTACGCGACACGTTCCTGCTGACGCTTGCCAAGACGCAAGACGAGAAGCGCGCGCTCGGCGAGTGCTTTGACCTGTTCTTCAGCCAGCCCGAGCCGCAGCAGGAGAGCACCGAGCAGAGCAAGACAGACGACAACAGCGAGCAGGGCAGCAATCCGTCCGCCGATGAGCATGGCGACACGGCCGGCGGTGCCGCCAACGAGAATACGCCCAACGAGAATATCGGGCCGCTGGCGCAGATGCTGCTGTCGCAGGACCGCTCCGCGATATCGACCGCGATCGCCAATGCCTCCGGCGCCGCCTCGCTGCCCGACATTCGCTACTTCACCCAGCGCGGTATCTTCCAGACCCGCATCCTGGATGCGATGGGCATCCAGCGCCTGCGCGACGATATCGACGACCTGACCACGCGCAATCCGGGGCTCGCCGAGCGGCTGCAGGAGGCGCTCAACGGCCTGCGCGGCACCGTGCGCGACACCGTCTCGCAAGCCCTGCTGCTCTACGGCCGTGAAGAAGCGGAGAACCTGCGCAACGAGATCCTGCGCAATGCGCCGCTGGCGCGGATCGAGCCGCGTCAGGTCGAGCAGATGCGCGCGCTGATCCGCCGGATCGCGCGCCGGCTGCGCGAGCGTTACTCCAAGCCGCGCAAGCGCCAGCGCCGCGGCCATCTCGACGTTCGCCGCACGCTGCGACGGAACGCGGCCTGGGGCGGCGTGCCGTTCCTTACTGCATGGAAGCGCAAGCATCGTGACCGGCCGAAGATCGTGGCGCTGTGCGACGTCTCGGGCTCGGTCGCTCGCGTCTCGGACTTCTTCCTGCTGCTGATCCACAGCCTGCATGAGGTCGTCGACGACGTCCGCTCATTCGCCTTCTCGGGCCATTTGATCGAGGTCAGCGACATCCTGGAATCGAAGACGCCGGAAGAGGCGATGAAGGAGATCATGTCCAAGGTCGGCTTCGGCTCGTCCGATTACGGCAACTCCTTCGCCGATTTCGAGGACAATTGGATGAGCGCGATCACGCCGCAGACGACGGTGATCGTGCTCGGCGACGCCCGCAGCAACAATCTCGATCCGCGCGCCGACATCCTGCGCCGCATCGGCGAGCGCTCCAAGCGGCTGGTGTGGCTCAACCCCGAGGGCCGCATGGTTTGGGGCTTTGGCGATTCCGAGATGCCGCGCTACGCGACGTTCTGCACCGTCGTCCGCCAATGCGCGACCGCGCAGCAACTCGAGCGCGCCGTCTCCGACATCGTGGCGACTTATCAATAGGCCGCCAGCGGCCTAAAGCATGTCCGGGAAGATCATGCTTGTCGCGCTTCAGAGACGAAGCGCGTCGCCGTGGAACAGCCACCCGGCGAATGCAATCAGCGTCAGCGCGACCGACGCCGAGATACTGACGAGCTTGATCGTCGTGATCGCCTTCAGGATCGAGGCCGATCGCGCCGCCCCATGCGGATCGCCGCGCAGCAACAGCCAGCCCAGCAGGAAATCCTCGATCAGATCGCTCAGCAGATACACCGCCGGGACCACCAGGCCGAGCCACGCCGCCGGCGGGTAGGACAGGTTGAGCCAGTACGATGACGCCGTCCCCATCGCGCCGGCCAGCGCCAGCATGACGGCGAGATCGAGCGGGAACAGGATCGGGAAGACATACTTCATCCGGAGATCGGACTGCACCAGTTCGCCGAGCTGGGCGCCGCTGTAGCTCAGCGTTTTCTCGGGAAAGCGGCTGCGGAATCTGTTGGCAAAGACGCGATCGGAATAGCTGCCGACCCACCAGAACAGTCCGAACGCAATCACCACCAGACCCGCGAGAATGACCGTCACGAGAGCTTGATGGCCCATGCCGATCCGTTTCTGTCCATGGTGAGAACGCTGCGCAAAGCCGCAGGCAAGACGATCGCGCGCACCGGTGAAATCCCCGAACGGGAGAAAATATCGACGCAATACTGTAATGATCAGGAAGCAGATTCCCACCTTTTCCAAAGCGTTGCAATTGAATTCTGCGGATCGTCCTCAAGCGCCAGTATGCAGCTGATGCCAATGCCGGCCAGAGGATTCGGGTTGCGCGGCGGCCGCGTTCACGCCGGGTACACAGAACCGTATTCTATTGGAGATTGAATCCAGCCCGCATTCTGCCGTACATTGAGGCCGCGGATTTTCACGGCGACCGCGGGGGCAACGGATGCCGAAGGATATTGTGATTTGTTGCGACGGCACCGGCAACGAGATCGGCGCCAATATTTCCAATGTGCTGAAGCTGTTTCGCGTCACCGACAAGAGCGAGCGCGAGCGGGTCTATTACCATCCCGGCCTCGGCACGATCGGCCTGCAAAACACGTGGGGCCGCTTCAAGCAGCAGGTGCGCGGCCTGCTTGGGCTGGCCTTTGGCGCCGGTCTCGACAAGGACACGCTCGGTGCCTACCAGTTCCTGTGCCGGACTTGGGAGCCGGGCGACCGGGTCTGGATGTTCGGCTTCAGCCGCGGCGCCTACACCGTGCGCGTGCTGGCTGCCTTCGTTCACGTGATGGGCCTCTTGCCGGTCGACCAGCTCGACATCGCCGGCTACGCGTTCAACACCTACAAGAAAGCCAGTTCCGACGCCCAGAAGCCGGACGGCACGTTCGACGATGCCCCGCTGAAAGAAGCCTGGCACTTCAACCAGATCGCCGGCGGCCGCAACATCGATATCGAGTTCATCGGGGTCTGGGACACCGTGGCCTCGATCATCGTGCCGCGGCAGGACAACTTCCTGTTCGATCTGCAGACACTGCTGTTCACCCGCACCAATTCGAGCGTCAAGCGCTTCCGCCAGGCGATCTCGATCGACGAGCGCAGGCGCATGTTTCGCCTCAACCGCTGGATCGAACCGCAGAAATTCCGCTCCGATCCGTTCGACCCGTCGACCGCGGTGGAGCAGGATATCCGCCAGGTCTGGTTCGCCGGCGTGCATTCCGACGTCGGCGGCGGCTATCCGGAGACGGAGAGCGGGCCGTCAAAATTTCCGCTGATCTGGATGCTCGAGCAGGCCAAGGCCGCCGGGCTGCCTATGGACCAGGCGCTGATCGATCATCTCGCCTGGGGGATGCCGCTGCCGCCGCGCACGCACGTCTATGTGCCGCCAAGCGCGACGGCCCCATTGCACAATTCGCTGACGGGCGCCTGGGAAATCCTGGAATGGATTCCGAAGAGCGACAAATGGAAGGAATGGCCCGCGCGCAAATCCTTCCTCGGCTTCTATCTGCCGATGGGCGAGCCGCGGCTGATTCCGGACAACTCCACCATCCATGCTTCGGTGCTGGAACGGATGGAGAAGGATTCGACCTACCGGCCGATCAACCTGCCGACCACCTACAAGGTCGAGCCGATGACGCCGGCGCCACCGACCCCGACGGTCTGACGCTCCTTGTTTTGACGCGTTTTCTTCACGCGAACCGGTGTCCACTTCGCTCGAAAACGCTCTCCGCGTCGATCGCATCCTTGATCCGCTTGCGGCTGAGCTCAGCCGCTTGCCGGTGGCGCGGGCGTACACGGCAACAGGCAGCCAACGCCTGAATTGAGTTTATCGCGGGAGGGTGTATTAACACGTTCTGTTCCGGAATCGTTCGACCACGGAACTCGAATCGCCCTATCTCGGATCATGACTGCCCAGCCCGCCCTCGACCACGCATCCACGCCGCCTCGCGACGCGCGCGCCGTGCTCAGTTCCGTGTTCGGCCTGCCGGGCTTCCGCGGCGCGCAAGAAGAGATCATCGGCCACGTCACCGATGGCGGCAATTGCCTGGTGCTGATGCCGACCGGCGGCGGCAAGTCGCTGTGCTATCAGCTGCCGTCGCTGCTGCGCGACGGCTGCGGCATCGTGGTGTCGCCCCTGATCGCGCTGATGCGCGACCAGGTCGCCGGCCTCACCGAAGCCGGCCTCAACGCCGCGGTGCTGAATTCGACGCTGTCCTATCAGGAAGCTTCCGAGGTCGAGCGGCGGCTGCTCGCCGGCGATCTCGATTTGCTCTATGTCGCGCCGGAACGGCTCCTGACGCCGCGCTGCCTCAATCTGCTTGGCCAGGCGCAGATCGCGCTGTTTGCGATCGACGAGGCGCATTGCGTGTCGCAATGGGGCCATGACTTCCGCCCGGAATATATCGGCCTGTCCGCGCTGGCCGAGCGCTTCCCCAATGTGCCGCGCATCGCACTCACAGCGACCGCGGATGAGTCAACGCGGAAGGAGATCGCCGAGCGGCTGCAACTCACCGACGCGCCGCAATTCGTCGCGAGCTTCGACCGGCCCAACATCCGCTACGAGATCGTCGACAAGCAGAACGCGACCACGCAGCTGAAGAGCTTCATCAAGGAGCGGCATGCAGGCGACGCCGGCGTGGTCTATTGCCTGTCCCGCGCCAAGGTCGAGGACGTCGCGGCGTCGCTCAGCGAGGCCGGCATTCCCGCGCTGCCCTATCATGCCGGGCTCGACGCATCCGTGCGCGCCCGGCATCAGGACCGCTTCCTCAACGAGGACGGCATCGTGATCGTCGCGACCATCGCCTTTGGCATGGGCATCGACAAGCCCGACGTGCGCTTCGTCGCGCATCTCGATCTGCCCAAGAGCATCGAGGCCTACTACCAGGAGACCGGCCGCGCCGGCCGCGACGGCAAGCCCTCGGCCGCTTGGATGGCCTATGGCCTCTCCGACATCGTGCAGCAGCGCCGCATGATCGACGAATCCACCGGCTCCGACGCCTTCAAGCGGGTCTCGATCGGCAAGCTCGATGCGCTGGTCGCGCTGGCTGAAACCGTGCATTGCCGGCGGCAGCGCCTGCTCGGCTATTTTGGCGAGGCGCGCGCGGAGGAAAGCTGCGGCAATTGCGACAACTGCCTGACGCCGCCGCGGGTCCGCGACGGCAAGGTGCACGCGCAGAAGCTGCTCTCTTGCGCCTATCGCACCGGGCAGCGTTTTGGCGCCATGCACCTGATCGACGTGCTGGTCGGGCGGCTGACCGAGCGCGTCAAGCAGTTCGCCCACGACCAGTTGTCGGTGTTCGGCATCGGCCGCGAGCTCAACGAGAAGCAATGGCGCGCGGTGCTGCGCCAGTTGGTGGCGATGGGGCATCTGCGCGCCGACAGCGACGCTTTTGGCGCGCTCAAGCTCACCGACAGCGCACGCGGCGTGCTGAAGGGCGAGACCGCGGTGATGCTGCGCGAGCAGCCGGAAGGCGCGCGCAACCGTGCGATCCGCGGCAAGTCGCGCCGCGGCGAGCTGGCGCCGGCGGCCGACGGCAAAGGCGCGGAGGCCAACCCCACGCTACACGCAGCGCTGCGCGCCTGGCGCTCCGAGGTGGCGCGGCAGCGTGGCGTGCCGGCCTATGTCGTGCTGCATGATTCCACCATCGACGGCATCGCCGCGATGCGGCCCGACACGCTGACCGAACTGCGCGGCATCGCCGGGATCGGCGACAAGAAGCTCGAGCATTATGGCGACGAGCTGATCAGGCTGGTGAAGGCGAACGACGGCTGAACAGTCGGCATTGGCCGACGGCATCGTGTTGGTGACGACATCGTGACGCCGGACCGATGCGGCCGCTTCTTGTCTCGTTGACGGCTGCCGGATGCCCGCTCATCCTGACCGCGTTTCCTTAACCGGTCCACCAGAGGAGCCGAGCATGAGCAGCAAGCCGACGATCGTTCTGGTTCACGGATTCTGGGGAGGCGCGGCGCACTGGAGCAAGGTGATCGTCGCGCTCTCGCGCAAGGGATACAGCGGCCTGCAAGCGGTTGAGATGCCGCTGACCTCACTCGCTGATGACGCCGAACGTCTGCGCAAGATGGTCAAGCAGCAGAGTGGTCCGGTGCTGCTAGTCGGTCATTCCTATGGTGGCGCCGTCATCACCGAGGCCGGCGATCTTCCCAATGTCGTGGGCCTCGTCTACATCGCGGCCTTCGCACCCGACGCCGGCGAGAGCCCCGGCGGCATCAGCCAGGCGCTTCCGCCGGCGGCGATCGCCAATGTTGCCCCCGATAGCGACGGCTACCTCTGGATCAAGCCTGACAAGTTCCACGAGAGCTTCTGCCAGGATCTGTCCGCCGATGAAGCGCTGGTGATGGCGGTGACCCAGAAGGCGCCGCTTGCCAGCACGTTCGGAAACAACATCACCGCGCCGGCCTGGAAGAAGAAGCCGGTCTGGTATCAGATCTCCAGCGAAGACCGGATGATCAATCCGGACAACCAGAAGCGCATGTCGGAGCGGATGAAACCGCGCAAGATCATCACGCTCGCCGCCGGCCACGCCTCGCTGGCCTCGAAACCGGCCGAGGTGGCCGCGCTGATCGACGAGGCGGCAACCAGCCTCGCCTGAGGCAGCGCCCGGATACCGCGGCCATCGGCACCGCGGCATAGGAGCCATACCCGGCGCGGCAACGCATGTGCTTGCGGGCCGCGCCGCCCTCGCCCTAATCTTTCGGGCAGCGCGTCCAACGAGGCGCGGCCAAGAGACGATACAGGGAAGAGACGGGCCATGGCTCAGGAGAGCACCGCGCACAGAACTGCACGCCCTGCCGAAACCGGAACGTTCGATGCTGTGGTGATCGGCGCGGGGTTTGCCGGCATGTACATGCTGCATCGGCTGCGCGGGCTCGGCTTCACGGCGCGGGTGTTCGAGGCCGGCGGCGGCGTCGGCGGCACCTGGTACTGGAATCGCTATCCCGGTGCGCGCTGCGACGTCGAGAGCCTGCAATACTCCTTCTCGTTCTCCAAGGAACTCGATCAGGATTGGAGTTGGTCGGAGAAATATTCGCCGCAGCCCGAAATCCTCGCCTACGCCAACCACGTCGCCGACCGCTTCGACCTGCGCAGCCAGATCGTGTTCGACACCCGCGTCACCGCGGCGACCTTCGACGAGAAGGCCGGCAGCTGGCTGATCGAGACCGACCGCGGCGACAGGATCACCGCGAAATTCTGCATCATGGCGGTCGGCTGCCTGTCGGCGCCGAACCGTCCGGCCTTCACCGGCATGGAGGATTTCCGCGGGCCGATCTATCACACCGGCGAATGGCCGCATGAGGGCGTCGACTTCACCGGCCTGCGCGTCGGCGTCATCGGCACCGGCTCGTCGGCGATCCAGTCGATCCCGATCATCGCGCAGGAGGCGTCCGAACTCACGGTGTTCCAGCGCACCGCGACCTGGTCGGTGCCGGCGTGGAACGAGCGGCTGTCGGCGGAGTATCTGAAGGAGGCCAAGGCGCATTATCCGGAGCTGCGCGCCAAGGCCCGCGCGCGCCCGACCGGCTTCTACTTTCAGTTCAACGCCCAGCCGGCTTTGCAGGCGAGCGAGCAGGAACGCGAGCGGCTCTATGAGGAAGCCTGGCAGCGCGGCGGCCTGCCCTTCCTCGGCGCCTTCGGCGACCTCCTGTTCGAGCAGGCTGCCAACGACACCATCGCCGATTTCACGCGGGAGAAGATCCGCGGCATCGTCAAGGATCCCGCGACGGCCGAGCTGCTGTGCCCGCAAAATGTGTTCGGCTGCAAGCGGCTCTGCGTCGATACCAATTATTTCGAGACCTACAATCTGCCGCATGTGAAGCTGGTCGACGTGTCGAAGACGCCGATCGAATGCATCACGCGCGATGCCATCGTGGTCGACGGCACCGAGTACAGGTGTGATGCGATCGTCTCCGCGACCGGCTTCGCCGCGATGACCGGCTCGTTCGACAAGATCGCGATCACTGGCCGTGGCGGGCAGACGCTGGCCGAGAAATGGCGGGCCGGCCCGCGCGCCTATCTCGGCCTCGCCTCGGAGGGCTTTCCGAACCTGTTCATGATCACCGGGCCCGGCAGCCCGTCAGTGCTCGCAAGCATGATCCAAGCGATCGAGCAGCATGTCGACTGGCTGGCGGATTGCATCAATCATATGCGCGACATCGGCGCCGGCACGATCGAGGCGGTGCGCGACGACGAGGACGCCTGGGTCGCCCATGTCAACGACGTCTCCACGGTCTCGCTGCGCTCGACCTGCAGCTCCTGGTATGTCGGCGCGAACATCCCGGGCCGCCCCCGCGTGTTCATGCCCTATATCGGCGGCTTCCCGATCTATGTGCAAAAGTGCAATGAGGTGATGAATTCGGGCTATGACGGCTTCGTGCTGCAGGGCGGCCGCAACGGCAATGCGCCGCCGCAGGTGCGCTTCACCGAGCGCTGGCAGGTGCCGCTCGACATCGAGGTGATCTCGCCGGCCGCGGTCGCCGCCAGGCGCGTTCCCATGGTCTGAGCAGCAGTGGTATCCCCACCGGGATCGCGCATGATAGTCTCGTCCCGGCCCGCGCTTCGCATCGCGGGCCGCACGGGGGACGATGGCCGACACGGCACTGCAGGGATTGGTCGAGCGGATCGGCGCACATCACGTCGTGCGCCGGCTTGCGATCGAGGCCGCGCACGAGAAGCAGCTGTTCGGCCAAGGCACGCTGGTGTTCAACGTCGAGAACTGGAATCTGGCGCCGCGGATCGTCACGACTGCGCTCAAGGCGGCCGGCCTCTACGGCCGCGCGAGGCGCAACGCCGACCAGGTCGAGGTACGACGCAATCTGGTGACGTCGGCACGCCTGCCGGCGGCATTCGACGGCTTCACCATCCTTCAGCTCAGCGATCTCCACGCCGACATCAGCGCCGGCGCGATGCAGCATCTCACGGACATCGTGCGCACCATCACCTGCGACATCTGCGTCCTGACCGGCGACTATCGTGGCAAGACGTTTGGCTCGTTCGAGAAAAGCCTGGCGCTGATGAGGGATCTCTGCGCGCGGATCAAGCTGCCACTCTATGGCATCCTCGGCAATCATGACAGCATCCGCATGACGCCGGCGCTGGAGGCGATGGGCATCAGGATGTTGTTCAACGAGCAGGAGCCGATCACGCGCGACGGCGCAACGATCCATCTCGCCGGCATCGATGACGCGCATTTCTATCGCACCGACGACATTCCGAAGGCCGCAGCGGCGATCCCGCGCGATGCGTTCTCGATCCTGCTGGCGCATACGCCGGAATCCTATCGCGCGGCGGCGGCGGCCGGCTTCGACCTGATGCTGAGCGGCCATACCCATGGCGGCCAGCTCTGCCTGCCCGGCGGCATCGCGATCAAGCTGGAGGCGCGGCTGCCGCGCCGCATGGGCAGAGGCGCCTGGCGCCTCCATCAGCTTGCCGGATACACATCGGCCGGTGCCGGCACCAGCCTGGCGCCGGTGCGGCTGAACTGCCCGGCCGAGATCACGGTGCATACGCTGCGGCGGCTCGGCGATTGACGCCGCAGACCGCAGCACCACCATCAAGGCTTCTTCGCGCCCGCGCTCTGTTCGTTCACCTTGCAAACGATCAGGAGCGTATAGCCGCGCGCGTCCTTTGCGATCTCGGACGTCTCCCGCTTTGACGCATCATGCCATTCGGCGATCTGGTACTGCACCGCGCTGTTGTCGAGGAAATCGCGCAACGCGCCGGTCTTGATCGCGAAATTGATGTTCTCCGGGATGCTTCCGGTCGCCCGCGCAACCCTGACCGCGTCGAGCTTCGCGGCCACGACGCCGACCACACCGCCCCCGAGATCGAACAGCGGGCCGCCGCTGTTGCCGGGCTGCACCGCGGCGCTGATTTGCAGGAAGCGGGTGTCGTTGAGGATGCCGCTCAGCGAAGAGACGATGCCCGTGGTCACGGTGAAATCTGATGTCAGCAGCCCGTGATAGGGGTAACCGATCGCCACGACGCCGTTGCCGACCGGAATGGCGTTTTGCCTGATCTTGGCAACGTCCTTGAACGGGGACGGCGCCTGCAGCAGCGCGAGATCGTTGGTTTCATCGCTCGACACCAGCCGCAGCTTGACTGGCGCCTCGCCGCTCAGATTACCCGTAATCTCGCTGCAGCCATCGATGACATGATGGTTGGTTACGACATGACCGGTGCTGCTGACCACGAAACCGGTGCCGGTCCCGCCCCTGGCCTGCTTCTGTGGCGGGTTCGGTGCAGACTGCGCCGGTGCAGCCTGCGGGGCCGCCACTGGCTTCGCCGCGACCGCGAATTCCCCGGCACTGGCGACGCCGTTCTTCTTCACCGACATGACGCAGTTGAGCAGCGCCGGCAGCAATTGTCCGGTCTGATTCAGGTTGAACTGAAACAATTGTCCCTGCGCGAATGCCGTCATCTGGCGCGCCTTGCGGAACTGATTGATCAGGCTGGAGTTCACGGGCATCTCGACATTCACGAGCGTGGTGCCGAGCGGCATGCCGTAGACATTGAACGCCGGCTGGCCGTCAAAGGTCAGCGCAAGCGGAAAGGCCTCGCCCGGCGTCAGACGCCAGCTCTCATGGGCGAAGCCCAGCCGCCAGCTGCCATTCGCGGCGATCGCCACCATGAAGAAGATGCCGCTCTGGTAGGTCGACCCCGCCGAGCAATGCGTGAACGTGCCGCTCTTGTCGTCCGTGAAGGCGCCGCCCTTCCAGTTGCCGACAGTGATCGAGCCATAGGGCCCGCGGGCACTCGACGGAGCTGCAGACACAAGCAGGCAAACGGCCGCAACGACCGCCCAGATCACAACTCTCATGACGCGCACTCCCCAGCCACAACCCCATCATAGGAGGCGGAGAAATTCATCCGCAAGTGGTGCGCGGCTTGGTCTTTGGTCCTGTGGCCACGCAATACCGCCGCGGATGCGGCATTCGCCACACCCTCAGGTTACATGGCCGCATGTTCCTATTTTGTTCCTAGGATGTCAACCCGGACATAATCCAAGCGCTGCGAACGCGGGTGGCTATTGCGGCTCCCGAACCGAGGACTGCGCCGGCGGATCCGGATCGTTGAACCAGTACCAGGATGCGAGGGCATGCACGCCGACGCCGATCAGGAAGATGCCGGCATAGAGTTCGACCTCGCTGTTCAGCGCCAGCAGGCGGGTGCGCGGCATATGACCATGGTTCTGGTAGACCCAGAACCAATGTCCCACGGCGACGATGCCAATGCCGAGCGCGGCGATGGCTCGGCCGGCCGCATTCATCATCCTCACGCGAAGGTCTCCCGACTCGCCCGGCACGATGAAACTACCGGGCGAAGCTGACGCGGACCTGACGCGGCAGCCCCGTAAGAGCCCGTAGCCGCCTCAGCCGTTCCGGAACGCGTAGGCGTAGCCGTTGAGCGCCGGTGCACCGCCGAGATGGGCGTAGAGCACCTTCGCTCCGGCCGGGAAGAAGCCCTTCTGCACCAGATCGATCATGCCCTGCATCGATTTCCCCTCGTAGACGGGGTCGGTGATCATGCCTTCGAGCCGCGCGCTGAGGCGGATCGCCGCCTTCGTCTCTTCCGACGGCACGCCATAGGCGGGATAGGCGTAATCCTCGATCAGCACGACATCGTCCTCGACGATGTCGCGGCCGAGCTCGACAAGCTTCGCCGTGTTCTGCGCGATCGACAGCACCTGCGCCTTGGTCTGCGCGGGCGTGAACGAACCGTCGATGCCGATCACGTTGCGCGCGCGCCCATCGGCGCCGAAGCCGACCAGCATGCCGGCATGGGTCGAGCCGGTCACCGTGCAGACGACGATGTAGTCGAACTTGACGCCGAGCTGGCGCTCCTGCGCGCGTACCTCTTCGGCGAAGCCGACATAGCCGAGCCCGCCATATTTGTGCACGGAGGCGCCGGCCGGAATGGCGTAGGGCTTGCCGCCCGCCGCCTTCACCTCCTCGATCGCCTGCTCCCAGCTCTTGCGGATGCCGATGTCAAAACCTTCGTCGACCAGGCGCACATCGGCGCCCATCACGCGCGAGAGCAGGATGTTGCCGACACGGTCGTAGACCGCGTCCTCGTGCGGCACCCAGCTCTCCTGCACCAGCCGGCACTTCATGCCGATCTTGGCCGCAACGGCCGCAACCATGCGGGTGTGGTTGGACTGCACGCCGCCGATCGAGACCAGCGTGTCGGCGTTGGAGGCGATCGCATCGGGGATGATGTATTCGAGCTTGCGCAGCTTGTTGCCGCCGAAGGCGAGCCCGGAATTGCAATCCTCGCGCTTGGCATAGAGCTCGACCTTGCCGCCGAGATGCTTTGACAGCCGATCGAGCTTCTCGATGGCGGTCGGTCCGAAGGTGAGCGGATAGCGCGCGAACTTCTCCAGCATACTGGCATCCTCTTTGGTGGTCTGGAACGGCGGCCACACCTATCACCCGAGGCGCGAAAGGTGCTCTCTAACTCAGCCCTCGCAGTTACCGATGATTGCTGATTTTGGCGCAGATGCTATGTTTTCTTTCATAAATTAGTCCAACAGCGAGAGATTCTTCCATGTCCGCCCGACTCGATCGCATTGACCTCAAGATGTTGAGATTGCTGCAGAAGAACGGCCGGCTCAGCAATGCCGAGCTGGCCGATCAGGTCGGCGTCAGCCCCGCCACCTGCCATCGCCGGACGCAAGCGCTGTTCGACGAGGGTTATGTCAGCGGCGTCCGCGCCATGGTGGCGCCGCGCAAACTCGGCAAGGGCACGCTGGTCATGGTCGGCGTTGTGCTCGACCGCTCGACGCCGGAGAGCTTTGCGAGCTTCGAGCAGGCGGTGGCGAAACTCAGATGCGTGCTCGACTGCCACCTCGTCGCCGGCGACTTCGACTACTTCCTCAAGATCCGCGCCGGCGACGTCGACGACTTCAAGCGCATCCATGGCGACCAGTTGATCGCACTGCCCGGCGTGCGGCAGACCCGCACCTTCTTCGTGATGAAGGAAGTAGTGGACAATGCGGCGCTGGAGTTTTGAGCCGCTAGCTCCGCTCGGCAACCTACTTCGAAGCTTTGGCGATCTTGTGCCCGAGATGGCCGGTCTGATGATCTCTGCGGAGTTGGCTCAGCGACGTCTCATTCAGTGCGGCCAGGACATCGCTCAACTTCTCGGTTTCGGGATAACCCGCCGCGAAACCCGGCCCGTAAACCTTGCGCAAGGTGCGCAGCAGCGTGTTGCCGTGCTTGCCGCTGATTTCGCCGTCCTTGTTGGGATGCCGATTGTCGAGACCTGGCTTGCTCATGCTGCTCTCCCTTGCGCTTTTTGCTGGCAGCATCTGCCTGCGGAGATCAAATGGCAATTGAGGCCGCACAAAATGGCTGGGGAACCCTTCCAACGCCCTCATACAGCCTTCGTCGAAGGCGAGGTTTCGGTGGCTATTTGCCGCGTATTCGGTCAATGTGACTTACGTGCTCCTGCGGACTCCAGAGAGGCCTGACGCGGCAATCGAAGCAGCAAGTCGCGTCGATACAGGAAGCCACAGCTCCATTGCGTCACGGCACAGTCCTGCGTTAGAGCGTTTTCGAGCGGAGTGGACACCGGTTCGCGTGAAGAAAACGCGTCAAAACAAAAAAGCTGGAGCTTCGGTTCTGATTTAATCAGAACCGAAAATGCTCTAGAGCACCCCAAAACTGCAGAGGTGGATAGATGTCATATGCCTACAAGCTGAATGAAGACGTTCACCACCGGGCCCAGGGGCCGCAAGGTCGTGCCGAGGCCGATCAGCCGGCGGTCTACACCATCGTTCAACGCATGCCGATTGAAGCAGACGGGCGGCTTCGATACCGCATCAGGAGCAAGGCAGGCAACATCGAGCGCGTGGTGACGGAAGAGCAGCTCTCGTACTCTCAATAGGCAATGCGCAGCCGTCGAAAATCGGCGCAGGTCGACGGCTTCAAGCGCGTCCGTGGCGACCGGTTGAGCGCGCCGCCCGGCGTGCGGCAGACCCGCTCCTTCTTCGTCATGAAGGAGGTGGTGGACAATGCGGCACCGGAGTTCTGAGCCTGACATGATCAATGCCGCAGAGTGGCGGTGAGCTCGGTCGGCCAGGCGGCCCGGGAGGAGTAATCCTCTCATTCGACTTGATGGGCAGCGCAAATCGGCGCAGTCTCACCCGGAATCCCCTCAGGCTGCAGGGGCGCGCGCGGACGCGCGGGGACATCCGCGGATGACGATCATGAACGTCACGGCGATCAGACTGGCGATACCGTTGCTGGCACTTGCCGCCGGCGGCACGGCGGCGCTGGTCTACGGCATCCACCAAACCCAGCAAATCCTCGGCGTGAGCACGCCTTTGATGGCGACGGCGCCATCCGCGCCGACGGTTCCCGCGCAAGACCAGGACAAGACGCCGCTGGCAAAGGCGCAAACCGAGACCGCGGCGCTCGCCAACGTGTTGGCGGGACCGCCGCCAGCACCGGGCAGCGATGCGGTGCCGGAGTTCGACGTCGTCAGCATCGAGCCGACCGGCGAGACCGTTGTCGCCGGCAGGGCAGTGCCGGGCGCGACGGTGGAATTGCTGCGCAATGGCGAGGTGCACGATCGCATCGTGGCTGATACATCCGGCCAGTTCGTCATGGTTCCGCGCCCGCTTCCGCCGGGAAACTATGACCTGACCCTGCGAATCACGCGTGACGGCAAGCAGGTGACCTCCAAGCAGAGCGTGGCCGTGGCGCTCGAGGCTGCGGCAAGGGAGCGGCCGATGGTGGCGCTGATGACGCCGGACAAGCCGATCCGGGTACTGTCGCAACCTGCGGCCGCGGCGCCAGCGGCCGGAAAGGTGGCTGTCGAGGCCGTCGAGACCGAGCCGGGCGGCAAGCTCCATGTCAGCGGTCGGGCAGCTCCCGGCGCGACCATCAGGCTCTATCTCAACGACAGCTTGATCACATCCGCCACGGCCGACGAGGCGGGGCACCTCTCGGTCACGATCAACAAGGGCGTAACGGCCGGCGATTATCGGGTCCGGCTTGACGACGTCGACCCGGGCTCCGGCAAGGTCCGCGCGCGTGCCGAGGTGCCGTTCAACGTTCCGGACACGACGACGACCGCGTCGATCCCGGCGCCTGCAGCATCATCCGGCCGTGCGGATGTGGCCACACCGCAGCTCGCGGCGGCGACAACCACAGCGGCAGTGAGCTCACCCTCCGCCGTGATCGTGCCGAAGATCACGACGACCACCGTTGCCCGCGGCGACAGTCTGTGGCGGATCAGCCAGCGCGCGCTCGGCGCCGGGCAGCGCTACGCGGTGATCTATCGGGCAAACGCGCAGCAGATCCGCAATCCCAACTTGATCTATCCCGGCCAGGTCTTCGTCCTGCCGGCGCGGTGAGATCGGCGTTCCGTCGGCGGTCATTTGCCCGGAGATTTCAGGAAGGCCACGATCCCGGCGCGATCCTCCGCCGAACGCACGCCGGTATACGGCTTCATGCCGTTGCCCGACACCACGGCTTCGGGATCCTCGATGAAGCGCAGCAGCGTGCGCTCATCCCAGATGATGTCGGATGATTTCATCGCCTCCGAGTAGGGAAAATTCGCCACCGATCCGGCCTTGCGGCCGACGATGTTGTGTAGATGCGGGCCGACACGGTTGTCGCCGTCCTTGACGGTGTGGCAGGTGCGGCAGGAATTGTTGAACGCCTGCTCGCCGGACACGCCCGCATCCTGGCCATGGGACGGCAGCAGCGGCAGGAACGCCAGTGCGCAAAGCAGGACGATGAATCTGGGCCGCATCGATCGCTCCGTCGGCAACCGCGCAAGCTCGCAACACCGCGTCGCTTGTGCCATGCCGTCAACGCAGAGGCCGCATGAAAGGTCCTCGCACGGCAAGCCCCTGCATCTGGCGCACGCCCAGCCGCCGCACTAGATGTGCTGCCATGCAGCACCCCGCCCTCCAGGATTTCATCACCAGCCATCAACGCCTGTTTGTCCTGACCGGAGCCGGCTGCAGCACCAATTCCGGGATTCCCGACTATCGCGACAGCGACGGCAACTGGAAGCGGACGCGCCCGGTCACCATCCAGGCATTTTTGGGCGAGGCGGCGACGCGGCAGCGCTATTGGGCGCGCAGCATGGTCGGCTGGCGGCGGTTCGGCCGCGCGATACCGAATGGTGCGCATCGCGCTCTGGCCAAGCTCGAGCAACAGGGCCGCTGCGAGCTACTGTTGACCCAGAACGTCGATCGTTTGCACCAGGCCGCGGGCAGCCAGCGCGTGATCGACCTGCACGGCCGCCTCGACGTGGTCCGCTGCCTCAGCTGCGGCACGACGATGCCGCGCGAACAATTTCAGGGCGAACTGGCGCGGCTGAACCCTGCCTGGCTCGCGCTCGATGCCACCGATGCGCCCGACGGCGACGCCGACCTCGAACAGGAATTCTCGTCGTTCGTGGTGCCGGCCTGCGAAGCCTGCGGCGGCGTGCTGAAGCCTGATGTGGTGTTCTTCGGCGAGAACGTGCCGCGCGACACGGTCGCTTCGGCGCAGACGCATCTCGAACAGGCCGACGCGCTGCTGATCGTCGGCTCCTCGCTGATGGTCTATTCCGGCTTCCGCTTCGTACGGATGGCCGAGCAACGCGGGTTGCCAATTGCCGCCGTCAATCTCGGCCGCACCCGAGCCGACGACCTGCTCACGCTCAAGGTCGAGGACCAGTGCGAGACCGCGCTGTCGTTTCTGCTGTAGATCAGCGCTCGCTCGCGTCTGCTCTCACGCCCGATGGCGCTGCGATTTGGCCATCGGCATGTTGGCGTTCCAGTGCGTCCAGCTCACGCTGGCGAGGCTGCCGAGATCCGTCGCCAGCGGGCGACGGGTACGGCGCTCATACTCGGCGATGCAGCGGCCTGATTCGCCAATCTTGCGCTGCAATTCGTCGATCGTCATCTGCGTCGCGCGCCCGCAATTGGCCTTGCCGAGCTGATCGGCCTCGATCGCCTTCAACGCCGCGCGCAGCTTCTTCAGCTGCGCGCGCTGCCAGGCAATATGGCTGTCGCTGTCTGCCGTCATGAGGCCGCCACCATCTTCGATCGTTGCACGCCGTTGGGAACCTCGATGTCGACCTCGAGCATCGAGACGAACTTGCCGCGATCCATCCGGATCACGATCTTGTCGGGATCAAGATCGACATGTTTGGACACCACGCTCAGGATTTCCGAGCGGAGGGTCTCCAGAAGATCGGGCGCACCGCTCCGGCCACGCTCATGCGCGAGCAGGATTTGCAGCCGCTCCCGTGCCACGGGGGCGGACCCTGCACGGCCGCCAAAGAGCCGCATCAGGTTCATCACGCAGCCCTCCGTCGCAGCAGCCGGTCCATGAGCCCCTTTCGCTCGACCGGCACCTTCATTTCGATCTGCTCGCCCATCAGGCGCCGCACCGCGTCGCTATATGCGCGCGCCGGCGCGCTGCCGGCATTGTTCAGCGTCACCGGACAGCCGACATTGGAGGCGCGCAGCACGTCCTGGCTTTCCGGGACAATGCCGAGCAAGGGGGTCGCAAGGATTTCCAGGATATCGTCGATCGACAGCATCTCGCCGCGGGCGGCGCGGCCGGCATCGTAGCGGGTGACCAGCAGATGCTTCTCGACCCGTTCGCCGCGCTCGGCGCGAGCCGTCTTGGAGTCCAGCATGCCGATGATGCGGTCGGAGTCGCGCACCGACGACACTTCCGGATTGGTGACGATGATGGCCTCGTCGGCGTAGCGCATCGCGAGCGTCGCGCCACGTTCGATACCGGCCGGGCTGTCGCACAGGATCCAGTCGAACTTGGTCTTGAGATCCGCGATGACACGCTTGACGCCCTCTTCGGTCAGCGCGTCCTTGTCGCGGGTCTGCGACGCCGGCAGCAGCCAGAGGTTCTCCAGCCGCTTGTCGCGGATCAGGGCCTGCGGCAGTTTTGCGACGCCCTGCACCACGTTGATAAGGTCGAATACGACCCGCCGCTCCGCGCCCATCACCAAATCGAGGTTACGCAGGCCAACGTCGAAGTCGATGACGACGACGTTCTGGCCCATTTGCGCGAGCGCCGCGCCGAGCGCGGCGGTGGAGGTCGTCTTGCCGACTCCTCCCTTCCCAGACGTCACGACCAAAACCTTGGCCATTTCTCTCTCTCCTTGTGGTCGGTCAGTTCAAAGCTGTGATGCGCAGCATTTCGCCCTCGAGCCACGCCTGGGCGGGCCGGTTGCGCAAGCTGTCAGAGATTTGTTCAGCGGTCTGGTAATAGCCGTCGATGGCGAGCAGCTCGGCCTCGATCCTCTGGCAGAAGATGCGAGCCGCCGAATTGCCGTTGATTCCGGCCATCGCGCGGCCGCGCAGCGTGCCGTAGACATGGATCGAGCCGCCGGCGACGACCTCGGCGCCGGAGCCGACCGACCCGAGCACGGTGACGTCGCCCTCGGCAAACACGATCGACTGGCCGGAGCGGACCGGGCTCTCCAGCAACAGCGACGGCAATTTGCTCTTGTCCTTGTCCTTGCTTTTTTCCTGCACCTGCGGCGTCTTCGGCTCGACATGGGTGATCGCGCAGGCCCGGCCGCCGGTCAGAAGCGGCGGCATGTTGGTGCCGAGCTTCGATTCGTCGACGCCCTCGATGCCGAGGATGCGGATGTTGCGTTCCCCCAGGCTGCCAACCAGATGCGCGATTGCGGTCTGGCTGAGATCGACGGCCGACAAATCGAGCACGATGGGCTTGCCGGTGAAGAAGCCCGGCGACTTCGCCAGTGTCGCGTCAATCTCGGCAAGCCAGGACACGACCGGCACGACCGGCGAGAAAACGAACGCAACATAGGAACGGCCGCGCATGCGGACCTGCTGACGTGCGACCTGTTGAGTTGCGTCCATCGACTCTGACTCGGCTGTCTTTTCGAATGGTTAACAATCGGCCCGCATGGTTAATCAATGGTTAACGAAGCTGGGTGTTTTCACTGATTTGAGTCGGCGGCGGTCGCCTGACCGATTTTTTTGCGACGCGGCCGAGCAAGATCGCAAATGCGCGGGCGAACGCTCTTTTGGGGGCCGACGGAGCGGATCAACGTCGCGGCGACGGCGCATGCCAAACTACGCTCTCTCTCTTTTAATTCAGATGATTACGGCTACTCCGCCTTGATGTTGGCGGACTTGACGATCGGCCACCATTTCTCGACCTCGGCGGCCTGATGGTCGCGCAGCGCGACGGGGCCTTGCCGGTCCGGCGGCGGAATTTCCTGCCCGAGTTCGGCGAAGCGTAGCCGGACCGCGGGCTCGGCGAGCGCTGATATCACTGCCTTCGACAGTGTCGACACGATCTCGGCGGGCGTACCCTTCGGCGCCCAGATGCCGTGCCAATAGGCGATATGGAGACCCGGCAATCCGGCTTCATCGACCGTCGGAATCTCCGGCGCCGATGCGAGGCGCGACGACTGGGTCACCGCAAAGGCCTTCACGGTCCCGCTCTTCACCTGCGGCAGCGAGTTGGAGGCCTGATCGAACATGATGTCGATATGTCCGGCCATCAGATCGTTCAGCGCCGGACCGGCGCCGCGATACGGCACGAAGGAGAAGTTCGTCTCCGTGAGCTGCTGGAAGAACACGCCTGCAACATGCGCGCCCGATCCCGGACCTGCAGTGCCCGATGTCGCCTTGCCGCCATTAGCCTTGAGCCAGCCGATCAACTCCTTCAGATTCTGCGCCGGCAGATCGGGCCGACCGATCACGAGCTGCGGCCCGCTTGCGATCAGCGCAATCTGCGCAAATTCCCGCACGTCATACTGCAGCTGATAGATCGCGCCGTTGAGGCAATGCGTGCCCCAATGCCCGATCGTGATCGTGGTGCCATCAGGCGCCGCGCGCGACGCGCGCAGCCCCGCGACCGTGCCGGAGGCGCCCGTGACATTCTCGATGATGACGGGATGGCCGAGCGTGTTGCGCATATATTCGGCGAGGATGCGCGCCAGCACATCGGTCGGCCCGCCGGCGGCGAACGGCACGATCATCGTGACCGGGCGCGCAAGCGTCTCCGCGCGAACGCCGGGCGAAGCAAGCGGCAACGTCGCGGCGCCGAGCGCGAGTTGCAGGAATGGCCGGCGAGAGATGCCTGGCAATGTGCGTTCCCCCATCTGTTGTCAGAGTGCCGGCGCCCTGCGGTCCGGCCCGACCGGGCCTTGCAATCGCTAGCACTATTCGGCGGCTTCGAACATCGTTGCTGCGGCGAGGAAGGGGGCACGGTTGCAACCGATGCAAGCGGCACAGACGTCAATCAACGTCCACCCGAACTCAAGGCGCGCCGCAATTTTGTGCAGCTCATGCGTGACGAATCCGGCCGAGAGATCGCCGATTACTATTTGCTGTCTTTTTTCAACAACGCGTCGATATACGTGCTCAGTGGTACGGTCGACGAGACTCCGGCTGTAACACCGGCATCACGAAGCATCGCTCGGCAAAACTGACCGCAGGAGACGGTGGGTTCGCTCGTCACGGCCGGCGCCTTGGCAAGTCCCGATGAATCAGGCGAAGCCAGGGCGTCCAGACCGATCCGGTTCCTCCGGATCGTGTTGATCCCGGAGTACCAGAGATCGCGATCTTCCGCCGTCAGCCGCTGAGAGCTGAGAAACTGGCGCGTCAGATGATCGTCGTGGGTGATGATCGTCCCCAATTGCTCGGTCGACAGCATTCGCCATTGCTGGGCCGCGGCCGCCTCCGACTCGACCTTGAAGCCGACCCCTTCCATGATCTTCAGGGCGAGATCGCTGCGCCGGCCAACTGCTGTAGCAATCTGGCGAGCTGCCGATGTGGCGCCGATTTCTGAGAGCAACGCCCTCACCGCTGGCGCTTGCGCGTGTGCCGGAGCTGCAAGCAGCATTGCCGCGATGCCCGCAAGCAATATTCTGGCGAACATTTCCACCTCCTCAAATAGATCACAGGACGTAAAGCGCTCGATCAGCAATGCAGGCGACTTTAACATAACCCGCGGAGACGACACACCAAAACGTTGCAACAAGGAATATGATCGCCACTGCCATCAGTTATGGCGGAGTGCGCTTCCCCGGCACGATGAACAGCCTGCGGCAGGCCTCGCAGGCCCAGGAGTTGAAATAGGTCGTCAAGGCATCGTCATATTCAGCTCGCCACTTCTGCTCCAAAGGGGCATAGATCCGGTCGCAAGCAAGGACGAGAGGGATTCGCATCAGGGCCGCGACGATGGCGATCAGCACGGTGCTGACCGTCCAGCGCAGGAGGCCGGGCAGGCTGGCGAAACGCGCCTCCGGTACGATCGCGTAGATGAGATAGGTCGCAACCGACAGCAGCACAACGAAGGTCAAGACATCGCGTCGCGGATCGTAGCGTCTCGGCGCCGCAGGTGCGGTGAACAGGTTGGGAAAACGAAGCGTCCGCGGCGACGCGCACCACGGACAGACCGGCGGCGGATCACCCGCTTCCCGCTCCTCGCGGATCGCCTCATCGGTCCGCAGCGCGGGTGAGCGCCCGTGCCAGAACGCATTGCGGAAGTCGAACTCGCCGAGTTGGATCCGCTCGCGAATCTCTTCGACCATATCGGTCCGCCACCAGTTGCCGAACAGCATGCCGAGGGCGATCACCAGGATCGCCAGGCCGAACAGGATCTGCAGATCGGCGGTGAGCTTGGAGTAGAGCCGCGCCGGGGTGATGTCGCCGTATCCGGTCGTGGTCATGGTGACGACGTTGAAATGGAGGCAATCCAGCAACGTCATCGGCCTCATGCCATCGGCGAATTTCAGCTTGAGCTGGCGCTGTCCTTGCTCCTGGGCCTTGGTGAAGGCCTCGGCATAATCCTTCTTCTCCCAGGCGTTCAGATCGAAACCTGCCACGCTCCACAGGCTCTCCGTGCTTTTGAACGCTCGCCGGTCGATCGGATCGAGCCGCATTTTGGCCCGGTCCGCCGCGTTCTTCCCGTTCCAGTCGTCGTACAGCGCAGCGATCGCGCGTGCCTGGCTTTGGTCGCTGAGCGCACAGAACACGTAATAGGTGCCCGCGAAGATCAGGATCACTGCGGTATAGCTCGTGACGATCGTCAACAGCAGGCGGCGCCGATAACGTGGCTGGAAGACGCGCATGACGGCGCGGGCGCTGAGGTAGAGGCCCCCCGTCAGCAACAGCAGCGTCCAGTAGGTCGTGCGCGCGCCTTCTGTGGGATCCGGAGCGCCGCTCGCGACGGCCGCGACCAGCATCCAGCACGCCAGCACATACAATCCCGCGGCGCCGACGAAAGGACCTTCGGTGAGGGTGATGTCCCGAAGCCGCAGCCACGATGCCGGCGTTCGTATCTCTGTCCAGAGCGGCATGGGTTGGACGACGGCTCCGCGCTAACGAAATTTTCCTGTACGCCGATCGAAATCCCGGTCGCTCTCATCGGTGGAGCGATGACAGTACGAAATGAGCAATTGTTGTCTTCAGGTGTCGCGCCTGAGGCGCGAGTATTGCCCGGCCCCGCAATACACGCAAGGGTACCCCTGACCTCCAAGCCCACGCTTCACTTGTCTAGAAGCTCCAGCCCTTCGACGTGCCCCAGTCCATCATGAATTGCTCGGTCTCGCGGCCGGCATCGGCGATGCCATGCGGTGAAGTCGGCGATGGCACCGGCGCTTTCATTGTCGGCGAGATAGAACGAGCGGTATTCGCGCTTGCGCAGGCCGAGGTCGCCGAACGGCAGGCAGAGCTGGCCGGCCATCAGTTCGTCGATCACGAGAAACAGCGGAAACAGCCCGATGCCGATCCGCTCCAGCGTCGCCTGCAGCGCGAAGAACATCTGCTCGAACCGCAGCGTCTCCTGATCCGCGCTCATCTCGGCGCCGGCCTGGGCGAGCCAGCGCGGCCAGTCGTAGGGCTCGGTCAAATAGGTGATGAGGGTATGGTGCCGCAGGTCGTCGGGAGTGGCGAGCCGCCCGCGTGTCAACAGGTCGACATGGCAGACCGGCGCGATCAGCTCGGTCATGAAATGCTGCGACATCCAGCCGACCGGCTCGCCGACATTGCCGCGGATCGCGACGTCGAACGAGCGGTCGTTGACGTTGAGCGGCCCGATCGAAGTGAGCAGCCGCAGCTCGACATCGGCGCGCATGCGCTGGAACGAGGAGATGCGGCGGATCAGCCAGCGCATCGCAAACGTCGGCGGTGCGCTGACGCGCAGCACCGACGGCGAGCCGTACTGCTTCATGTCCATCGAGGCGAGCGCAAGGCGATCGAGGATCGCCGTGACCTCGCGATAGTAGATCTGCCCGGCCGCGGTCAGCGTCAGTTGCGAGGGCGCGCGGCGGAACAGTTTGACGCCGAACCACTCCTCGAGAAGCGCGACCTGGCGGCTGACGGCGCCGTGGGTGACGAGCAGCTCTTCGGCGGCCTTGGTGAAGCTGACATGCCGCGCCGCCGCCTCGAACGTTCGCACCGCATTGAGCGGTGGCAACTTTCTCATGATCGTGTCGCGTCTCCGCAAGGCTCAGGAGGATAGCGTGGTGGCGTCCGGATTGTCGAGGGCGCGGACGAACTGGGCGCGATCGAGGTCGCCTTCCCAGCGCGACACCACCACGGTCGCGACCGCCGTGCCGATGAAGTTGGTCAGCGCCCGCGCTTCGGACATGAAGCGGTCGATGCCGAGCAGCAGCGCAATGCTCGCCACCGAACATGGCCGATCGAGCCCAGCGTCGCCGCCAGCACGATGAAGCCGCTGCCCGGCACGGCAGCGGCGCCCTTCGACGTCAGGAGGCAGACCACGACGAGACCGATCTGCTGAACCAGGGACATCGGTGTATCGGTGGCCTGGGCGAGAAACACGCTGGCCATGGTCAAATAGATGCAGGTGCCGTCGAGATTGAAGGTGTAGCCCGTCGGGATCACCAGGCCGACCGTCGATTCCGCGCAACCGGCGGCTTTCATCTTGTCGATGAAACGCGGCATCACCGATTCCGAGCCTGATAGTCCGAGCACCAGCAGCAGCTCTTCCCGGAGATAGCGGATCAGCTTGAAGATGCTGAAGCCCGCAAGGCGCGACACGATGCCGAGCCCGACGATCACGAACAGCAGGCAGGTGAGATAAAACACCAGCATGAAATGCGACAAGGCGACGATCGAGCCGGCGCCGTACTTGCCGATGGTGAAGGCCATGGCGCCGAACGCGCCGATCGGCGCGATCCGCATGATCATGCCGATCAGGATGAAGAGGATCTTCGACAGCCTCTCGATCGCCTGCAGCACGGGCTTGCCGCCCTCGCCGAAGCGTTGCAGGGCGATGCCGAACAGCACTGCGAAGAACAGCACCTGGAGCGTGTCGCCGCTGGTGAACGCGCCGCCGACGGTCGACGGAATCACGTTCATCAGGAAGCCGACGACCGACTGGTCGTGCGACTGGGTCACGTAGGAGGCGACGAGGCGGGAATCCAGCGTATCGGGCGAGACGTGCATGCCGACGCCGGGGCGCGCCAGATTGATCACGATCAGACCGAGGATCAGCGCCGCCGTCGTCGCGACCTCGAAATAGATCAGGGCTTTCACGCCGATCCGTCCGGCCTTGCGCATGTCGCCGAGGCTCGCAATGCCGTGCACCACGGTGAGGAAGACGATCGGCGCGATCGCCATCTTGATCATCTTGATCAAGGCGTCGCCGAGCGGCTTCAGCGCTGCGCCGATATCCGGCCAGAGATAGCCGACCAGCGCGCCCAGCGCGATGCCGATCAGCACCTGGACGTAGAGGCGCTCATGCCAGGGCGCAGCAGCAGCGTCGAGACGGGTGGCGCCGTCATTGGTGATGGTGGACATGGGCGTCGATCCTCGGAACATCTTGATGTTGGCCGCGCGAGTGACTTCATCGGCAAACGCACCGATGCGGCAGCGGCGGGACGTTGGCGGGCGATTGCGTAACGCGCAAACGAGTTAAGCTCAGGCAGCGTGACCTCAGCTCACAGGCCGGCGTCGGCCTGATTCGAAGGGCGCGCGGCCGACGGCGGGCCGCGTGAGCCCACCTCACGCTCCGTCAGCATTACTCGTTTGCGGGCGCCTCCCGCTTTGAACGACAAAGACGGGGAAGCGGTCGGCAACCGGCGCAAGCTGTGAGGAGTGACAATGAGCAGACTTTCGGTGGCAGTGATCGGCGCCGGCATGGGCGGACTTGCCTCCGCGGCAGCGCTGACCCGCGCAGGGGTTGATGTGACGGTGTACGAACAGGCCCAGCGCTTCACCCGGCTGGGCGCCGGCATCCAGATCGGCTGCAACGCCATGAAGGTGATGCGGGCGTGGGACCTGGAGCCGGTGCTGCGCCGCGAGGCGTTCTATCCGCGCTCCTGGAACAACAAGGAATACGACACCGGCGCGGTGCGCTTCGACATGGTGTTCGGTCCCGCCGCCGAGGAGCGCTATGGCGCACCTTATCTGCTCGGGCATCGCGGCGACCTGCATGCGGCGCTCGCCAGCGCCGTGCCTGACAACCTCGTCCGCCTCGACCACAAGCTGACCGCGATCGAACAGCGCGCCGACCGCTCGGTGGCGCTGACCTTCGCCAACGGCCACACCGCGACGGTCGACGCCGTGGTGGCCGCAGACGGCGTGCATTCCTTCGTCAAGGAGCGGCTGTTCGGCCGCGACGAGCCGAACTTCACCGGCCGCATCGCCTATCGCACCGTATTCCCGGCATCGCTGCTCAACGGCTATCCGATCGACGATTGCACCAAATGGTGGGGGCCGGATCGCCACATCGTCATCTACTACGTCAAGCCGGACCGTGGCGAGGTCTACTTCGTCACCAGCCAGCCGGAGCCCGGCTTCACCGTGGAATCATGGTCGGCCACCGGCGACGTCAGCGAATTACGCAAGGCGTTCGAAGGCTTCCATCCCCAGGTCCGTCATGTGCTTGAAGCCTGCCCGTCGGTGCACAAATGGGCGCTGGTCGACCGCGATCCGCTGCCGCGCTGGAGCGACGGCAACATCACGCTGCTCGGCGACGCCTGCCATCCGATGACGCCCTACATGGCGCAGGGCGCGGCGATGGCGATCGAGGATGCGGCGGTGCTGTCGCGGTGCCTGAAGGGCGTCGATCGCGACGGCGTCGCCGAGGCCTTCCGCTGCTTCGAGGCGACGCGCAAGCCCAGGACCTCGCGCGTGCAGTCGAGCTCGCGGACCAACACCTGGCTCAAGAACCCGACCGATCCGGACTGGGTCTACGGCTACGACGCCTGGACCGCGCCGCTCGCTGAGCCGGCGCTGGCCTGACCACAGCTCAACAGGAGAAGACGATGACCGACGCAAACCCCCGCGGCGAGAAGTTCGAGCGCGGCCTCAAGACCCGCCGCACCGTGCTCGGCGACGCCTATGTCGAGCGATCGCTGAAGGCCGCCGACGATTTCAACTGGCCGATCCAGAAGCTCGCGACCGAATATTGCTGGGACGAGATCTGGAATCGCCCTGATCTCGACAAGCGCAGCCGCAGCCTGCTCAACCTCGGCATGATCGCGGCGCTCAACCGGCCGCACGAGCTCAAGGTGCATATCCGCGGCGCGCTCAACAACGGCCTGAGCAAGACCGAGCTGCGCGAGGTGTTCCTGCAGATCGCGGTCTATTGCGGCATGCCCGCCGGGCTCGACAGCTTCCGCATCGCCAAGGACGTCTTTGCGGAGATGGGTCTTGTCGACTGAACCGGCCCCGATCGTATCAGCCGCATGGCAGGGCTTTGTCCGGCACGATGTGCAGGGACAGGCCGGGCGGCTCAGCGTCCGTGCCGGCGGCCCCGAGCGCGGGACGCCGGTGCTGCTCTGCCATTCGATCCTGACCAGCAGCGCGATCTGGCATCGGCAGGCGATCGCCCTTGCCGGGCGCGGCTATCGCGTGCTCGCACTGGACAGCCGCGGTCACGGACACTCGGAAGCGCCACGCGGCCCCTACACCATGGATGATCTGGTGGCGGATGCGGTCGCGGTACTCGACCACTTCGGCATCCGGCAAGCTCATGTGATCGGCGTCTCGCAGGGCGGCATGACGGCGTTCGGTCTCGGCGTGCGTCATCCCGACCGCCTGCTCAGCCTGTGCGCAATCGCCGCACGCGCCGATGCGCCGCCGCCGTTTGCCGCGGCATGGGACGACCGGATCGCGCTGGCGCGCGAGCGCGGCATAGCGCCGCTGGCCGCGCCAACCGCCGAGCGCTGGTTCGAACCCGCCTTCCTCGCCGCGCGCCCTGCGATCACAGCTGCGCTGCTGAACTGCATCAACGAGACCAATCCCGAAGGCTTCATCGGCTGCGCCCGCGCGATTCAAGACCTCGCCTATCTCGACGGTGTGAAGACGATGCGGCTGCCGCTTACGATGATCGTGGGCGCGCGCGACCAGTTGCTGGTGCAGCCGATGACCGAGCTAGCGGCGATGCTGAGTTGCCGGCTGACGATCATCCCCGGCGCCGGGCATCTGCCCCAGGTGGATCACCCAGACGAGGTCGACACTGTTATCGACGGGCACTTGCGCGAACTGGCTCGATTTGCATAGCGCAAAGTAGGAATTCTCAATCCGGTAAGCTCTTATCGAAATGGGACCGGGCTGGCTGCGCCGCCACTCTGTCGGGCTATCGCTTGGTCCTTCCCATCCGTGGAGGAGATATGTCCGCACCGACTGCTGGCCGTCATCTGCACCTGATTCCCGCATAGCAGGCCTCTGCCAGCCCCTTTGTGGCGGTTCTCGCCCACCGATGACTCCCAACCCGGTGGCGACAGGGTCGTTTCCTCATGCTAGAGTACAGAGAAGGTCACAACGCGCCGGTGTATTGAGCATGGCAGTGCAGACTGACCCTGTCTTGTCCCCTCAAGTGACGCCTCCCTTTGAGCGGGCTTATCGGGCTGTCCTTGCGGCTGATGTGGTTGGTTATACCCGGCTGATGGAAGCGGCCGAGTTCGAAACCCATCAACATCTTCGGACTCTACGTGTCGAAATCACCGATCCGACCATCGTCTCCCATCGCGGTGAAATCGTAAAGAATACCGGTGACGGGTTTCTCGCGGTATTCGAGAGCCCGTTGGATGCGCTGGAGTGCGCGACCGAGTTGCAACAGGAAATCCCGGTTCGGGAAAGCCAGCATTCTCCCGAGCGTCGCATCGCATTTCGAATTGGTCTTCATTGGGAGCCCGTCATCTTCGATCTCGATGACGTCTACGGAAGCGCCGTCAATATCGCCGCGCGCCTTCAGACGGCTGCGCCGGCGGGCGGGATCGTGGTGTCGTCGGCCATGCTCGATAATCTTGATGGCGTCGGAGAACTGAAATTCGACAGCCTTGGTGACCTTCGGCTGAAGAATTTGACGCGGGCCGTCACCGCGTTCTCGTTACGACTGCCGGGGGTGGATCGCGGTGCGGCAGTCGGGTTCGCGGGCTCGCCTTCGAAACGCGCAAGACTGCCCTCGATCGCGGTCCTGCCATTCGTCAGTCTTTCAGACGACGCCGACGACAATTATTTCGCTGAGGGATTCGTCGACGATATCATCGCAACGCTTAGCAATATTCGTCATCTTCTGGTTGTTGCTCGCGGATCGACCATGATGATCGATCGCCGCGCCGTCGATCACGGAACGGTGGCCGGCGAACGGCTTGGCGTGCGATATTTTCTCAGTGGCAAGATCCGGCGCGCCGGCGGTCGAATTCGGCTCTCTGTTGAGCTCGGGGACTTGTCGACGGCATCGGTCATATGGGCAGAAAAATACGAGACGGACATCGAGCAGATCTTCGGCGTGCAGGACGAAATCGCCCTCATGATCGTGGGTCGCATCTCGGCGCACGTACAACAGGCCGAGGTCAAACGCGCGATGCGGAAGCGTCCCCACAATTTGAACTCGTACGATTATTTTCTGCGCGCGCTTGACCTCCTCTACAAGCTGGACTTTGCCAGCTTTTCGCGGGCTCGGACCCTGCTGGAGCGGGCGCGCGAGGAGGACGACGGGTATGCGGCACCATATGCATTTTCTGCGCGTTGGCACATGCTGAACATTGCCGAGGGCCGATCGACCGATCCCGACGCCGAAGTCGCCGAGATCATTCGGCTCTCGAATTGCGCCATCGAACGCGATCCATCCGACGCACTTGCTCTTTCACTGCAAGGGCACGCGCGGAGTGCATTCCATTTTGATTATGACACGGCTTTGGACTGCTTTGATCGTGCGCTTGCGGCGTCGCCAAACAATCCCTGGGCATGGATGTTCAGCAGCGCAACATACGGCTTCATCGGCCAGGCAGCGTCGGGAATTGAACGGGCCGAACGGGCCATTCGGCTGTCCCCGCTGGATCACCAAGCCTTCGTCAATTATACACGGCTCTGCCAAAATCATTATTTGAACGGCACCTATGAGGAAGCCATTCGCTGGTCGCGAAAGGCGCTCAGCCTCAATCCACGGTATGGAAACGCGATCCGGATCGCGGCGGCAAGCCTCGAGGCCGTCGGCCGGCACGAGGACGCCTCGCTGATGGCGAAGCACCATCGGTTGGTATTGCCGCAGTTCACTGTGTCTCACTATGCGCCGCGTTGCCCTTTCAAGGCGGAGCAGGCTTCACTTTACGTGCAAAGACTGGAAGCCGCAGGACTTCCTGTGTGAATTGGAGTGACCCGATTTGACAAGATGATCATTGGAGCTGGGAGGTTGCGATGCAATTTCATTTGCTTGATGGCGGCGGGGACGGTGGCGGCGACGGCGGCGGAGATGGCGGTGGCGGTGGTGGTGGCGGTCAGAGCTATGGCGCAGGGGGAGCCTATGTTGGTTCGCCACCGCCGCAGGGCGCACCTTTCCTGATCTTCGATCCGCTGGGCGGTGAAATCCGCGCGGAGGAACTCAACTTCACGGCGGTTTTCCCTTGGTCGGGGTGGCAACCCGATCTTTTTGGTGTGATCGCGCTGGCGGAGTTCGGCGAGACCAATTGGCGCCGCTCCATTCAGCACCGCGGTCCGCCAACGGATCCTGCGGACATTTGCGTCGAAATTGATCAACTGGCTGCAATGGCGCGCGACGAGCGCCCGCGCCTGATGGGTGAAATTCTCGATCAAAATGCCAGACTCCGGGGTTACTTTGCCGAGGTCTTGATGATGTCGGCGTGGTCACATCCCAACACGCTCAAGATCATTGAGATGGCGATCCGGGTCGCTCAAATGGTCGCGATCCACTTCAAGCTCAAATTCAATCGGGCTCGACCGCAACAGGTCTGTCCTGCTCTCGTTCCGTTGATCAATCCGCCGGGGCACGCCTCGTTTCCAAGCGCGCATTCGCTCGAAAGCCACCTGATCGCTCTGTCGCTTGCGGAGATCGATCCTCAACGCACAAAACGGCTGCTGGTCGCATTGGCGGATCGCATTGGTCGCAATCGAGAGGTGGCCGGTGTCCACTACCCGAGTGATACGCTTGCGGGGAAGGACATTGCAGGCCAGGCGTTCGAGATCCTCAAAAATTGTCCGACATTCAAGGCGACATTGATTGAGGCCAAGCGGGAGCCTGGCGGGGCCGGGACACTGGCCCTGCCATCCGGATATTCGACCTCCACTGCGAAACCGGAGGATCGATCGTGACGTCAACAGCAGACGAAACCGTTTCTCTCGTGAACGCAACCTGCGTCCCGATTGAATTGCCTCCGCTCACGCAATCGAGATGGCGGCTGCTCGACTTCAAGAACCTGCACCAGGAGAAGTCAAACTGGTGCTGGGCCGCGGTCGCGGCCAGCGTCGCCCATTTTTATCGGCCCTCCAGCACAGTGACCCAATGCGACATCGCGAACGGACAACTGGGCCAGGATGATTGCTGCGTGGGCGGCAACGAGACATGTAATGTCTACGGCTACCTGATGTCGTCGCTGTTCCGCGTTGGGCATTTCAGCAAATGGACGGCGCGCCGACCCGCGTCCTTTCAGGAGACCCAGGAAGAGATCGGCGGCACCCGCCCGCTATGCATGCGCATCGTGTGGAATGGCGGCGGGGCCCACCTTGTCACGATCAAAGGTTACGCCGGTGAATCGGCGCCCGGTGCGCAGCAGCAAGATGACCGCGGCCTGGCGATCGCGGACCCTTGGTGGGGCCTCTCGGACATCGACGCCGAGGAATTCCCCCGCGGTTACATCAACTGCGGTACCTGGACGGACACATACTACACCAAGGGGGCAGCGCATGCCGATCTCAGCAGTTGATCTTTCAGATGGTGCCCGCAACGCCGTCCTTGCCGGCATGATCAAGCGAGCATCCACGCGGGGCTTTGCGACGCCCAAGTTAAGCTTCGCGCACAGCGACCATCCCGAAGGCCTCCAGCTTTGCGCACCGCATCGCATTGCACTGCTGCGATTGAACACGTTGCGTCGTCTGATCCGGCCCAACAACGGCGCCAAGGCTCCCGCGTCAATTGAGTTGCCCGCGCTCGATTCCGTAGTGACCATCCTCGGTTGGCGGTTTCTCATCTATGACAGGAACGACGCTCTCGAGCCGATTGCTGCGGCTCATGCTGTGTTGACAGATCACGGAGGTTACCGCCTGGCCGAATTGAACGAGGGGCCATACGTCACCAGCTCTCTCAAAGCGCTTCAGACACCCTCGGTCCGCGAAGCGATCTCGTCCAGCATCGACGATGGCAACTCTTGCGAGCCAATGCTGCTGCTTGCGCCGGCAATTTACTTTGCCGGATTGTGGATCCGATATCAGGACAGCCAAAAAGACTTCATCCTGCCGATGGATTCGAACCTTCTGCCCGCCTTCCGTGACGTGAAGCCCGCACAGCTGCTTGCTGTCCTGTTTCAAGCATCGCTTGCGGTTCCAACCGACAGCGCTTCGGCAGGGTGACACAAATCGGTGCCCCAAACTGCCGGGGTACCCTTCAAAGAAACAGCGGGAGCCCTCAGGCCGATCCTGCTAGCTCCCGCGAATTGCTTCGTTGGTGGCATCGAGGGCGCCAAGCCGCACGATGGATTCTAGCACCAGAGTGTTTTCGAGCGAAGTGGACGCCGGTTCGCGCAAAGAAAACGCGTCAAAACAAGAAGCTAGGGCTTCGGTTCTGATTCAATCAGAACCGAAAGTACTCTAGAGAGCCCGCGCGAAATTGGCGAAGAATTCGTCCGCCATCTTCTTGGCCGTGCCGTTGATGAGCCGCTGCCCCAGCTGCGCGAGCTTGCCGCCGATCTGGGCATCGACGTGATAGCTCAAAAGCGTGCCTCCCTCGCGTTCGACGAGATCGACCTTGGCGCCGCCCTTCGCGAAGCCCGCCACACCGCCCTCGCCTTCCCCTGAAATCTTGTAGCCGTTGGGAGGATCGAGATCGCTCAAGGTGACTTTCCCGCGAAATCGAGCCGACACGGGACCAACCTTCATCCGGGCGACGGCGCGAAAGCCCCCCTCGTCGGTTTTCTCCAATTCCTCGCACCCCGGGATGCAGGCCTTCAGGATGTCGGGGTCATTCAGCTTTTCCCAAACCGCCTCCCGAGGCGCCGAAAGTTGAATCTCTCCAGTCATCGTCATCGCCATGGAACGTCTCCGGGCTTTCGGGAATGCATAGCGAGCATCAATTGCGAACCGGCGCGAACACCCGCGCCATGTAGGTGGACAGGTCGTTCGATATCTGCGCGCGCGAGGCGTCGGCGACGCCGGCCAAAGTCTTCGCCAACGTCTTCCTGAACTCGATCTGCATCGAACGGGCGATCTGGATCCGCTGCGCCTGAGGTGATCCCGCGCCGTGCATGGACTCGGTGAGATATCCCACGGCGTTCCTGCCGAGCGTCATATTTTCCACCAGGCGCAGGACCCGGATCCTGTCCTCGGTTGAGACCTCCGGACGTCCCTTGAGATATTTTTCGATCAGGGGGCCGACCGTTTCGTGCCTTAGCTCGCGCTCAGAAGGAAGGGTGACCATCAATCCGCCGGCAAGATCCTGCGCCAGGCGGCCGATCTCGTAGGGAAAACGCGTGACGTGGTGTTTGCACACATTCGCCAGCATCTCGTCCGGAAGATACGCCCCGGACTTCATCGCGATCCCCTGATGGCTCGCGGCGACACCGGTGCCATAGATCGTCTCGTTGAGATGGGTCATCTCGACGAGCTTGTCGCGTACATGCGAGACGTGCTCGACACCGTTGTAATCCGCGACCGCGGCGGCCGCGCCGATCAGCACGTCGCCCACGCCCGTTTTGCACACGTAGCTGCGGCGATGGTAGCAGGTGAAGCGTTCGACCAGCGTGGAGGCAAACTCGAACTCCCCGTCGAGGAAGACGAGTTCATTCGGAATGAACACCTCCTCGAAGACGATCATCGCTTCCTGGCCGGAGAACCGCGCGTTGCCGGCGTCGATGTCGCCCTCCTCGGCGCTGCGCGTATCACAGGATTGCCGGCCATAGATGTAGGTGATGCCGTCGGCGTCCACCGGGATGGCGCCGGCGATCGCGTAGTCTTTGTCGGCAGCCTCCAGCCGCATCGTCGGCATCACGATCAGCCAATGCGAATTCAGGCAGCCCGTCTGATGCGCCTTCGCGCCGCTAACATAGACGCCTTCCGACGTGCGGCGCACGACGTGAAGGAAGAGATCCGGATCAGCCTGCTGCGACGGCGATCGCCCGCGATCGCCCTTCACATCCGTCATCGCGCCGCCGATGACCAGGTTCGCGCGCTGCACGCGCGCGAGGAACTGCTTGAACCGCGCGTGATAGCCGGTGCTGTGCTTCCCATCCAGATCGTATGTCACCGAATGCAGCGAATTGAGCGCATCCATGCCGACGCAGCGCTGGAAGCACGTACCCGTCAGTTGCCCGAGACGACGCTGCATCTTGTTCTGCATGACGAGATCGCCGGGGCTCGCAGAGATGTGGAGGAAGCGGTTCACGCGGTCCCCGGTCAGAGGCGAGATAGCGGACGCCAGTTCGGGATCCTCGTTGGCGAGGTCGTAGGTCCTCGCGACCGCGTTGATCGACGGCTTGATGATCGGATGGTCGACCGGCTCCTCGACCGCCTCACCCATCAGATAGACCTTCAGCTTCCGCCCTCTCAGGCTCTCGATATATTCGGAGCCGGACCGGATCGGATTGCAGAACTGAGCCGAGCCGCCGGCGACGACGTCCTGATCCATCACGATGCCTCCATCGGTGCGGGGCCGCAACGCAACGGCATCGCGGCCCCTGTTATCGATCTGTGTCAACCTTTCTTCACCAGCGGGCACGCGCTGTCCTTGAGCGGACGAAACGCCTGATCGCCGGGAATAACTTCGCGAAGCTTGTAGAAATCCCAATCGCCCTTCGACTCCGACGGCTTCTTGACCTCGTAGACGTACATGTCGTGGACCATGCGGCCGTCCTCCCGGATCCTGCCGTTCCTGGCGAAGAAATCGTTGATCCGCAGCTCGCGCATCTTGCTCATGACGGCCTGCGCATCGTCGGTGCCCGCGGCCTGGACGGCCCGCAGATAGTGCATGGTGGACGAATAGTCGCCGGCGTCGCCCATATGCGGCGGCCGCTTCATGCGCTCGAAGAACCGCTTCGACCACGCCCGCGTCTCGTCGTCGCGGTCCCAGTAGAAGGCGTTTGTCAGCACCAGCCCCTGCGCCGCGCTGAGGCCCAGACTCTTGACGTCGGTGATCCAGACGAGCAGCCCCGCGAGCGTCTGTCCGCCGTGCTGGATCCCGAACTCCTGGGCCGACTTGATCGAGTTCACCAGCACGTTGCCGGAGCCGGCCAGCGCAACGACCTGCGCTTTCGACGACTGCGCCTGGAGCAGGAAAGAGGACTGGTCGAACGTCTCGGGCGGATAGCGGGTCGCCCCGACGACTTCGCCGCCCATCGCCTTCACGACTGCCGAGGTATCGGCTTCGAGCGCATGCCCGAATGCGTAGTCGGCGGTCAGGAAATACCACGACTTCTTGCCCTCTTTGGCGAGCGCTGTGCCCGTGCCGCGCGCGAGGGCGTAGGTATCGTAGGCATAGTGGACGCTATTCGGCGTGCACGCATCCCCGGTCAGCCGGGATGATCCGGAGCCGTTGATGATGGCGATTCGGTTCTTCTCCTTCGCCAGTCCGGAGACCGTGAGCGCGATCGAGGAATTGATAAGGTTGCCGATCATGTCGACGTGATCGACGTCGAACCATTTGCGCGCCAGCGCTGATGCGGTGTCGGGTTTGTTCTGGTGGTCGGCGACGACGACCTCGATCGGCTTGCCGAGAACCTTGCCGCCGAAATCCTCGACGGCCATCTTGATCGCCGTAACGGCTCCTTCGCCGGATTCGTGCGAGAACTGTCCGGACATATCCGTCAGCACGCCGATTTTCACGACGCCGTCCGAAATCGCCGCGGTCTGGGCGGCGGCGCCGCCATTGATGACCACCAGCGTCGCAACGGATGCGACCAGGACGCTCGCTATTTTCAGGTTCATGACGTTCCTCCCCGGGGTCTCATGCCGCCGATTTCTATATTTCTTTAACTAGCATAACTAGACTTATATTACATGCATAACTAGACTGATTTTTCGAGCGAGTCAATCGCGCCGATGTGCTAGAGGTGCGCTACTTTCGGGGCCGCCGCACTCGCGGTGGCTGCATGGATGGACTTTCCGGAATGCCCGCCGCCGCCAAGATTCAGAGCACCAAAGCCTCGGCCAAACCGAGGTCACCGGCGGCTGCGGACCGGACGGCCGCCGGTCGAACCGAACGCAATTGTTCGGTCGCGCGCACGCTGGACATCGTGTCCGATGCCTGGGCATTCCTGATCATCCGCGAAGCGTTCTTCGGAACGCAGACGTTTGAAGCGTTCCGTTCGGCGCTCGGCATCCCGCGGGCCACACTCACCGACCGGCTGAGGAAGCTCACCCAGCTCGCCATCTTCCGCCAGGTCGCGCCCGGCTCCTCGCAACGCAAGGAGTACCGGCTGACCAAGATGGGGTTCGATCTCTATCCGAGCTTCATCGCGCTCATGCAGTTCGGCGATCGTTGGCTATCCAAGGGCAAGCCTCCTCCGCTGACGCTGATCCACACCAATTGCGGTTGCGACAGCCACCCCATCGTCACGTGCTCCCATTGCGGCGAAAGCGTCGGCGCGCGCGGTGCGACGTACCGGGACGGCCCCGGCGCCGGACGACGCCCTGCCAAGCCGGGCCGCAACACCAGGCGGGCTTCCGACGGGAGCCGGTTCATGCTCGGGCGCCCGAGTTCGGTTTCGCGCGCCCTGGAGATCATCGGCGACAAGTGGAGCTTCATGGTCGTTCGCGAGGGATTCTTCGGCAACCGCCGCTACGACAAGATCCTGACCGAGCTCGCGATCGCGCCGAACATCCTGACCGATCGGCTCAACCGCCTGGTTGCCAACGGCGTCTTCCACCGCCGGCAATACCAGAGCTCCCCCGACCGCTACGAATATCTTCTGACCGAGATGGGACTGGATCTCTATGGCCCCTTCATCGCGATGCTGCGATGGGGCGATCGCTGGCTCTCCAAAGGCAAGCCCCCACTGCTGCTCACCCATCTCAAATGCGGACACGACTTCAACGCTTCGGTGGATTGCGACCGCTGCAAACAGCCGATCGTCGCCGCGGATATGCGCTACCGGCTGACCTACGATCCCAAATCGTTCGGCGCCCTGGGGCCGCGATCGGTGGACTGAACGGCGTCCTTCCGTTCACGCCTGGCTCAACGCTTCGACCAGCTTGAAACGCATGATCTTCCCGGAGCCGGTCCTTGGAATTTCGCCGACGAGATGGGTCGCCTCGGGAATCTTGTAGGCCGACAGATGCGCCCTGCAATGATCGAGCAGCGCAGCCACATCGAGTTCGTTGTCCTTCGCAACGACGAAGAGGCAGGGCACCTCTCCGAGCGTCGCATGCTTCACGCCGACCACGGCGCAGTCCTTGACCTGGGGATGCCGGACGACGACCTCCTCGATCTCGGCGGGCGCGATGTTCTGACCGCCACGGATGATGAGCTCCTTGATCCGGCCTGTGATCGTCAGATAGCCCGCCGGGTCCGACCTCGCGAGATCACCGGTGTGATACCAGCCCTTGCGCAGCGCCGACGCAGTCTCCGCCGGCTTGTTGTGATAGCCCTGCATCAGGTTCGGTCCGCGGACGATCAACTCGCCCTCCTCGCCGAACGGGACGTCCTCGGCGGACGACGGATCGACGATCCGTACGGCAAGCCCGGGCACCGGCAGCCCGCACGATCCCATCGGTCGCGCGCCGCGCAGCCAGTTCATCGTCACCATGGTGGCGGTCTCGGTGATGCCGTATCCGTCGAGCAGCCGCGTCCTGAAGCGATCCTCGAATCCGCGGTTGAGGGTCGCCGGCATGATGGCGCCGGCCGAGATGCAGAGCCGGACCGCGCCGAGGCGCTCGACACCGCTCTCCTGGGCACGCAACATGAGATAGTGGAACATGGTCGGCACGCCCGGCAGCACCGAATACTTTCCGGTCTGCAGCAGGTCGAGCGCCTGCTGAGGCGAAAACTTCTCCATGATGTGTTCGCTGGCGCCCACGGCGAGCACGCCGAGCACGGACAGATTGAGGCCGTAGGAGTGGAACAGCGGCAACGGCGACAGCACGACGTCCTTCTCGTTCAACTCCGCGATCGGCGCCCAGCAGGACGCAGTGATCCAAAGCATGCTGCGTAGCGACAGCAGCACGCCCTTTGCCCGCCCGGTCGTCCCCGACGTGTAGATGATGAACGACGAACGATCGATATCATTGGGATCGGAGGGCGCTGCGGCATCGTCGACCGCGAGACGGCCCAACGAGACGCTCTCCGTTTCGGCATCCGCCCCCGCAAAGATCACATCCGGCGCGATGGAGGAGTCACGGCAGACCTTGTGAATCGTATCCTTTCTGGCAGGCGTCGTGACGACGAAGCCGCATCCGGCGTCGATCAGCCGATAGCTGATCTCCCCCTCCGCCGCATCGTAGCTGATGGGGACAACGACCGCGCCGGCGCGCAAGGCGGCGAAGCATGCTTCGATCCAATCGACGCCGTTCGGCAGGTAGATCGCGATCCTGTCGCCGTCGCGCAGACCGGCCTTCGTCAGGTTGGCCGCGATCGACGCTGTCCGCCTGGTGAGAGCCGCGTAGGTGACGGATCGCGATGAATCCCAATACGCTATTTGGCCCGGGCGTTGCTGCGCGTGACGCTCAAGAAGCGTCGCAATCGGCGCGATCAGATCGACGTGAAGCATGCCTCCCTCCCTAGACCATACTGTATCCGCCGTTGACGCTGATCACCTGCCCGGTGATCCAGCTTCCGGCATCGGAGGCGAGCAGGGTGACCAGCGGCGCGACGTCGGAGGGCAGTCCCAGACGGCGGATCGCGTAAGCCTTGACCAGCTTCTCGCGGTTCGCATCGACCCACGTCTTGTCGTGCGCGGTTTCAATCAGCCCGAGTGAGATCGAATTGGCGGTCACGCCCGAACGGCCCCATTCGCGCGCCAGCGACTTCATCAGTGCGATCGTGCCGGCGCGCGCCGCGGCACCAAGCGCCAAACCGGATTCGCCGACCCTGGAGGAGTCGCCCATGATCGAGATGATCCGTCCGCGGCCCGACGCCTCGAGCAGGGGGCCTGCGCTGTGGGAGCAATTCAGCGCGCCATAGAGGCAGGTGTCGATCTGCTTCTTCCAATCCTCCGGCGTGCTCTCGCTGAACCGCTTGCGGAACACCAGGCCGGCGTTGTTGACCAGGATGTCCAACCCGCCGAAATCGCTCTTGATGTCCGCGGTCATCTTCTTGACGATGTCCGCGTCCGCGATGTCGGCCTCGTAGGCCTTCGCCTTGCCGCCGGCCTTCCCGATCTCGGCGACCACCGCTTCGGCATCCGCCTTCGAACTGTGATAGTTGACGGCGACGCTCGCGCCGCGTTCTGCCAGCATCAGGGAGATGGCTGCGCCGACATCCCGTCCGCCTCCAGTCACCAGGGCAACGCGTCCTTTCAAGTCACTCATCTGCTTTTCCTCTCGATTTGAGCTTGGCTTGTTCCATCAGTTTGAAAATGCGCTCCGGCGTCATCGGAAGGATCGAGACACCGACACCGAGCGGCGACAGCGCATCGGCGATCGCGTTGGCGATCGCCGCCGGCGCGCCGATCGTGCCGCCCTCGCCCATGCCCCGGAAACCGCCCGCCGCGGCGGATTCGCTCTCGACATGAACGACGTCCATGAACGGTATGTCCGGCGCGGAAGGGATCATGTAGTCGACGAGGCTCGCAGTCAGGAGCTGGCCGTCTTCGTCATAGATCAGCTCCTCGAACAACGCGGCGCCGATGCCCTGCGCGACGCCACCATGCACCTGACCATCGACGATCATCGGGTTGATGAGACGACCGCAGTCTTCGGCGACGACGAATTTGAGGATTCGCACGAAGCATGTCACCGGATCGACCTCGACCACGGCGATGTGCGTGGCGGCCGCGGTCGTCCCGTTGATCGGATCGTAGGTGTAGGTGGCGCTCAATTCCTCACGTGCATCGACCGGCAGCGTCTTCATGTCGGAATAGACCGCCTTGGCGATCTGCTTGAACGTCACGGTGCGGTCGGTGCCAAGCACAACGGCCTTACCTTCGCTCACCTCGATGTCATCAGCGTTGGCTTCGAGGAGATGCGAGGCCACCCGCTTGATCTTCTCCTGAAGTATCCTGGAGGCGTGCTTCGCAGCGCCGCCCCCGAGCACAGCGCTGCGGCTTGCGTAAGTCCCGGTCGACATCGGCACCTCGTCGCTGTCGCCCTGGATGACGCGGACGTCCTCAAACCGGGCTCCGAGATCGTCGGCGACGATCTGGGCCAACGTGGTCTCGAGGCCCTGGCCATGCGAGGCGACGCCGAATGCCGCGGTAATGGCTCCAGTCGAGTCGATGGTGATCCTTGCCGTTTCGGAGCCGGTATTGATCGGCATGCCCGGCGCCACCGCGATCCTCGAGCCGATGCCCGTCAACTCGGCGTAGGAAGCGATACCGATGCCGAACAGGCGCCCTTGCTTGCGCGCATCAGCCTGTTCTTTGCGGAGTTGGTCATAGCCGGCCGCCTCTGCAGCGGCTTCGAGACATTCGATGAAACCGGTCTTGTCCCAGATAATTCCGGACGCGATCCGGTACGGAAACTCCTCCGCCCGGACCAGATTCCGGCGCCTGATTTCGAGCGGATCGATGCCAAGCGCGGCCGCTCCGAGGTCCATCAGCCGCTCCGCCACGAAGGTCGAGATCGGACGGCCGACGCCGCGGTAAGGGCCGGTCGGCGGTTTGCAGGTCGCAACGCCGCGCACAGTGCCCCTGTAGGATCCGATCCTGTAGGGCCCCGGCAGGAAACTCACGACCTGAACGGGTTCCAGGCCACAGGTCCATGGATAGATCGAGAACGCGCCGACGTCCCCGATCACGTCCGCCTGCAGCGAGGTCGCGATGCCATCCGCGTCGAACCCCATCTGCGCATCGACGATTTCGGCGAACGCCTGGCTGCTGCTGCTGACGTCTTCGAGCCTGTCCGCCGTCCACTTGACCGACCGACGAAGCCTGCGCGCCGCAATGCAGATCAGGAGTTCCTCCGGATAGAGCGATCCCTTCGACCCGAAGCTCCCGCCAACGTCCGGTGCGACCACCCGCAGGCGATGCCCCGGCAGGTCCAGCGATTCCGAGACCGCGTCGCGAACGATGCCGGGAATGTTCGACGACGTGTAGAGCGTGATGGCATCACGACGCTTGTCGTACTCCGCGGTATAGCTTCGCGGCTCCATCGCGAGCGGCGCCTTGCGCGTCATCTCGAAACGGCCGCCGACCTTGACCGCGGCAGCCTTCAGATCGGCTGCAACATCGCCCTTCTTGAATTCGCGGGCGATCAGCACATTGGTGCCGGCGGCTTCGTGCAGCAGCGGCGCACCATCTGCGATGGCGGATTCCGCGCGCGAGATTGCATCGAGCGGTTCGTACTCGACGTCGATCAATTCGAGCGCGTCCTCGGCCAGGTACCGCGATGTCGCAACGACCGCGACGACAGCCTCCCCGACGTAGCGGACCTTTCCGGAAGCAAGTGGCACGATCGGCGTCGCGTAGTAGTTCGGCATCCGCGAGAACGGGATCACCGGCTTGAAATCGCCGGCAATGTCCTCCGCTGTGAGCACAGCGACCACGCCGGGCGCAGCCCGCGCCGCCGCGCTATCGATGCGGACGATAAGCGCGTGCGGCTGACCGCTGCGAAGGAACGCCAGATGAAGCGGCCGGTCCGGTTTCCGGTCGGCCGTGTATTCGCCGTTCCCGGTCAGAAGACGCGGGTCTTCGGTGCGCTTGATCGGCGCACCGACGTTCCGCGGCCTCAGGACGTCGGAGGGACCTGCGCGCCGATCGCTATTCATAGCCTTCGGATCCCTTGCGCAAGGTCCGCCACTGCGCGTCGTCATGGCCACAGATGATGGTGGCTCCGTTCCGCTCGATTCGCCGTATCTCCTGGAAGGTCTTCAACTGCTGCTCGACGTTCCAGGTATTTCGCGGAGCCTCGTCTGCATCGAGATTCTGCCGCAGACTGACCGCGTCGGAGGCCAGCAGAAACCGGCCGTCGCGGTCGAGGCTGACGAGCGCCCCGAGCATCCCCGGCGTGTGGCCCGGCAGCGGCACCAAAACGACGCTGGAATCGCCGAACAAATCCTTTTCCCCGCTCACGGGCTCGATCGGCTGTCCGTAGTCCCAGTCGTCCCTGAGATAGCCGGACGCGTCGGCATGCGGCGCGTTAGCGGCTTCGATCTCTTTCGCGTGGGCCAGGATCGTCGCCTTCTTGAAGAACTGGTTGCAGCCGCAATGGTCGGGGTGAAAGTGCGAATTCACGACGATATCGATGTCGCCGGGTTCAAGGCCGCTGCACGCGAGACTCGGCAGCAAGGTCTCGCTTGCGTACATCATTGGCTTCATGACTTTGGCAAGCGGTCCCCACCGCCCCTCGGCATCGTCGACCACAGACGGATGACAGCCGGTATCGAACAGCACGTTGCCCTGCTTGTGCCGGATCAACGCGCTGCTGACGGGAAGATCGATGGTTTCGCTGCGGTCGGCGTCCGGCACGTAGATGCTCTTCTTCATACGGAGGCGCCCCGCGGCGAGGAAGTTAAGCTTCATGACGCCTTCTCCGTGCGCTTGGCGGCGGCGCTTCGGATCGCCGCGATGATGTTCTGATATCCGGTGCAACGGCAGAGATTGCCCGAGAGCCCCTCGCGGATGTCCTCGTCGGTTACGAGCGGATATTTCCGGAGCAGATCTTCGCCGGTCATCAGCATGCCCGGCGTACAGAAGCCGCACTGCAGCCCGTGGTGCTCGCGGAACTGAGCCTGCAGCTCATTGAGCTCTTCCGGCGATCCGAGCCCTTCGACCGTAACGATCTCCGCGCCGTTGGCCTGGACGGCCAACATGAGGCAGGATCGCGCGCTGTCGCCGTTCACCAGAACCGTGCAGGCACCGCACACGCCGTGCTCGCATCCGACATGCGTCCCGGTCAGGCCAAGCCGGTCACGCAAGAAATCGGAAAGCAGCAAGCGCGGCTCGACATCCGATACGTCGTAGCTCTCGCCGTTCACGGTCACCGATACGCTGCTTGTCATCCGATCAGCCCCTCATCGCCAGCGCCGTCTGCAACGCCCGTTTCGCCAGTTGTGCGAGCAGATGCTTGCGGTAGTCGGCCGAAGCATGGAGATCGTCATTCGGCGAGACCTGGGCGACGACGATCTCGGAGAAGCGATCGGGCATCCGGTCGTCGAGCTCCAACGCGATGAGTTTCTCCTCCGCCTCGTTCAGCCGCCGCGGCGTGTCGGCCACGCCCATCACCGCGACGCGCGCGGCCGCCAATCCGGACGGGCCGCGGAGCACGGAGACGGCGATGCTGGCCAGCGCAAAATCGCCGAAGCGGCGCGCGACCTCCTCGAATGCCCAGCCGTCCTGCTTCAGGATCGGAAACGCGACCTCCACCACGATCTCTTCCGGCTCAAGGCAGTTCGTCAGGGCGTCGACGAAGAATTCCTTTGGGGTGATCCTCCGGCGGCCCGAAGGCCCCTGGACCAGGATTTCGGCTTCGTAGAATGTCGCAAGCATCGGGAGTTCGGCAGCGGGATCCGCATGGGACAGACTGCCACCGATCGTGCCGCGGTTGCGGATCGCAAGATGCGCGACGTGGCGCATCGCCGCCGCAATCACCGGCAGCTTCGCGGCGATCAACGGCGAATGTTCCAGCTCGCGATGGCGCGTCAGCGCGCCGACGGCGATGCGGTCGCCGCGGTCCTCAATGTAGGACAATCCCTCGATGCGATTCAGGTCGACGAGCACGGTCGGACGCGCCATCCGGAAGTTCAACAGTGGCATCAGGCTTTGACCGCCGGCCAGCACCTTGCCTTCGCCGTTCGCGGCAACGAGCGCTTCGACGGCGGCTTCCACCGTGGACGGCACGACGTAGTCGAATTGGGCAGGCTTCATTGGGTGCCCTCCAAAGCTGGTTCCCTTCCGGACCTACGCGCCGCGGAATCGCGGCGACCGCTTCTCCGCGAACGCACGGCGGCCTTCCTGGAAGTCCTCGCTGTCGGCGGCTTCGTCGATGAGCCGCTGCGCCGCGGGCGGATCGAGCGCGCCGGCGCCCATCGAAAGCCCGTTCAGCATGGACTTCGCGCCGGCGATCGACAGCGGCGCATTGGCCGCCAACCGCTGCAGAAAGCCCTCCGCCGCGAGGCCTGCGTCTTCGTGTAGTTCGTCGAGCAATCCCATCGACAGCGCCTGCTCCGCTGGGTAGCGGTCCGCTGAGTAGAGGATCCGCTTTGCGTTCGAAACTCCCGTCAGGGCCAGCAGGCGTTGCACGCTATGCAGGCCGTAGACGATCGAAAGCCTCGCTGCGGGGATGCCGAACGTCGCGGTTCGATCGCCGAAGCGGAAATCGCACGCCAACGCGAGATGGCAGCCGCCGCCGAGACAATAGCCGGAGATCGCGGCCACCACCGGCTTTCCGAGCACCGCAATCGCACCCGAGCAGGCGTCGACTGCGACTTCGTAGGCGGCGCTTTGATGCCTGTCGTCCCTGATCACTTCGAATTCGGAAATGTCGGCGCCGACCGAGAAATCCTTGCCCGCCCCCCGAAGGACGATGCCGCGAACCGCCCGGTCTCCGGCGAAGCCCGCGAAGATCTCGGCCATTTCGCGCCACATCGCCAACGTCACGGCATTCTTCACGGCAGGCCGATTCAGAATGACGTGAACGATGCCGTCGCGGCGCTCGATGTGGATGTCCTCCGACACGTAACCTCTCCGGCGCTCAGCCGACGAATCCCGGAAACTTTCCGACGGACAGTCGGCGCTCCCTGTCACTTGCATAAGTAGACTAATTTATTCGGCCGCGTCAAGCCGCAAGAGCTTTTTGACGTTCTTTCCTCGTAAGTGGATGATCGGGAGGCCGGAATCGCCAGGCGAAGGGCAGGCGCGGCGCGCAGCGCCGGCTATCGCTTGCGGGAGCGATCGATCGCAGCGCCGCGGACCATGAGGGCGATCTGGCGGCCGACCTGGTCGACGCTGAGCGGACCGCCTGCCTTGAACCAGAACACGGTCCAGTTCATGGCGCCGAGCATCGACAGGCGGAAGGCATGCCGGTCGCAGTCGGGATTGAGCGGAAGTTCATCGATCAGGCCCGCGAAGATCTGCTCATACTCGTCGCGCTGACGAACCAGCTTCCGGACGCCTCGAAGATTGTAGTAGCGCGGCGGGGTGAGAATGGCCCGGGTGACGCTGCCACCGAGCAGGATACGGCAATGCGCGACGATCGCTTCCTCGAGCCGCGCCCACGGATCGGTAACCCCGGCGATCGCAGTTTCGACCTCGCGGCGCATCGCCGTCAGGCTCTCCTGATGCACTGTGAACAGCAGGTCTTCCTTGGAAGGAAAGTGATAGTACAGCGAGCCTGACAGCACGCCGGATGCCGCGGCGATCTCCCGGATCGAGGTGCCCTCGAAGCCTTTGTGGGCGAACAGCCCGGATGCGGCAGCGATGATCTGCCGGCGACGGTCGGGCCCTCGTCGAAGCGATTTCGGCTTCTTCTCGCCGCCCTTCGCGCGCCCTTTGGGCTTCGTCATTCTCTTGTCAGCCGTCAACGGAAACAACCAGCCTCGCCGCTTTCGATTGCCGCCCATCTACACTTTTGAGCACATGTTGTCGAGAATTGCTGCCGGGCTCGACAGCTCCGTTGTGCGGCCTTGCGGACTTCGCAGCCGTCGTCGGCCCACGGCGTCCTTCCCCTGAATCGCAAGCCGGGCTCGCCGAAGGCGATGGCGGCGCGAAGCATCTGGCCCTTCGGAAGATGTGGCACCTTCGGCGCATCTTGCCTCCCGGCTCGGGGCGGCCGGGTATCACGGTCTCCCCGGACAAGTAGTCATCCGATCCAGGCTTCTGACGGAGCATGATCCGCCGATTAAATCGCGATGACTTGCTATTCAATCAAGCGAGCGATAGAATAAGAGAAAGCTTCGCCAGGCGGCGTTCCCCGGAGACTTTCGGCCTCGGGTGACCTTACGGCGAAAGCGATCGGCAGGACAACGATCCGCCACCAGGAGGAGCGCCGTGAGCCACGGGACCAATCCGGATTTCGGAGACGTTTGGCGCGACCTGCCGCGCCAACGGGAGGATGCGGGCAATTCGCCCGGCGCCGATGCCATCAAGGCCGCCGAGTTCGGCCAGGCGACGAACCGGATAACCAATCTCTCACGGCGCAGAACCTGCTCGCGCAGACCTTCTCCAAATATCTCGCTGCGATGAACCTGCCGGCGCAGGCCAACGCCTTCCAGATCCCGGGAGAGCATCATGTCCGATTTCCTGATCGAGCATACGCCATCAGCCTACAAGTACCCGCTGCTGATCAAGCACCTGCTCCACGCTCCGATGACGCAAGCGGCAGACCAGGAGATCGTCTATCGCGACATCAGTCGCTACACCTACCGCGACCTTCAGGAACGGATCGGCCGGCTGGCGGGTGCCCTGACTGCGCAAGGCGTCGTGCGCGGCGACGTTGTCGGCGTGCTGGATTGGGACAGCCCGCGTTATCTGGAGTGCTATTTCGCGATCCCGATGCTGGGCGCGACCTTGCAGACGGTCAACATTCGCCTGTCGCCGGAGCAGGTGCTGTTCACGCTCAACCATGCGCGGCCCAAGCTGCTGCTCGTCAATGTCGAGTTTCTGCCGCTTGTCGAGCAGCTGCGCGACAAGCTGGAATCCGTCGAGAGCATCATCCTGATCTCCGATGACGGCAGCTTCCCCGCCACGGCCGGCAAGGTCGCCGGTCGCTACGAGGAATTGCTGGCAAAGACGTCGCCCGATTTCGCGTTCCAGGATTTCGACGAGAACACGCGTGCCACGATGTTCTATACGACCGGCACGACCGGCGTTCCGAAAGGCGTCTATTTCAGCCATCGTCAGCTCGTCCTGCACACGTTGATCGACCTGGTCGGCTTCGGCTCGCCGGCCCGGCAAGGCCGCTTCCACCGCGAAGACGTCTACATGCCGATCACGCCGATGTTCCACGTCCATGGCTGGGGGCTGCCCTACGCCGCGACCGCCGCCGGCGTGAAGCAGGTGTATCCGGGCCGCTATCAGCCCGACCTGCTGCTCGAGCTCATCAAGACCGAGGGCGTGACCTTCAGCCATTGCGTGCCGACCATTCTCCAGATGCTGCTGTCGGCGCCGAACAGCAACGACGTCGACCTGTCGAAGCTGAAGATGGTGATCGGCGGCTCGGCGCTGTCGAAAGCGCTGGCCAAGGCTGCGATACAGCGCGGCATCGACATTTTCGCCGGCTACGGCATGTCGGAATCCGGCCCGATCCTGACCATCGCGCAACTGCGCGAGGATGAATTGACCGGCAATCCCGACGCGGAGGCCGAGCTGCGGACCAAGACCGGCACGCCCGTGCCGCTCGTCGATCTCCGCGTTGTCGACGACGCGATGAAGGACGTCCCGCACGACGGCAAGACCTCCGGCGAGATCGTGGTCCGCGCGCCCTGGCTGACCATGGGTTACCTCGGCAACCCCTCCGCTTCCGAGAAGCTCTGGGAAGGCGGCTATCTCCACACCGGCGACATCGGCACCATGTCGGCCCATGGCGTGGTCCAGATCACCGACCGCATGAAGGACGTCATCAAGACCGGCGGCGAATGGATTTCGTCGATCGAGCTGGAGGATATCCTGATGCACATGCCCGGCCTCAAGGAGGCGGCGATCATCGGCGTCGCCGACCCGAAATGGGGCGAGCGTCCGCTGGCGATCCTGGTGACGGGTTCCGCCGACAGCGTCGAGAAGAGCGCGGTGCAGGCTCACGTCAAGAGCTATGCCGACAAGGGCGTAATCTCCCGCTTCGCTATTCCGGACCGCATCCTGTTCGTCGACGCGCTCGACAAGACCAGTGTCGGCAAGATCGACAAGAAGGCACTGCGGGCAAAATACGGCGACGGCTGAGGTCGCAGATCGGCCTGACGCAACGCAGCAAAAACACCGATCGCAAGGAGGGAACGATGGCCGAGAAGACGCTCATGGATATGTTTGCCGAGATCGGCAAGCAGTTCAACCTGCCGAAGATCGATTACGACGCGCTGCTGGAGACCCATCGCAAGAACGTCGAGGCGGTGCAGGCATCGGCGCTCGCGCTCTCGCAGGACGGTCGCGCGCTGCTCGCACTGCAGCAGGACATTCTCACCGACGTGACGCGCCAGAGCCGCGAGCTGATCGCCGAATTCAAGCCGCAGGGATCGCCGCAGGAAATTGCGGCCAAGCAAGCTGAGCTGGCGCGGCGCGCCTTCGACGCGGTGGTCAAGAGCACCAAGGACATTGCCGAGCTGGTGCAGAAGTCGGGTGCCGGGGCGTCGGCCATCATCATGAACCGGATCCGTGAAAGCATCGCCGAGGCGCGCGCGGCGATCGAGAGCAGGAAGGCCTGATTTCCGATGTTGCACTTCGGGCCAGCCGACACGGGCGGCTCGACCGGATGGACTCAGCGACAAATCTGGCCGATCTTCGTGCCGGGATGGAAGACAGCAACGCGAGACACGGTCGGCGCCAGCTGACGCACCGGAACTCAGGAGCGGACATCACCATGAAAAAGGAAGACGTTCTCAGGCAGTACACCACCCCGACCGGCGCGCCGGCCTTCGTTCCTGGCCCCCATCGCTTCACCTCGCGCGAATATCTCAACATCACCTATCGCACGGACCGCGAAGCACTGGTGAGGCAGGTGCCGGAGCCACTCGAGGTCGACGAGCCGCTGGTCCGCTTCGAGGTGATGAACATGCCTGACACCACCGGCTACGGCTCCTATGTCGAATGCGGCCAGGCCGCCGTGGTGCGTCACGGTGAGGAGAAGGGCGAGTACATCATCGGGATGTATCTCGACAATCTGCCGGCGATCGCCGCCGGCCGCGAGCTCAGCGCGTTTCCGAAGAAGCTTGGCTCGGCGAAACTGTTCGTCGATTCCGACACGCTGGTCGGCACGCTGGACTACGGCGTGCTGAGCGTGGCGCGTGCCACAATGGGCTACAAGCACAAGCCCTACGATTTGGAAAAGGCGCGGCAGGAAATCTGCGTTCCGACCTACATGCTCAAGATCCTGCCGAGCTACACCAAGCGGCCGCGCATCTGCGAACTGGTGCGCACGCAGATCACCAATATCGAAGTCAAGGGCGCGTGGCGGGGCCCGGCGCGCCTGCAGCTGTTCGAGCACGTGCTCGCCCCGCTGGCCGATTTGCCGGTGCGCGAGATCATATCCGCCACCCACATTCTCACCGATCTCACCCTGTCGCCGGCCGCGGTCATCTACGACTATCTGACCGACACTGCGCCAGCCGCAGTGAGGGAGTAAGGCCATCATGCCCAACGCCCAGCAGGACATCCTCAACCGCTACCGCAAGACCGCGATCATCGGCGCCGGCGTGATCGGCGCGTCCTGGACGGCGGTGTTCCTGGCGCACGGATTGGAGGTCGTCGTCAACGATCCGCGCCCCGACGTGGATGCGTTCGTCCGCGACTACATCCGCAACAATCTGTCGACCTTGGAGGCGCTCGGACTTCCGACCGCGAACCTCGAGGCGAAGCTGCGGTTCGAAGCCGATCTCGAAGCCGCGGTCGCCAGCGCCGACCTGGTGCAGGAGAACGGCCCGGAGCGGATCGAGTTCAAGCAGGATCTGTGGGCGCGCATCAGCAAGGTCGTCGGCGACACGGCCCTGCTGCTGTCTTCGAGCTCGGCCAAGACGGCGACGGAACAGGCGCTGAAGTGCTCGCGGCCGGAGCGATTATTGGTCGGCCATCCCTTCAATCCGCCGCACCTGATCCCGTTGGTCGAGGTCGTGCCCGGCGAGAAAACCAGCGAGGACGCGGTCGCCGACGCCGTCGCCTTCTACGCCGCGCTCGGCAAGGTGCCGCGCGTCGTGCGCAAGGAGATGCCGGGCTTCGTCGCCAACCGCCTGCAGCGCGCGATCTTCCGCGAGTGCTGCTATCTCGTGATCCAGGGCGTCGTGAAGGTGGACGAGCTCGACGACATCGTCACCAGTTCGATCGGCCTGCGCTGGGCCGCCGACGGCCCGTTCCGCTCGTTCCATCTCGGCGGCGGCGCCGGCGGCTTCAGGTCGTTCTTCAAGCAGTTCGGCCCCGGCCTCAACGAGGCCTGGAAGAACATGGCGCCGGTCGATCTGAACGAGGCGGCGCAGGACAAGATCATCGCTCAGGCGGAAGCCTCGTTCGCGGCACGCCCGGCGGAGCAGCTGGAAGGCGAGCGCGACGCCAAGCAGCTCGCGATCATCCGGGCGCTGCGATCGGTCGCGACCGACCAGTAGTGCGCGATGCAATCGCGTCATCCGGGCAAAGCGGGACGCGAACCAGGGAGGAACAAGATGGGACTTTTGTTCGAAGGCCTCAAGGTGATCGATTGCGGCAGCTTCATTGCGGCGCCGGCGGCGGCCACGGTCCTGTCCGACTTCGGCGCTGACGTCATCAAGATCGAACCGCCTGGTTCGGGCGATCCCTACCGCCATCTCACCAAATTGCCGGGCCATCCCCGAAGCGACCAGAACTATGCGTGGATGCTGGGCTCGCGCAACAAGCGCAGCCTCGCCGTCGACATGGCCAAGCCCGAGGGCCGCGTCGTGATCCAGCGCCTCGCCTCGCAGGCTGACGTCTTCATCACCAACTATCCTGCTTCCGCGCGCAAGAAGCTCGGCATCGGCTACGAGGCCTTGGCCGGGCTGAACGACCGGCTGGTCTACGCCTCGTTTTCCGGCTACGGCGACAAGGGCGCCGAGGCGACCAAGCCCGGCTTCGACGTCACCGCATGGTGGGCGCGCTCCGGCCTGATGGATACGGTGCGCGCCTCGTCGCAATCCGTGCCAGTGCGTCCGGCCAACGGCATGGGCGATCATTCCGCGGGATTCACGCTGTTCTCAGGCATCGTGATGGCGCTGTACCAGCGCCAGCTCACCGGCAAGGGGACCGAGGTCAGCTCATCCCTTGTCGCCAACGGACTGTGGGCCAACGGGTATAACGCGCAGGCCGCGCTGTGCGGCGCGACCTTCACCGACCGCCCAGCGCGCGAAGTCGCCTTCAATGCGCTGACGAACTATTACAGGTGCCGCGACGGCCGCTGGCTGATCCTCACCATCCTCAACGAGGAGAAGCAGTGGCCGGACTTCATGAAGTGCCTCGACCGCGAGGACCTGATCGAAGATCCGCGCTTTGCCAAGAAGGTGGACCGCCTGACCCGCTCGAAGGAGCTGATCGCGCTGCTCGACAAGGAGTTCGAGAAGCACGACCGCGCGGAATTCCGCAAGCGCCTGACCGCAGCCGGCATCGTGTTCGACGTGGTGGCGACGCCCGAGGACATTCCGACCGACCAGCAACTGCTCGACAACGACATCCTTGTGCCGTTTGCCGGAAGCGAGACCCGCACCATCGACAGCCCGATCTCGCTGCGCGGCGTGGATAAGGTGCAGCCCCGGATGCCGCCCTCGGTCGGGCAACACACCGACGACGTGCTGAAGGAAGCCGGTTTCGACGCGGCGGCGATCGCACAGATGCGCGCGGCGGGTGCCGTCGGCTGACGGCGATCGACGCCAGGGACGTTTCAGTTTTCAGGAGCGACGCATGAAGATCGAAGAGCTGTTTTCCGTGAAGGGCAAAATCGCGGTGGTGACCGGCGGCAGCCGCGGCCTGGGGGAGATGATCGCCCGCGCCTATGTCGAAAACGGCGCCAAGGTTTATATCACCGCGCGCAAGCCCGACGCCTGCATGGCGCTGGCCGAGGAACTGTCCAAACATGGCGAATGCATCGCCATTCCGGCCGATCTGTCGCGGATGGACGAGATCGAACGGTTCGCCGCCGAACTGCGCAAGCGTGAAAAGAAGCTGGACATCCTCGTCAACAACGCCGGCGCGAGCTGGGGCGCGCAATTCCATGAATTTCCGGAGAACGGCTGGGACAAGGTCATGGACCTCAACGTCAAGTCGGTCTTCTTCCTGACGCAGAAGTTGCTCGATCTGTTGGAAGCGGCAGGCTCCGAGAAGGCCTATTCGCGGGTCATCAATATCGGCTCGATCGAGGGCATCCGCACCACGCATCTCGAAGCCTACTCGTATGCCGCGTCGAAGGCGGGGGTCAATCACCTCACCCGCATCATGGCCAAATTCCTCGCGCCGAAGCACATCGCGGTCAACGCGATCGCGCCCGGCTATTTCCCATCCAAGATGACCGATGCGATCGACGAACACGGCTCCCGTCAGGTCGTTGACGACGCTCCGATGAAGCGCATGGGGGCGCCGGAGGATATGGCGGGAATTGCGCTGTACCTGGCGTCGCGCGCCAGCAGCTTCGTGTGTGGCGCGGTGATCCCGGTCGACGGCGGACTTGCCACGACCGCGTAGGCTTGCCTGACGGAACGGGAAGGGCGGGACGCCAGCGGCGTCCCGCCCTTCCCGTTGTCAGGATTTGTCGTCGTTTGGATTCGCCACCTTGACGATGGCCAGCAGCAGCAGGCCGGAGAGGAGATAGGCCGTCACGATCAGGTAGGTGCTATAGAGCGAACTGCCGGTTTCCGCCGTGATGTAGCCGGTCACCGACGGGGCAACTGCCGGACCGAGATTGCCGAGGCTGCTGATCAGCGCGATGCCTCCCGCGGCGCTGGCCTTGGACAGGTACTCGGTGGTCGTGGTGAAAAACAGCGGCGTCGCGGAGACGAAGCCCAGTCCCGCCAGCGTCAGACCAATCACCGAGGCCAGCAGATTGCCGTGGGAGAAAGTGATAGTCATCAGTCCCAGCGCCGCGACCACGACGCAGGCAACATAGTGCCAGCGCCGCTCGCGCGTCTTGTCGGAGTGGCGCCCCATCAGCACGGTGCCGATGATGCCCGCGATCTGCGGCAGGGTGGCCAGCAGTCCGACCTGGAACAGGTCGGCGACGCCCCAGCTCTTGATGAGCGAGGGGATCCAGAACACCATCGTGTAGCTCGCACCCAGCAGCAGGAAATAAGTGAACGCCAGGCCATAGACCTTCGGATCCCTAATCATCTGCCAGAAGTTAGCGTGAGACGAGGACTCGACGTCCTTGTGATCATGATCGAGCTGGTAGCGGACTTTGGCCTTGTCGTCGGCGGTCAGCCACTTCGCGTCATCGGGTCTATCAGGAAGATAGAAATAGGCGACGAGGCCGAGGATCGAAGCAGGCAATCCTTGCGAGATGAACAGCCACTGCCAGCCATGCCAGCCATCGATATCGTTGAGATACTTCATCGTCGCGCCGGACAGCGGACCGGCGATCACCGAAGCGATCGCCGTCGCGGTCATGAACATCGCGATGATCTGACCGCGGCGGGCCGAGGGATACCAGTAGGTCAGGTAGAGGATGATACCCGGGAAGAAGCCGGCTTCGAGCACGCCGAGCAGGAAGCGCGCGACATAGAATTGCGTGGGTGTTTTCACGAAGGCCATGGCGACCGCGACGATGCCCCATGTGAACATGATGCGAAGCAGGGTCTTGCGGACGCCGATGCGCTCCAGCAGCAGGTTGCTCGGCACCTCGAAAAGGAAGTAGCCGACGAAGAAGATTCCCGCTCCGAAACCGTAGGTCGCATCGCTGAAGGTCAGCGTCTGCTTCATCTGGAGCTGGGCGTAGCCGATGTTGATGCGGTCGAGAAACGCGACGACGTAGCACAACATCAGGAATGGCAGGATGCGCCAGCCGATCTTCGAATAGAGCTGCGCGAGAGCACCGCTCTGCCCCTGGCTGTGAATGCTGTCGACGCTCGTCGTGCCTATGGACATTCGTCACTCCCCTGGTTGGCATTCGCCTGGAGTCTGCGCCCCAGTTGAGAATGGATTTGCCTGGACGTGCGGGTCGACGCCGCTTCCATCGTGTTGCGACGCGGCGGAATTCACATTCTTGTTATTCTAACAGTTGCTTGATTGATTAGCAATCAACGGCTTTAGGCCGGCCGCGCGGCCCGGGGTCACGGCGACACGTCGCGGGCAGCGCGTGACTGCCTTCAGCTCGCTCTCGATCCTAGCACGTCTGACGGCCGCCAGCCGCGAGGCCAGCTCGGCTTGAGCGCGCTGCGCTGCGATGGGCAAAGGCTCGATCAATTCGACCCTTCTGGGCCCCAACCTACCGTTTGAACGGCGGCCCGAAAGGTGTGGCTTCGCCTCCCGCGTTTGCGCCTCAATGCCGTGAGGAGTTTTGGGGCTCAAGTTAACCTGGGAATGAAGATCGTTTGCTACACGATGGGCTCGATCCGGAACCCGACATCGAGTCGCGGCTGATCGTGGCGAGTGCAAAATGATCGAACTTCGCGTTGGAGACAGCCGGGCGTTCTTCGAAGCGCCGTTTCACGCCTATCGCCCCGGCGATGGTTACGTATCTCCGTTACGCGGCGATATCCTGCGCATGCTCGATGCCAAGGCGAACCCGCTCTGGCTGTCGGGCAATCCGTTTCGCTTCTGGACCGCACACCGGCACGGTCGCCCGGTCGGGCGCATCATCGCGCACGTTCATGGCCAATCGAATACGCGAGACGGGACCAATCGAGCCCAGTTCGGATTCTTTGACTGCGCCGACGACGCGGAGGCTGCGGCTGCCTTGCTCGACGCTGCCGCCTCGTTTGCCCGCCAGGCTGGCGAGACGGAACTGGTTGGGAATTTCAACCTGACGGCCATGCAGCAAGCCGGTGTCGTGACCGACGGGTTCGGTGCGCGCGCCTATACGGACATGGTCGTCAATCCGCCGCACGTTCCGGCCTTGCTTGCGGCCAACGGCTTCGAACCGTTCTTTCCGATGACGACCTTCGAACTCGATATCCGGACCGTGGCGCCACAGACGCGCGCGCTCGACCCTTCCGCCGGATTCAGCTTCGCGCCGATCGAACGGCGCAGCTTTCCGGAACGGATGGAGCAGGCGCGTCTGGTGCTCAACGGCGGCTTCGATAAAAATCCCATGTTCGTGCCGCTGACACCGGACGAATTCCAGTTTCAGGCCGGCGAGATGATGTCGATCCTCGATCCCCGTCTGTCTTCGGTGCTGTTGAAGAACGGCCGTCCCGTCGGAACGATCGTGTGCATTCCGGACCTCAACGGCTTGCTTGCCGCCACGCGATCGCGGATCGGTCTGCTGACGCCGTTTCATTATCTGCGCTATCGGTTGCGACGCCGCCGCGCGGTCATCATCTTCTATTCGGTAATCCCCGATCTTCATGGGCAGGGCGTGATGGGCGCGATGCTGGCCCGCACGGTGACGGCCCTGAAGGATGCCGGCTACGAATCGCTTGGCGTCACCTGGATCAGCGACGTAAACGCTGCGAGTCTTCGCCAAATGGAGCGTTTGGGTGCGCGCCCGTTGCAGCGCCTGCACCTGTTTCGCAAGGGATTGTCATGACCCGCGACGATGTGACGGTCTGAACCAGAGCGTTTTCGAGCGAAAGCCTGTCCCGGACTTGATCCGGGATGGCCCCCCGGTTCGCGTGAAGAAAACGCGTCAAAACAAAAGCTAGAGCAGTTTCAGATACTCGATAAGGTCGCGCTTGTCGCCTGTATCGAGCTTCTCTCCGAAGCGATGCCCACTATTGCTCCTGCCTGGCGTCGCCGTGTCTATCAAGGCCGGCATCGAGAAAGGTTTGTAACCGCCGGGATAGTTGCCGGCCCCGTCGAGCTTGAGCCCTACTTGCTCGAAATCAAGCGCATGACCGCCGACATTGAATCGCCGGGGTCGTGTATCCGGAGACAGCAGCGAAGCGAGCGTCGGCACCGAACCATTATGCAGATAGGGCGCTGAGGCCCAGATGCCGGTCAGCGGAGGGGCCGCATAGTTGCCTCCGCGGGCCACCGCGATCTTCGATCCATAGCCGGTCCGGTTGATTGCCGCTGCGAGCGGCTCATCGAATAGTTTGGCGCGCAATCCGTCGGTGCCGACATCGCCGATCCAGTTGGGAAATTCGACGAGGCGCGGGGTCAGGTTCGCATCGTACCGTCCATGGCAAGCAGCGCACTGCGTGGCATAAAGCTGACGACCGTGTTCGGCCCGATCCCTGTCGATGGCGCCGGGGAATGGCTGTGGCCTGTAACTCTTGAGGAAGGCCATCACGTCGACGGCCTCTGCAATATTGCCGAGAGCGGCATCGGGATGGACGCCCATGCTCGGCACGGTAAAGAAAGTCATGATCATCGCAAGCGACTTCAGATGCGGATCGTCGAGCCCGCTTGCCGTCATCGGCATCTGACGCGCCGGGCCGGGCACGGCATAGGCTCCGTCCGCAAGCAGGTTCGTCCGCCATACCCGACTGCCGAGGTCGGGAATCGAAACGACCCCTGCATCGCCGGCGCCATGGCCGGCGAGGGGAACGCCGAGCGCAAATTTGAGCGCGGCAACGCCATTGGTGCTGCCCGGCGTGCCGTTCGGAAACGGTAGCGGCTTTTCGATGTCGCCGAGATCGGCAATACGCCGCTCGACCAGTGGCAGCACAAACCAGCGCAGGCTTTGTTTTTCGCCCCAGCCCATATCCGGAAACAAGACGTCGATGGCGGCAATCAGCTGTTCGGGGTGTTTGGTCGCGTTGCGCGTGGCACGGAAGACCGCGAGTGTGTAGGCCTCGAGATCAAGGGAGGTATTGGGCATGCCAAGCCATGTCCGGTGCGGATCAGGCGTTCCGTCCGCTCCGTAGGTGACGCCGGCGTGGCATGCCGCGCAACCGAGATTGGCCACGCGGATTTTTGTCCCGGCGAGCGGAGCCAGATCGCCGTAGGAAAATCCAAGCGGCAATTCACTGGAGCTTTTCAAGACGCCGAGGGGGCGATTGGCGACCTCGGCGCCAGGAAAAAAGCCAAAGCCCGCAAGTGTCGCATCCAGGGTCGATCGCGCCAACGGCGCACTTCTATCGCGCGCCTGGGCGTCGAGCACCAGAGCGGCAGCGACGAGCCGCCAGGGCAACGCATGCGTTTGCAGCGCGTCCAGGCTTATTCCACCGAAGCCTGCGCCCTCAAATGCCGCAGCTCCTCTTGCCTCCGCGGTAGCGGAGGCCGAAACCGAAGGGCGGGAAAGCGATTCGGTCGTCGTACGCGCCGTCGCCCAAAGCAATGAAGCACCTGCCAGCGCGACGGCGATAGCTGCAAGGACAAATGAGCGCCGTCTCATGGCCGCATGGCTCCCGTCATGACGTGCCGAGATCAACGAACGCGTCCGGCTGCTCCCATTGCGGATAATGGCCGCAGCGATCACTCAGCTCAAGCTTGGCTTGGCGCAGTGGCGTCATGACCCGTTCGCGATGACGCGTGGAAAGAACTGTAGAAAGCGCCCATTTTGGAGGACATCCAGCCGGCTGGCGGAGAGAGTGTCAGTCAACCCCCGTTGAAAGATAAGCATTTTCGACTTTCTGGGCCAAAAATCCACCGTTGAACTACGGCCGAAAATGGGTTTTCGCCTCCGGCAAAAGCCTACGCCTCGCTATCCACGCAGTCACCATGTTCACAACGAGGTCTGCGAGGGTGACTCCTGAAGGGCGGCAACATCGGCACCTGGTGCAACAAAGCTTAGATCGTGTTCTTTTGTCCGCCCTTTCAGGGGCACGGTTCCGCTTCGTGAGTTGCGGCCTCATGCGATCTGTCTGCGCAAGCCGAGAAAGTACCTCCGCCGCGCGCTCTTCGATTTTTGCCGGGTTCGCTTGTGCTCAGCCAACGCTCTCCGCCGCGTCGATACCCAGCCGCGCGAGCACACGCGCGTACGTTTCCGCCGGCCGCGTGACATCGAACCACTCAGCTTGCATACCGGCGGCGAGTGCACCAGCGATATTGCGCGGCTGGTCATCGACCATCAGGCAGCGTTCAATTGGCGCACCGAGCGCATCCGCCGCAGCCTGATATGCGCGCCGGTCTGGCTTCAGGATGCCCGTATACGTAGCATCTACGATTGCGTGCATAAGCTTCAAGATAAATAGTTTGGCCCCGAAGCCGGGACCGTTGAACAGGTCAAGCTCGTTCGACAATACGCCGACTTTCCGCCCGGCGTCACGGACGGCGCGCACCGCGGCGAGCGCTTCTGGGCGCGTCGTGGCGTCGATCGGATCGTTCGGCGCAGGGGCCATCATCATGCGCGGGCTGGTCCACTCCTCGCCGACCAGGCGACCGACTTCAGCGGCGCGCCGGTGCCAATATTCCCGCTCGCTAATCCGGTCGGCGAGCATGTCGCGCCATAGCTCGTCGTTGTCGGGATCAAACGGACCGCGCCAGCGCAAGGTGCCGGGTGCGAGGCCGAGCTTGCGCTCGATTTGAGGCTGACGTTCGAAGGTGGTTCGGCAGATGACGCCACCGTAGTCCAGTACAAGCGCGATCGGTACTTCAGGCGAAGTCATTGACACAATCCTGGGCGAGCACGGTTACTGAGCAAGCTCGAATGCCGCTGACGCGGGTTTCTGCTCGTCTGGGCGCGCCTCCTCATCGAGCAGCCGCTGGATCAGCCGCCGCGCCAGCACCAATGCCTGGTCATGCGCGATGTTCATCGGCTGGAAGGGCCGGCCGCTCTGCAGCGCCTTCTGCTGCACTTCGATGATGTCCTTGTCCTCCTTGAAGGCGCGGCTCACGCCGTCGAACACGACGTCGATCGCTTCCGAGGTTTCCGTCTTGAAGTTCGCCGCATGCGTGAACCAGTAATGGGTGCTGGTCGACGTTTCCGGTGTCTGGACCGAGCAGTGCCGGTACTGCATGGCCTCGGGTACCAGCCGCCCCTCATGTGCGCCGGTGCCGGCGGGCGCAGAGCCGGTGTACAAGCGCACAAACGACGGCGCGAACCATTCGTAGATTTGCCAACGATCGGCCGGCCCCTGGAACGTGGCGATGCTGCTTCGGTTTGCCTGGATCTGGTCGTTGTAATAACGGCGCGTGATCTTGAGGCCGCCGTCGATCGGCTCGACCTGCGCACGCGTCGACGCCGTGCTGGGCGTTCCGATCGTCGTGCTGTGGACATAGGTCAGGTGCGAGAAGTCGAGCAAATTGTCGACGATGAGCGTATACGGGGCTTGATAGTGCAAGTAGGAGCGCTTCTTGCGCCATGCCTGATCGGTGTGCCACTCAAAGCGGATGATTCTGCCGGGGTCGGCCTTCGCCGGTTCGCCCATCCAAATCCAGATCAATTCGTCACGCTCGATCACTTGATAGCTGCGCACGCAAGCGCGCTGCGGAATCATTTCCTGTCCCGGGATTTCGGTACATTGGCCCTCCGCGTTGAAGAGCATACCGTGATAAGGGCAGCGCAGGCTGTCACCCTCTCGTCGACCTGCGTGCAACGGCGCGCCACGGTGACAACAGCGATTCTCAAGCGCAACGATCCGGCCATCCGCTGCGCGATAGAAAACGATCGACTCGCCGAGCAACGTTCGCTCAAGGACATTGTCGGCTGAAATCTCGTCTGCCCAACCGGCAACATACCAGCAATTGCGGACGAAGCGGTCGACGTGAGTCTCGATCTGCATCATGGAAGAATCCTCCTTATTAGATGAATTGCTTGCCACCGTCGACGACAAGCGTTTGCCCGGTGACGAACGCGGCCAGGGGCGAAGCGAGGTACAGTGCTGCGCCGACCACGTCGTCGGGCATGGCCGCACGCCGGATCGCGCCACGCTGCGCGCCGTAGTTCGCCGCATCCGGGATCAAGCCAAGACTGGCATCCGTGAGCGTAATTCCCGGCGCGATCGCGTTGACGGTGATGCCGTGGGGGCCGAGCTCGGTGGCGAGTACGCGCGTCAAGGCGATCACGCCGCCCTTACTGGCGACGTAATGTGCCCACAGTTGCGTGCCGCTAAAGACCGTGGCCGACGCGAGGTTGACGATATGCCCGCCTGACTTGAGCATCCATGGCCGCACCGCGCGAGCCATTAGAAAAGGCCCCTTCAGGTTCACCGTCATCACGCGATCCCATTCCGTCGGGTCGAGTTCGTGGAAGCCGGCACGGGTTAACCCGGCGTAAATCGCCGCGTTGTTGACGAGCACGTCGATACGCTCGCGGCCGGACACCGCATGCGCGGCCTCCTGGGCAAATCGCTTGGTGCTTTCCTCCTGCGTCACGTCGAGCGGCAAGCCGACGATGCGCTGCCCGCGATAGCGGTTCGCTAGGCCGTCAGCGACGCCCTCCATCGCATCCGCGGCGATATCCCCGAGCACAAGGTCCGCGCCCGCCGCTGCAAATGCTTCCGCGAACGCCAGCCCAAGCCCACCCGCAGCGCCGGTGATCAGGATCGTACGGCCGTGAAAATCAAGCGCTGGGACGGCGGCATTCATCACGGTTCTCTACTCAGTTCGCCAGCACTTCGACCGTGCCGGCGGTGCCATCGACTCGCAGTCTTTGGCCGGTTTTGATCACCGCGCTCGCCGAGCCGGTCGCAGTAACGGCGGGAAGTCCATATTCGCGGCACACGATGGCCGCATGCGACATCATCCCGCCGATGTCGGTTACGGTGGCGCTGATCTTGCTGAAAACCGGGGCCCAACTGGGCGCCGTGACTGGTGCGACGAGAATCTCGCCGTCCTGGATCTGATCGAGTTCGTCGGGCGAGCGAATAACGCGCGCCAGACCTTCAACGACCCCAGGCGACGCCCCCATTCCCTCGAGCCGCGAGCTATTGGTCGGACCTTTCAACCAGACGGAAATGCGGTCGGTGGTGATGCCCCACAGCATGATTGTGAAAGGCTCGGTCACGACCTCAGGCGGCTGGTTGAGAGCCGGTTCGGGCCGATGTTGGGCCAGGGCATCCATGGTCTTTCTCCGCTGCGCAATCCGCTGCGGCCAAAAATGGGGTCCAGTCGGGGCGCCTCCCACCGCCCAGGCGGAGCAGTAGTCCCACAGCGCGTCCCTGACTTCGTTGCGGCTTAGAAAGAACATCCCTTCCGGGTCCGACCAAAAGCCGGCCGTGATGAAGAGCCGGTTCAGTTCCCGCATCTTTCGCCAGAATACGCCAAGCGACCAATGCTCTATGTAGAAGTTGTGATTTTCGACGTAAGGGAAAACCGTGCGTGCAAGTCCGAGCTTTTGTTCGAAAACCGGCCGCACCTCATTGTTCAAAAGCTCCGCATATTCCTTCGTAATACGCTCGCGCTCGGCGGCCACTTGCGCCGTCGGTCGCTCGATCGTGACGCCTTTCCTGAGTTGAACGATGTAGTTCCGTAAGTACCCGAGCGGAATATCAAGGTGCTCGATCCAATATTTGTCGGATGAGTAGAAGCCGTTCCCCGAGGTGAAGTTGAACCACGGATTCTGCGCAGCAGTCCAGGCTTCAAACCACTGTTTGCCCTTGGGGAGTGCGGCGACCGCACCAAGAGCCTGTTCAACAGAGCCGCTCATCAGCGCAGTGTCAACGCCGGTTTCGATAGCCAAATGGGCAAGCTTCTTCAGTTCGTCGTCGGGCCGAAACAGATCAACGTCGATGCCCTGAACCATCCGGGCGATGGCTTGATCCGGAATACTGGGGAATTGCTCTTTGCAGAAACCAAAGAAATCGAGATAAGCCGCGTAACCCAGATTGAGAAACTCGAAATGATACTGCCAGGCCTTGTAACAAAGCTGCAACGCGGATTCGTAATTTTCCATCAAGTAGTACGTGTTGTCGAGGCCACGCCCTTCAAACACCCATTCTTTCGGGACCATGTCCGGCAATTGTTCGTATCGGAGCGCTTCCAACGCATCGATGACCCCGCGCACCTTGACGTGCCAGTTATCCAGCAGCTTGTTCCAGTTCTGAAAATAGAAGCCAGCGCGTTCCAGAAAATGCGGTACGCGTTCGGGAATCTTCTCGGGCGCGACCGCGATCGGGCTCAAATAGAGATAACCATTGTGTATCCGGTAGTCGACGCCATTGGCCGGAGGCACAAGGAGGTGACGCGTGTTGTATTGACCCAGGCACTTGACCGCATAGTCCGCCATGATGGTGTCGAACGGCCGGAATGGTGTCGGCCAGTGCTGGGCGTCGCAGAACCAAAACTGCTTTTCGTCGCCGTCCTTCCGTTCCTCCTGAAACAACGCGTAATACGGATAGAGATCACGCCAACCCTCGGCGCCTTTTGGCGCCTTGAGCTCGTAAGGACTTGGGAATTTTGCCTGCGCGTTCATGTTGTCTCCCCCGTTTTTTATGATCATTGTCGCCGCGATGCCAAAGGCGCCATCAAGGTGCTCAGCACGCCCTCAATTCCGGGCGCGTAGCTTTTGGACAGAACCGGGCTACATGCTTTTCGGCTCCACACCGTCTCCGGTCGGCACTGAAGCAGGACGACGCCCTCATCTTCGGTCCTTTGCGGATCGATTGCCCATTCGACATCCTGCGGCGCACCGAAGGACCGATCGAGCGCTTTGACGATACGTGCGACGGCACGGATTTGCGCTTCGGTGAGGCTCGCCACGTTCCGCCGGGCTTCCTCCACCTCACGTAAGACGGTCGTTTGATTGGCGATATCGGCCACGAGTTCAGTGGGCTTGCTGGCAACGACCCGCTTGACGGGCTCCAGCAAGACCTTGTCCACGACGAAGTAATCCGGCGTCGTTAAGCCGGAGACCAGTGGCTCGCCCAATCCCCAGACGGATTCGATGACAATCTTGGACCGGTCGCCATTCGAGGGATCGAGACTCATGGCGACGCCGGCAGCGCGGGCGTCGACCATTTGCTGAACCCCAACGGCCATGGCCTGATCGAGATGGAGGAGATTATGTTTACCGCGATACGCCATCGCGCGCGCAGTGAACAAGCTCGCCCAACAGTCCCGAATCCGATCGACGACGGCGTTTGCACCAACCGTCCATAAATACGTGTCGCCCTGGCCCGCGAAACTGGCGTCAGGCATGTCTTCGGAGGTGCCGGAAGAGCGCACAGCCACCGGCAAATCGCCGCCGCCCCGGGCGCAGAGCTTGTCATAGCCAAATCGAATTGCGTCGGCGATGCGGCCGGGAATTGCTTCCGACCTGATCAGTTCCCGGATTTCGCTCGCGATCTTGGCTTGCGCTCCGACATCGTTCGAGGGGACCGCTTCGACACGCGTTTGAATCTCGTACCCGAGCTTACGCGCGGCCAGCGTTTCAAGGTAAGCCCGAGTTGTCACTGCAAAACCAGGCGGTACTGTCGCGCCAGCTACTATAAGTGAAGCAAGCCCGGCGCACTTTCCACCGATGAGCGAAACGTCGCGGTTTGACGCCTGCTCGAATGCGATCACGTATTGGTCGCTGTCTTGGACACCCATCTTGATGCGCTTCCAGCCGTTTTTGTCTCGTTAGAGCGACTCTTACACCTTTCAGAACGTTTGTTTGGTTGACTCTACCTCTGTTTCACCAAGTGAAATCGTGTTATCAGGGGTAAAGGGTTCCGGTCCAAACACGGGCTTTGCGGCGGGTAGCGCGCGGCGGCAACCAGCGCGGTCCCCACCAGGAGATCCGGCTTTTACTGGGGCAAACATCTCGGCCTACCGCATGAGCACAAAAACAATACGCGCCTTGGATCGAGGGTTAGACGTCCTGCGGATTATTCAAGAGTCGAAGGCTGTAAGCCTGAATGATCTGCATCTGGCTACGAGGCTGCCAAAGGCGACATTGCTGCGAATTCTCAAAACTCTGGTCGGGAGTGAACTGATTTGGCAGCGGATCGCTGATGGCGCTTATGTCCCGAGCTATACATTTTCAAAGCGAGCAAGAGTATTTGACGAGGAAACCCATCTTGCAGAAGTCGCGGCACCGATTTTGGCGGACCTCTGCAAGCGTGTTCGCTGGCCATCAGCTTTGCTGAGTCCGCGGCTCGATCATATGGTGACTATTGAATCCAACCGACCTATGTCCGATTTTGATTATATTATCTCTCCAAACCCGGTTGGCTCGTTCAACGTGAACATGCTGCGCTCAGCCTCGGGGCGATGCTACCTCGCGTTTTGTTCGCCAAAGGAAAGAGCGGCAATTCTTGCGCGTTTGCGGAAAAGTGGCCGTCCGGGTGATGCGCTCGCGCACAACACGGCCAAGCTTGACAAGGTGCTCGCCGACGTACGTGCTCGCGGATACGGCGCTCGCGATCGGGATTTTGGCGGTCACTATGACCTTCCAAGAAGTCAGGCAAACGACGGCCGGAATTCCATCGCTGTTCCAGTCTATGCCGGCGACGAAGTCGTTGGATGCATCAATCTCACATGGATCGCCAGGGTCGCCACTGTGCCCGTCATTATCGAACGCTTTCTCCCGCAGTTGAATGAAGCCGCTCGGTCCATCAGCAAAGCGAATGACAGCGTGATTCTATTCGCTTGAAAACACTCCCGGCCCTGAGCCCTCGCTGAACTCTGTTCAGAGTGATCAGCGGACCTGAAACGCGACGTCTGCTTATGGGGCTCGCAGAAACATAGGGATTGACTGCTGTTCGTAGATTGTCCGATTTGCTCGACCCAATATCCAAATCTACGAGGCGCGCGAGGTCGACCTGTACCAATGGATCTGCGCGCGATATCCGGCGCGCAATGCAAGTCAATCATTCCGGGCCTTCCTAGAAATGACAATCGACCCAATTGCGCGCGCTCTGCGTCGGTCATCTCTGGACACTGCCGAGATCCTGGGCTCGACACCTCGCCACGTGAGCAGGATTGGGCTCGATCTAGAGACTAACTCGTTCAAGTCTTTCCGTATTCTGCATGGGTCTGTTCGACGAGCCCGGCAATGGTCCCGGCTTGACGAACGCATTCACAACGTTGCCCAGAAGCTGCGAGACATTGTTCTCGAATCCGTCGATGGGCAGGGCACTCCCGAATGCGATGGATCCGGTTGCAAACACCGCACCGTTGTTCGGCGCCTCGAAGTACACCATATCGGCCCGCAGGATGTAGTTGTGCGTCCCGCTGAAACCCTGATGCGCGTGCGCCCCCTCCTCGTCGTGGGCGATGTAGTTGTCGGGGTGACCGCCCGAGGATGCGATGATTTTGGTGTTGGGCGGTGTGCCGAACCCCAGTTTGTAGCAGTCGATCTCGATGCCCGCCGCGCCGCCGTTGCCCAGGCCGAAATCGCCGATGATCTCGCCCTCGATCCCCTCGGTGATCCAGGCCAGCGCGGGATCATAGCTATCCGGCATCCGCCGGTAAGGCTGGCTATGAGCGAAGCCCTCGCCGGCAAACGTGTTGCCGACCAGCTTCTGCCCCCAGCGCTGGAAGCCGGTCCAGATTCCGCCCATCTGCCCCGTTGTGGCGAGGTAATATTCGCCCGGCCGTGCCGCCCAGGCTATCCAGTGTCCTCCGGTCTTGCGACACTCCATGATCCACGGTTCGTCGTCGCGAAACGCCACATTGCAGCAGAAGCTGTTCGCACCCATGCAGATGAATCGTCCGCCACCGGCGATATAGTCCTCGTGCGCATCGAGCATACGCTCGGAATGATATTCCGGATGCGTGGAATTGAGGATGCATGCATAGGGGGCCATTGCGGCGACACCCTCCAGATGAACATCTTCATCGGTCAAAACGTCGTAGTCGTATCCCTTGTGCTCAAGCCACGCCAGGATCGAGAGATCAGCAGGAAAATTCCAGGGCAGGTCGAACGCGGAGATTCGGTATTTCGGTCGCATGTTGACCATCGGGCGATGGTAGCTCGAGTAGCAGATGCCGGCGCCATCTGCATGCGAGTCGTAGCAGCCGCCGCCGAATTCCGGATTTTCGTAGATTTCGATGTCGACCTCGGAGATCGTCGGCGGCTGACCGGCCATCGGCTGCACGATGTGGCCGTCGGTCGCGAAGCGCTCGTTGGCATAGGCGATATAGGTTGCCGTGGAGAACAGCAGAGCGATGCGACCGGTCGGCACGCGCGGCCGGACGAAGAAGACGATGTATTCCTCGGCCAGGCCCTTGCCGTCGCCGCCGCGTACCCTCATCGCGTACGCGCCGCTGCGCAGCGTTTCGGGCAGCTCGAGCGTCTTTGTGACTTTCCAGTTGCTGTCGATCATCGCGTCAGCATGGAATTCGATGCCGCCGTATTCATGCGGGGCGAGACGGAAGCAGTCGTTGCGGCCGTTCCAGTTGTAGCCGGTCTGTGCGCGCACCGGCCTGTTGTAGCCGTTCGCATCGAGGCGGTGTGGTCCGATGTCGACCACGACATCGCCGATGCCGTGATCGGTGTAACCCTTTGTGGTGTCCCAATATGCCACCATGCCGTATGATGGAGGCTGCCCGCTCGAGCGGATCGCGTCGAGCTCCTCGCGACCCAACGGGCGATCGAAAACACCGCAGCGATCGAGTTTCCCGCAGTAGAGCTGCGACACGAAATGGCCGCGGAGCGCGTGCCAGTCGCGCGAGCCGGCTACGAGGAACGGCGTACCGGCCAGGTTGTTCTGCCGGAACCGAAACACCTCCGACACATGCGAGCGATATTCGACCGGCGCGACCTTGCTGAGCAGGCTATTGTAGCGGTTCACGACTCCTTCCTGGTACAGGGTGGCGCGACCGCTTCGCGCATCGAAGGTGGCCGCGACGAAATACCAGGCCTGCTTCTGCAACGGCAGCTCCGCTTGCAGATAGTCGACCTCGTTCCCGCTCCCGACCCAGAACTCCAGCCTGCCGCTCGGATTGATGCCGAGGCCGTAGCCGTGATTCTTGTCATTGTCCCAGCGGCCGAGCAGACATTGACGATGCCCGACATCCGGCCACGTCGGCCAGATGAATGCACAAAGCGTGATGCTGCCATCCAGCGCGAGCTTGCGGTCGGGGTCGGCGACCTCGAGGAAGGATCCGACCTGCGTGAACTGCTTCTCGACCCACCAGGTGCCGTTGGCGACGCAGTCGATTTCCTCCTCGATGAATCCCGGACCATGCGGATGCTCGTCGCCATGGATCAAGCGCACGAGATGAGCTTCAGCGGTGGACACGCCGTCGGCACTGACATGAAATTGTATGGTGTCGCCGGGCTTCACCGAGATCTTGTCTGCATAGCCGAATATTTTGATCTGCGCCATGGTGCCGAGTTTCCAATCGAGAAGCTGAACGAGGCTCGTGCCCCACCCAGCGTGTTGCAGCTATCTCTAGGTTTCGAGGAGGTCACGAATGCAGTGCAGGAACAGACCATGCCAGGCGTCGTTCGCTGACGCGTAGATGGCCTCGTCAACCACGCGCGGGGAAGTCCCCCGATGCCCCGACAGCCTGACCACCTGATACTCGCGGAACGGCTCTACGGCCTTGACCGCATATCTTTCGTCCAGCGGCCGTTGACGGAAATAGATCAACAGGCGCTCGAGCCGTTCGCTGTGCTGGCCCAGCGGCGACCGGCGGTGTTCTTCGATCACCTCGGGCGTCACGAGCGTCCGCAGAAACTCGCGGCGGAAGCCGTCGAACCGGTCCCGGACGATGATGTCGCGGTCCTGAGACCTTTCGTAATCGAGAGGCAGCATCCTCAGCTCTCCGGAATCTGCAAATGTCCGACGTGAACCGTGCCGGCTGGACGTACCGGCGCGGCATTCCGTGACGGATGTTTTAGGCCCACTGCTTTTCCTCGTTGACCCAGGCGAACCCGGGCAACCTGCGCGTCCCGACGAACGCCTCGACGACGTTGGCCAGCACACGGGATGAGCTGTTCCTGAAATTGTTGAGCGGCAGCGATTGCGCGAACGCGACCGAGCCGCACGCGAACACGGCTCCCCCATGGGGCGCCGTGAAGTAGGTCATGTCTGCATGAACGCGCCAGTCATACGACCCATAGAGGCCGAGGTAGGAATAGAGAACGAGTTGCTGGTTCACGACATAGCTATCGGTGTGCCCCCCCGACGATGCAATGATCCTGGTGTGCGGCGGTGTGCCCAAGGCACGATCGTAATAGTCGAGGGCCAGCCCCGCGGCGCCGTTGTTGGCAAGGCCGAAGTCGCCGATAATCACGCCATCGATGTCTTTAGTGATCCAGGACACGGTGCGGTGATAGCTGTCCGGCATCCGCCGGTATGGCTCGCTTCGTCCGCCGCCCGAGCTGCTCAAGCCGATCCCGACCAGCTTCTGCGTTGCCCGTCCGAGCACCTTCCAGGGGCCGCCGCGCATCCCGTCTGTGGCCATGTAGTGCTCGCCGTAGCGCGATATCCACGGCTTGTACCCGTCATCGCGGCGCCGGCACTCCACGATCCATGGTTCGCCGTCGCGAACGCCTGCCGTAGCGTTGAATCCGTTGCCGCCCGCATAGATGTAGCGACCGCCATCGGCGATATAGTCTTCGGTCGCGTCCAGCATGCGCTCGGTGTAGTATTCAGGTCGCGCGCCGCTGATAACGCAGGCATACGGCGACAATGCCGCCGGTCCGTCGCGGTGCAGATCCTCGTCGGTCAGGACCTCGTAATCGAGGTCGCTGTGGTCGAGCCATGCGATGATCGAGAGATCGGCAGCCAATCCCGACGCCACGTCCAGGCTCGGCATCCTGTATCTCGGCCGCATGTTCATGATCGGACGGTGATAGGAGCTGTAGCACACGCCACAGCCGTCGGCGTGCATGTCGTAGGTCGACAGCCCGAAATCGGCTCGCGCGTACATCTCGATATCGATGTCGGACAGCACGGCCGGCTGGCCCGTCAAGGCCTCGCGCTCCGGATGATCGAAGCTCAAGCGCTCATTCGCAAGGGCAAGGTAGGTCAACGTCGGAAACAGGAATGCAACGCGCGCCTGCGGTTTTTCCGACCGCACGAAGAACACGACGTGCTCCTCGCTCAAGCTCTTTCCCCTGCCAGAGCGCAGCCGCATGGCATAGCAGCCGCTTTTGAGACCGCGTGGCAGGGTGACGACCCTGGTTGCCTTCCAATTGCAGTCGGTCAGCGCGTCGGCATGAAACTCGATGCCTCCGAACTCGTGCGGAGCCAAGCGGAAGCAATCGGTGAAGCCGTCCCAGTTCCAACCGGTCTGGCCGCGAACCGGGCGGTTGTATCCTGCGGCGTTCAGCTTGTGCCGCCCGACGTCGACCACGAGATCGCCGATGCCGCGGTCGGTGTATCCTGCGGTCGTGTCCCAGTACGCGACCAGGCTTTCCATCGCGGGAACGAGGCCGCTTCTGATCGTGTCGAGCTCGCCGGGCTGCAGCGCCTGATCAAACGCGCCGCACCGGTCGATCTTGCCCCAATAAAACTCCGATACACATGCACGCTGCTGCGCGTCGCGCCCGCGCGAACCTGCCATCAGGAACGGCGTTGTGCCGAGGTTGCCGGGTCCGGTCCGGAATATCGCGGACGCATGAGAATCGTAATCGACCAGTGCGACCTTGCCCAACAGGCCGTTGTACCTGTTGCCGACACCGACCTGATACAAAGTCGCACGCCGGGTTTTGGCATCGAAAGTCGCGGCCACGAAATACCACATCTGAACCTGTAGCGGCGTGTCGGCAGCCAGGCAGTCGACGGCATCTTCGCCGCGTCCGATCCAAAACCTCAGACAGCCCTTCTCGTCGAGCCCGATCCCATAGCCCTGCTTCCGATCACCGTCCCACCGGCCGATGACGCTTTGGCGTTTCCCGGACGCAGGCCAGGTCGGGTGAATGAAGGCGAACAGGGTGAAACTGCCTTCGAACGCTAACCGGCCTGCGGGATCATCGACCCCGAGGAACGATCCCACCTGGGTGAACTGTCGTTCGACTCGCCATGTGCCGTTGGCGGCGCATGCCACCTCCTCCTCGACGAAGCCAGGTCCGGCCGGATTTTCATCGCCGTGGATCAAGCGCACCAGTTGCGCCTCAGCCGTGTCCGTCCCCTCGGAGCTGACATGAAACTGGATGGCCTCGCCCGGCTTGACCGAGATCCTGTCCGTGTAGCCAAATAGCCTGACCGGTGTCACCACCAACTCCCTCTTTTGCGATCGTCCCGATGTCCGCCGCGCGGGTCGGACAAAGCTTCATTCGTAAGTTCGATCAGGACTCAAGCAGGTCCTGAACGCGTCGCATGAAGACGCCGTGGCAGGCCTCATCCGGTGTCGAGTAAATCCTGTCCTCGACCACGCGCGGCGCGACGCCCCGATGTCCGGACAGCGCCACGATGCGGTAACCCTCGAAGCGTTCCACGGCCATGATGGCGTACTTCTCCACCTGAGGACGCGTGCGGAAATAGATCAGCAGCCGTTCGAGCGCCTCGCTGTGCTGTCCATTGAGGGACTGGCGATGCTCCTCGATGACTTCCGGCGACACCAGCGTCTTAAGATGATTGCGGGTCATCTTGTCGTAGCGACGTTGATAGATGACGCTCTTGTCGTCGGTCTCCGTCGCCTCCTCAGGCAACATCTCACCGCCCTTCTCCGCCCGCGTCGACCTCCGCTCGCTCTTCTTCTTGTCGCGCCAGGCACGGAACTGCGCCTTGATCCCAAATAGCCCGTTGCGCAGGTAGAGAACGACCAGCAGCATGATGAGGCCGATGATCATGAAGCGCGCGGGCCCCCATGTGTTCAGCACCTGGTCAAAGAACACGACGATGAGGGTACCGACCACCGCGCCTTCCGCACGTCCGACGCCGCCGATCACCAGCATGGCGAGGCCGAGCAGGACGGTGTCGAAGTTGAAGATCGAGAACGCCACGCCGCCGAAGTTCGAGGTGTAGAATCCGCCGATGAAGCCCAGCGCAGTCGACGAGATGAGGAACACCCAGACACGCGCCTGACGAAAGTTCACCCCGGTCGCCTCAGCGAAGGCTTCGCGCTTCTCGGGCGCCATGCGAAGGATTCGTCCAAGCCTGCGGCCGTTGACGAACCGGTAGAGCAGCAATGCGAGCAGCATCAGGCCGAAGCAGGCGTAATACGCCAGGAGCAGCTGACCCAACTGCGACCAATCTTCCGGCACGTAGGTCGTTGCGCCATACAGGCCGCCGTTGGCGGACCCGAATTCCTTCGAGGTGATGAAGTAGACCCGGCAGAGCTCGTTGAGCCCGAGAGTGAGAAGCGCGTAGTAGAAGCCATCCAGCCGCGTGGCCGGCAGCGCGATGATCCCGCCGAAGACCAGACCCACCAGCGCGCCGATCGGCGGCAACAGCCACCAGGGCAGCGCGAACTTGACCGCAAGCAGCGCCGCAACGAACGCGGCCGTCCCGACCACTGCATAGGTAGCGAGCGAGAAGACGCCCGCCGTGCCCATGATGAGCATCCAGCACAGGCTGATGGCGGAATAGATGCCGAACGTGGCTCCGGCCGTCAGCAGCGTGTTCTGCAGGTCACCGGGCGTGAACAGGGGAGCGATCGCCAGCGCGAGTAGCCCCAGCACCCACCAGATCGGCCGCTTGTCGACAATCGTCTTCTCCGCGCGCAACGTCTTGGGATTGTATTCCCCGCGCAGGCGCAGCACCCGGCGGCGCGTCGGCCAGTAGCGAAGACGATTCCACATCGTCCTGCCGTGGCCTGGCCACTTGTGATAGTAGCGTAGGCGGCCGACCGGGTTCAGCTTCGTCTTCGATTGACGAGTCCCTTCCCAAACCTCCTGATGGCTTCGAAACGGAATGGTTGGAAGTTCTTCGACGTCGCGTTTGCCACCCCAGACGAAGAGCGGGTTGCGCCATTTGGTGCCGCTATCAAGAGACATTGCTCAGGCCTCCCTCGCCTTGTCGAGCAGCCCGGCAATGCCGCGCGGACGGACCAAGAGAATGGCGATAATCACGACGAACTGGGTGATGAGAACGTAGCGACCGCCGATCGACATGCCTGTCAGCGCCTCGTTCAAGCCGAGCACGATCGCGGCGATGACAGCGCCGCGCACGCTGCCGAGTCCGCCGCAAAGCGCAATGCTGACGCCCTTGATCATCGGCATCAGTCCGCCGAACGGCGAGATGTAATAGGTTTGGGAGAGCAGGACGGCCGCGAGACCCGCCAATCCGCCCGTGATGCCCATGACGTAAAAGGAGGTGCGCCGCACACCGATGCCGACGATGGAGGCCGCATGAGGATTCATCATCATGGCGCGGATTTCGAGGCCACGGCGGCTCGACTGCATCCACCTGAGAACGACCGCCAGTATCACGATGGACGTCACCACGTTGCCGACCTTGTCGGCCGTGAAGACCGCGCCGCCCGGCAAGGATAGCGACCAGTTGCCGAAGATATCCGGCAGATTCTTCGAACGCGGACCGAACCACCAGAGCAGGAATTGCGTGCCGATCAAATTGATCGCGAGCGTCGCAATCAAACCGCGGATGGTGAAATTCGGTTTGTCGTGGATCGGTATGAATCCGATCGCACAGATGATTACACCGCCGAGCGCGCCGGCGAGGATACCCGCGGCCAGCACTGCAGGTCCCCATGCGGAGACGTTCTGGGCGAACAGCCAGGCGCCATACCCTGCGAATGCGAAAATGAATCCGTAAGACAGGTTGAGCAGGCCAAGACTCGACCACGTGATCGAAATTCCGATCGCGAGCGTGCCGTAAATGCACGCAAGGACGATGGTGTTGCTGACGATAAACCAGATATCCACGTTTTACGCCTTTCGATAAACGTTCAACGCGAGGGCCGCCGAGGCCTCACCCTTGAGCTTGCCGACATGCATGCCGATGACGCGATCGACCCGTCCCTCAAGCAATGCAACGTTCTGCTCCGCGATGATCATGGCGGCATCTCCGAGCTTGACGGCCATCAGCGCGTTGATCACGCTCTTGCCGATCTTGGGCGCCAGCCCGAGCGATGGCTCGTCGACGAGGAAGAGCGACGCATCGGTCATCAGGCCGCGGCCGATCGACACCATGCGCCGTTCACCGCCCGACAGGCGCCCCACGGGTACATCCATCAGCTTCCGCAACGGTGGAAATATCTCGAGGATGCGGAGCTTGCGTGCGGCGCGATCGCTCCATGCCGCCGCGGTGTAGGCCCCGGAATCGAGATGCTCCTCGACGGTCAGGCCATGGAAGATCTCGTCGCCCTGGGGAATCAGCGCCAAACCCGCGCGTACGATTTCATGGGTGTAGCGCCCCGGTCCCTGGCTTCGCGTGCGACCCACCTCCCTGCCGTTGAGTTTGATCGAGCCGCGCTGCCAGCCGGTGAGCCCCGCGATTGCATAGAACAGCGTCGACTTGCCGTGGCCGTTCAGGCCGACGATGCCAATCCGCTCCCCGGACTGCACGACGAGATCTAGATCGTGGATGACGCGGACCGGACCGTAGCCGGCAGACAATCCTTGGACGTTCAAAACCTCGCGCGGGGGCTGACGCGCCGGAGCGCCCGGCAAATGATTGCTCACGGAGATGTTCATGCGTCGGCCTCTTCGCTGAAGTCCTCGAAATAGGCCGCGTGAACCTTGGGATCCGCCATGACGTCGTCCATCAGGCCCTCGGAGATGACCTCGCCGGCGTCCATCACCAGAATGCGGTCGGCGATCATGCCGAGGAGCTCGATGCGGTGCTCAACAATAAGGATCGCGACATCCATCTCCTTGGCGAGCATGCGCAGGAGCTTGTCGATCTCGTCGACCTCCGAATTGATCAGGCCCGCCGCCGGCTCGTCCAGCAGCAGCAACGACGGCCGGCGCATCAGCAGGCAGGCCAGCAACAATTTGCGCCGGTTGAAGGTATCGAGCTGCGTCGCCGGTGTGTCCTCACTGATCTTCAGACCGACAAGGTCGGCACCATATTCCGCGTCGAACTTGGTGAGGAAAGGTCGATAGGCCTGACGCGCCGCCTTGAATGTCTCACCGACCGTCAACTCGTCGGGGACGACCGGCGTCTGAAAGGTGCGGCCAATTCCCAGACGCGAACGGGAATGCAACGGCAAGCCCGTGACATTCTCCCCTTTGAACCACACCATGCCGCTCTTCGGAGGCATCCGTCCGGAGAGGATTTCAAACAAGCTGGTCTTGCCCGCGCCGTTGGGGCCGATGATGCCAAGCACTTCCCCGGCCTGGACGTGCAGGTTGATATCGCGGAGAATCTCACGCCCGCCGAGATCGAGCGAAATTCCGCTGCAGGAGAACAGGGTGGCTGTTCCGCCCTGTTCAACCCCGCTGCTCGGAGACAGTCGTCTGAGCATCAGCTCCACCACGGCGCAGCGATCAGTTTCGTTTCCGAGACCGGACCGGGATAGGTGATCTTGTGCTCGCCTCCCTGGATCTGCACGTAGAGCTGCGCGACGCCGGCCTCGAGCTTTTGCGCCTGCAGCTCGTCTCCTCCATTGTCGGGGAAATGCCGCGCCTCCTGGTAGGGATTGCCCATGTCGACGTGACCGCAGACGCCACGCTGGGGATTGGCGCGGATCCAGTCGCAGACCTCGCTGAACTTCCGGGGATCGCCAACAGCCTCCCAGGCCTTCTTGAGGTAGTACGTCTGATCGTACGCAATGCCGGTGTAGGCGAGCCCCGCGATGCCGGGGAAACGTTTTTTGTACTTTTGCCTGTAGGCAAGACCTCTCTCGTCGCCATAGATGCCCATGGTTGTGCCCCACACGAAGCCGTTCGCAGCCGATCCGGCAAGCTCGAGGAATTCCGGCTGGGACGGGCCGTACTGGAGATAGACGAGCGAGTCGCGCACCGGGCTTGCAACGAACTGCTTGCAAAACGCGGCGTATTCAGCGGCAACCCAATGGTCCACCATGATCGCGGCAGCATCGACTTCCTTCATCTCGCGAATGACCGGCGCCCAGTCCTGCACGGGATACTGGATATCCGTAATGCGGGCGACTTCGAACTTGCCGCGCCGCTTGATCGCCTCCTGCGCGGCACGCGAAATGGTCTGGCAGTAACCAATCTGCTCCTGAATGATATGAACCTTGCGGTTCTTCGGCTTCCAGATACCCCGCTGCTCCTCGTCCTCCAGCCAGGAAGCATAGCTCCATCCGTAGTTCACCTCCGACGGGCAAAACTGGAAGATGTGGTTGTACTTATCCGGATGCGCCTTGACGGCAGAGGTGCCGGCGCGTTGAGCGTTGCCGTTGATGTACGGACATTTGTACTTCACGGTCGCGTCCATCGCCGGCAGCGGGACAAGCGTGAAAGCAAAGGAGATGGCGTCGACCTTGGCGTCCACGCAGGCTGCAAGCGCCTGCTTGGAGGATTCTGGCGACAGAACATTCATGTCCGTCGTGAACAGCTTCAGCGGCCTGCCAAGGATGCCGCCCGCGGCATTGATCTCCTCCATCGCGAGTGTCGTGCCGTTCAGAAAGTCCTGATGATCCGCAACCCCCGCGGCCGCCGTCTGGCAGTAGGGAATGCCGAGAATGATCGGCTGTGCTGCAAACGCCGACCGTCCAACAAATGGCGCCGCGACAGCCGCGCCGATGCCCGCGGTCACTGAACGTCTGGTGAGTCTCAAAACCATCTGAGCGACCTCCTGCAATCGCGCGCACAGGTTCTCGGCATCGCGACCGAGACCGGGCGGGATTTCGTGTTGGGTGACGACGGCGTATCCACGCGACGTCGGGTGATTGCGGCCCTCGACCTGCACCGCAGGATCGAAGCTTCGGTTTCCCGCCGATTTTCAGCAATACGTCAGCTGACCGATTTTAGCGGACGCGTTGGAGCAACCGGGGAAGTCTCCGAGCACCGCGGGCACGAACAGCGACCGGGGTGACAATTAGCTCAGCAAGCCCAGCCCGGATTTTCATCAACCGACGACACTGCCGGCACGCCCACGTCAGAAACGCTGACTTTGAACCGCATGAATTGTGACGTTCCTTTGACTCACCGGGCGCGCAGCCCTAAGGTACTCGTGTAGCTTTCAGGCGGTGCTGATTTCGATCCGGGACCATCGGGGTCAGCAGAGCGAAGGGCCACAGTAATGACGTGGCACCTTGCGTTGGTTGGAACGGTTGTTGCCCTGAGATTGCGTAAAGCACCTCGATCCGGCCGAACCAGAAAACCGACCGTCAGCGACCAAGAAGAAGATTGGATCACGAACCGTCGACAAGATCTTTCACGAGCTGGAGGCTCACCGTGAAATCGGCAGCGATCGACCATACAATGTCAGCCACAGTCCGGCTCGATACACCGGCGGCGGTCCTGAATGATCAGATCATTGATCAGGCGACGCAGGTCACCCGTCTGTTACGCGAGTTCGTGAGGAGCGAGGCGATCGCCCTGGTCGCAATAGATCCGATATCCCGAATTCACCGCTCTCTGGCCGTCGAAGGGTATACGGACAGAACGATGTCCTACGTGCTCGACGGATTCCCTAACGCCTGCCCGGCTTACGCCATCGCGCGCGAGAAGGACACGCACTCGCTGCGCTGGCGAGACTACAAGCGTGACTGGAATCTCCATTTGCCGGATACATTCACCGCTCAGGAATACCTGATGCCGGATGGATTCAGGGAAGGCTCGACAATGTGCCTGCGCGTTGCGGACGGCCGTTACATCGGGGCCATCCACATGAGCTGGTCCAAGGAGGCGCACGCCAAGGACGAGCACCGCGAGATGACGGAGCGCTTCCGCCCGATCTTGCTGAACATCTGCGATCAGCTCAGGACACCACAGCTTCTGGCCGATGAGCTGGCGCCCGGCTCCTACGCGCTCGCCGTCTCGCCGAATGGTTTTGCATTTCACCTGCCCAACCGTAGTCCGGGGCCGCATCTCGGCGAGGGCGGAGAGCTTCGCCGGCTCATGCTGGAGAAGGCGAAGTCTTCGAAACCGCAACGCTTCGTCTGGCCGGACGAGACCGGCCGCTGCCACCAGGTCACGATCACGCCCTGCCGCGGAAACATCCTCCTGATCACTGAAGAATGCATTCGCTGGCCGTACAATCTCTCGCTCCGCGAGATTCAGATCCTGCACCTCGTGACCAGCGGCGCGTCGAATCCCAACATCGCCGAGCAGCTCTTCGTGTCGCCCCGCACAGTGTCAACACACATCGAGCACATCCTCGCAAAGATGGGCTGTGATTCGCGCACGCGGCTCGCAGCACTTGCGGTATCCGAAGGACTGCTGCTGGCGGAGAACCCTTCCCGAGGGTCCCGGAAGCTTGCGGGCCATTGACCGACTTCGCGACCGCTTCAGTGGGATGGCTCTTTATTTGAGGGCGGATCCTTGAGCAGCACCGCAAGCCCCGCGGCCACGAGACAAGTCAGACCAACGCTCGCGAACCCGATCGCATAGCCTCCGAGGCCAAGAGCCACGACGCCGGCGGAAGCGATGGTGGCTCCTGCCACGTGCGCCGCCATCATCCAGCCCATTGCCGCGCCGATGCCGTGGCTGCCGAGATTTGCGGACATCAGTATCACCAGCGCTGGAAACGTCAGCGCCGCATCGAGGCCATAGAGCGCGCCGAACCGGGCAAGCTCGACAACGCTGAGGCCTGTGAACGGCAGCCAAAGCAGGATGAGCGCGCGGACGACAAAGTAGCCCGCCAGCAGCATTCGTGCGCGATAACGATCCGCGAGATACCCGCTCGCCACACTTCCGATCGCGCCGCCAAGCAGGACGATGGCCATCACGTCGGCGCTCGACGGGAGGCCGAGACCCGCGCCCATGCAGAGGATGCCGAGCTGGCTGTCGATCAAGCCGGATGTCGATGCGCCGCAGATACAGAAGATCGCAGCCAGCGCCCAGAACCGCCACCCCCTCCCCTCCGGATACGACGGCGCATGCCGGCTGGATGCCGACCGCTGCGGCGTAACTTCGCGTCCAGATGCCGCGACAAGGAGGATGACCACGAAGGCCGTGGCCAGTACGACGACTGCAGCGGCATGGAACGCGATGCGCCAACCGAGCGCCTCGACCGCGCGCGATGTAAGCAGCAGTCCTGCCGCCGATCCGAGGAACTGCATCGACGTCAGGAGGCCAAAGCGCGTGCCGCAATGCGCCGCGCTGCCACGACTGCCGACCATCGCGCCCAGGATGGATGCGCTCACGGGCCCGCTGCAGCCAAGTCCGAGGCCCCAGGCCAGAACGAGGTGCCAGGGCGACGTCGCGAACGTCGTCGATGCAAGCGATACCGCGAGGAGAACCAGGCTGACGACGAGCGGCCATCGAATGCTCCATCGTTCGAGACCACGGCCAGCGAGCGGCGATGCAGATGCAGAGACGACGATGCCGAGCGTGATCGGCCAGGCGACGTCGGAGATTTGCCAGCCCAGGTCCTGCTGGATGGGGACAGCCAGCAGCGCGGGAAGGACGCGCGCAGCGGAGTTCACAAAGATCACAAAAGCGACGGCGATGGCCGCAGAGGTCCCCGGCCTCGCGCACGCTGCCCCTCCGACGGACGGGAGCCGACCGGCCGACAATGCCGGCCGGACGGGCTGCAACGCGAAAAATGCGGTAGCGAGCCGTGCTCTATTCGGCGGCCTGCGCATGACAGCTTGCCGCGTTGCTGTCCGGCGCGAGGTCGATGCCGGGATTGCGATCGAAAAAGCCGCTCGGCATCAACTTGAAGCCGGTGAAGATGCAGGGCTGAACCGGAAAGTCCTCAGGACGGACCTGATGGTGAAGACCGAAGACGTGCCAGAGCACGATGTCGGTGTTCTCGATGTTCCGGTTGTTCCTGACGAAATCGGAAACACCTCCCGTTCCATCCGAGTGGTTCATGTGTTCGCCGGCCGGATAGCGCTCTTCGGGATCGAAGGCGGTGACCCAGAGCTGGTTCTTGATGAAGGCCGACCGCCTGCCCGACGGCGACTCGGGATCGATGAACGGCGTCACCGGATGACTCGCCTCGAGCTTGTAGCCCGTCGGCGTGCCGACCCAGTTCTTGCGGCCGGGATTGATGACCTTCCAGGCCCGATGCGTCGCAAGGTTTGCCTGGCGGCAACCGCCCAACTCGGTCTTCAGAACCGTTTCCTCTTCGTAGAAGCCGTTGCCATGGACATTGTCGGGTCCCCAAGGATCGGCCTGGGTGTTGAGCTCGACGACGCTGTTGTCGTCGCCATCGACGTTCATGTCCAGCCGCGCGCAGAAGATATGCTGGTGAATGTGGCCCACGACGCCGGGCGCGACTTCCTTGCCGTATTTGCCGGGCTGGCCCGGATGGCACGCGGCGGTGTTGATGATGCCGGTAGCCTTGAGCTCGAACTGGATCGAGCCGTCCGTGTGGAAGTACCAGAACAGGCCATATTCGTAGTTGGCGACCGTCGCGATGCAGGAGATGACCAGCCTGCGGGCACGCCGCGACTCGACATTGTTGGAGCGAAAGTCCCAATGCTTCCACAGCAGGCCGGCATCCTCCTCATGGATGCAGATGGCGTTTTCGATGGTGACCACGGTGCCGTCCATCGTCGCGAGATGTGCGTCGAGATAGGCGATGGCACCGAGGCAGTCGCAGCCGAGCTTCAGCGAATTGGCGAGCTTGCCGATGCCGTACTCACCGATGTCGAAGACATTCTTCCGGAAATGCCCCTTGTCTGTGGTTCCGTACGGCACGACCATTTCCACCAGCGACGCGCGGTGCGCGATCGGCCGCCCGTCGTAGCTGATGTCATGCAGGGTCAGACCTTCGCGCGAATTGAAGCCGACGAGCACAGACCAGCGATCCCACTCCAGGCGGCGGCCATCGAGCCTGAACGAGACACCTTCAGGCTGAACGACGTCGAGGGGCTTGTAGGGCGCTCGTGGATCCTTGATGAACTCCGCCTCGTAGTTCACCTCTGCCTGGGGAATCGGGATGATCTCATGGTCGTCGACGCGGATGATCTCGTAGGTCTTGATGTCGACCACGGCGTTCAGGCCGCCGATCGGGTGCGCATAGAGGTTGTCGTTCTCCCGCAGACGCAGCCAGGCGAAGACGTGCGCAAGGTAGCGGCCGTCCTCGCCGGGAATGCCGAAGTTGCCCGCCGACCACGGATCGATGCAGACAAGCGACATGTCCTCGATGCCGCGCTTCTTGCAGGCCGCAATGAATTCGGGAGCTGCGCGAACGGCGTCTTCGATGGCCGTAAACTGCTCGAGCTGGATCATCGGCTTGGCGGTTCGCACATATTTCGACGTGAGAACTTTCCCTTCCGCAAGAGAAACCGTCAGGCGCCAGATGCCATCCTCCCTGACCTTGAACAGATTGACCCGCGCCGCCCTTCTTATGGGATCTCCCGGCTTGTACAGACGTACGACTGATTTCTCAGGCTCGAGAAGCTCGATCGTCTCGAAGAGAAAGTCGGCGCCGTACTGTAGATCATTACGGACGATCCGGATCACCGCGCCGATTTCGGCAGCCGTCAAGGGATCGAGAGGATTCTTCACGGCATCCGTGTTGGGGGTGTCCGGGACGCATGTGCAGGACGACGAGGCGGTGACGGTGTCCATAGGCTAGCTCCTTGCATAGACGACTGGGCGCAGACGAGCGGAGCGACGGAATGAGCCCGCACGCGTGCATCCATATTGAGCAATACCGCTGCGGCACCGGCCACACACGACGGCAACCGGGCATTCCGAAGGCAGATCACATCTCGACGAATCGCTCCTCATCGGACGAACGTCGCGCCCAGTTGGCTCGTAGACAGATGGCCGGAATTTCTTCCGCGCATCGCTATTCGACAATACGTCAGTTGACCGATTCTGCGGGTGCGGGCGCGATGCTCAGACCGCGCCCGGTTGGCCCGCGACCAGACGTTCTGAACGCCGGCCCAATGACCGTGCAGCGGGAGGAGACATGGGGAACCCCTACAACATTGGCCTGGACAAGAACCAATTTTCGACCGCTGACGCCGCTGAGCCTCGTGGCTCGCACGGCCGCCGTGTATCCGCATCTCACCAGCGCTCTGTATGAAGGCCGCAGCTTCACGTGGGCCGAGACCTATGATCGGTGCAGGAGGCTGGCATGCTCGCTCGTGGCACTTGCTTCTTCAGCCGGTCCTCACCTCATTTCGAACGAGGACTTTACGGCCTTAACGGCAGACGTGACGAAGCCATGCACCTCGCGCACCCGACGGGTGTCGTGGGTGTCCGGATGGGACGTGATCCAGTAGCTGCGGACGAACCGCACGTCAGGGAGCAAACGCCGGAGATCGGGATAACGCCGGGCGGCATAGTCGTGCAGGATTCCCACGCCGTGGCCGGCGCGCACGGCCTCCATCTGCGCAACCACGCTGCCGCATTCATAGCGACGCGACATCAGTTGCCCAAGCACAGAGGCGTAGTCGAGCGCCCGGCTGTAGACGAAGTCTTCGACATGGGTCACGAACAGACGGCCGGCGAGATCCGTCTGGCGATCGATCGCGCCTTCCCGCGCGAGATAGCTCTCGGCCGCGTAGACGCTGAGCGTGTAGTCCGTCAGTTTCGAGACGATCAGTTTGCCCTGCTTCGGCCGATCGAGCGTGATCACAATATCCGCCTCGCGGCGCGACAGTGAAAACGTTCGAGGCAACGGCACCAGTTGAATGACGAGTCCCGGGTGCTTTGCCGCCAGCGCGCCAAGATGTTCGGCAAGAAAGTAGTTGCCGAGTCCATCCGGCGCACCGACCCGCACGGTGCCGGTGATGGCCTCGGCCGCGCCGCCGATGCTGGTGCCGACCTTGAGAAATTCGCTTTCGGCGCGTTCCGCCGCCGCCACCAGCGCTTCCCCTGCCGCGGTGAGCGTGCAGCCGGATGTATGCCGCTCCAGGAGCTGCGTCTTCAGACTTTGTTCCAATGCTGTAAGTTGCCTCGCCACCGTCGCGTGGTTCAGCCGCAAATGCCGCGACGCCTTCAGGATCTGGCCCGCACGCGCGACTTCCAGAAAAATTCTCACGCGTTCCCAATCCATGGAATCTAGCCCGCCCGTCTCATCTAGTGACGATTTCTGACTTTATTTTCTGCACAACGGAGCCGCGCTTTATGCCGTTGATGCGCAATTTTACCTGCCTCATACCCTTCCGATCAAGCATTCCTGGAGGCAAGCTGATGACTACGACCATTCACAATTTCATCGATGGACGGCTGACGCCGGGCCGAGGCAACCGAACATCAGCTGTCTTCAATCCGGCGACCGGCGAGCAATCCGGGACGCTGGGACTGGCATCGGCCGACGACGTTAAGGCAGCCGTGGCGGCGGCGAGCAAAGCCTTCCCGGCGTGGGCCAACACGCCTCCCCTGCGCCGCGCGCGCATTCTCAACCGCTTCCTGCGCATTCTCGAGGAGCGTATCGACGAACTCGCCGCGGTGATCACCGCTGAGCACGGCAAGGTTCTCTCGGATGCAAAGGGTGAAATTCAGCGCGGCATGGAGGTCGTGGAGTTTGCGGTCGGCGCACCGCAACTGCTCAAGGGCGAGATCACCGAGAACGTCGGCACCCGCGTCGACAGCCATTCGCTGCGGCAGCCGCTCGGCGTTGTCGCCGGCATCACGCCATTCAACTTTCCGGCAATGGTGCCGATGTGGATGTTTCCGGTCGCGCTCGCCTGCGGCAACACCTTCATCCTCAAACCGTCCGAGCGCGATCCGTCCGCCTCGCTTATTCTCGCACAGTGGCTCAAGGAAGCCGGCCTGCCCGACGGGGTCTTTAACGTTGTCCAGGGCGACAAGGAAGCAGTCGATGCGATCTTGACCGATCCCGACGTGGTCGCCGTGAGCTTCGTCGGCTCGACGCCGATCGCGCGCTATATCTACGAAACCGCAACCAGCCACGGCAAGCGCTGCCAGGCGCTGGGCGGCGCGAAGAACCACATGATCGTGATGCCCGATGCGGACATGGACCAGGCGGTCGACGCACTGATGGGCGCCGCCTACGGCTCTGCCGGCGAGCGCTGCATGGCGATCTCGGTGGCCGTGCCGATCGGCGACGCCACCGCCGACAAGCTGATCGAGAGGCTAGTGCCCAAGGTGCGCGCCTTGAACATTGGCCCGGGCACCGACCCGGATGCCGAGATGGGCCCGCTGGTGACGAAGCAACACCTCGACAAAGTGCGCGGTTACATCGATGCCGGCGTCGACGAAGGCGCGAACTTGATCGTCGACGGACGTGACTTCCGGCGTCAGGGTTACGAGAAGGGATACTTTATCGGAGGAACACTGTTTGACCGCGTGACGACCGACATGAAGATCTACCGCGAAGAAATTTTTGGTCCCGTACTCGCCGTTGCCCGTGCCAAGTCCTATGACGACGCCGCGGACATGATCAACAAGCACGAGTTCGGCAACGGCACCGCTATCTTCACCAGGGATGGGGATGCGGCCCGGGAGTTCGCGCATCAGATCCATGTCGGCATGGTGGGCATCAACGTGCCGATCCCGGTCCCGATGGCGTTCCATTCGTTCGGCGGTTGGAAGGCGTCGCTGTTCGGCGACCACCACATGCACGGCCCCGAGGGCGTCCGGTTCTACACCCGGCTGAAGACCATCACGACGCGATGGCCCACCGGCATTCGCGCTGGCGCGGAATTTGTTATGCCCACCATGTCCTGATCACCCGCGCCGCACAACGGTGAACGGCTCCAGCTCTCTTGGGGTCGTTCACCATCAAGAAGCAAGCGACCGACGCCTTACGTCACAGTCCACCCGAAGGGCCCATTGCAATGCCTGAGATCGGCAGAACGGATCAATTGCACAACGCAATCCGATCGATGGGTTCAAATCGCGGTCAGCATTTGGACCTGCCGTAAGGTCAGCGAAGTCTGCTGGAGAAAAGCGAAGCCCTACGGCGGAGGAGCAAAGCGCTCACAAAGCTCGGCGTTCGCCACCATTGAGGGTGCGAAATCGCAGGATATCGCAGTTTGGCGTGGAAAATCGTGCAAATGGCGGAGAGAGTGGGATTCGAACCCACGGTACGGTTTCCCGCACACACGCTTTCCAAGCGTGCGCCTTAAGCCACTCGGCCATCTCTCCGGGAGGCCCTCTCTTGAAGGGACGGGGCGGATTTTGCAAGGGAGCGCGGGGCCGGAGCGCGAAATTTCCCCAATGGATTGAAAAGATTGGGTAAATTTGCGGTGACGGCAGCCGCGCGCCGCGGCCTCGCTTGCCTCTGCGAGAGATTTTGGCCAGTGACTGGTCAGAGACCGGCGCAAATCAATTGATACAGCCGACCGATCCGTCCTCCGTCATTCCGGGGCATGCGAAGCATGAGCCCGGAATCCATTTCGCCGCTTGTTCCGTGCTCCGATGGATTCCGGGCTCAACCCTGCGGGCTGCCCTCAGATGCGCAATTGCGCACCGGGGAATGACGAGTCGATAGAGCCGCAGCCCCCTGCCACTGAGTTGCCCGACGGCGCAAGCCCCTCGCGCGAAAACATTTCGCTTTATCAGAAATGAAACTCAGTGTATGAAAGTCCCGTCTCACCCGATCGAGGGGCGCTGCGCATCGTCACGGGTGTTGCGGTGAGATGCGGTGGGAGCCGAGCGCGCAGTCGACGAATGCGTGTGAAGCGGACGGTGAAGTCGTGTGGTCCTGACGCCCTAGCGGCCGGTGTCCCCTCGCAAAACGCGATGGCGTGATGCGGGGGCGGTGACAAGCAAGCCCAGTCTCGCCGGGGAGAGCACGAAGTAAGCCGTAATCCATCGCGCAGGGAAAGCCGGATTTCTCCGGTTACACCTGTGGTCCCACCCCCGAGCTTTCTACCTTTGCTCGGGGCCCATGGGTGCGATCGGCACCCGGCTTTCCCTGCGCCCTCTATTCAAGGAGAGGGCGGAACGAGAAGCAAAGCTCGGACAAATCATGTCGCGAGAATGCGAAAGCATGTCACAACCCGTGCAACACATTCGGTGTCGTCCTGGCGAAGGCCAGGACCCATCACCCCCAATGAGAATTGTTGCACTATGCTGGGGCCACGATCCCGCTCATCATCAGGTGCGGTGGCTATGGGTCCTGGCTCCCGTGCGCAATTGCGCACTAGGCCAGGACGACGATCGTGTGTGATGCAGCCGCGCTGTCATCGCTCGGCTCGCCGCCTTCGCTAAAGCTTCGGCGCGCCAGGGGTTCTTGGCCTCGTCGAAGCCTTGGCGTAGACGGGACCGGGCGATCCAGTACGCCGCAGCCTCTCGGCTCACGCACAGGCGCCTCTCGAATACCGGATCACCGCATACGCGGATGATGACACCGAACAGGCTGTTTGACAGTTGAATCGGAAGACGACGATGCACGAGGACGGGCAAGCGCAAACATGCCCATCCTGCTATGCGATGCGACTAGTGATATCGCGCGGCAAGATCCGCCGTGCGGCGCGGCCACAGGCTCGGTGGCTCAGGCAGCGCCGCGTTTCCCGCACTGTGCGTATCCTGCAGCGCCTCGATGAAATCCGCGAACCATTGCTGGATGGTGCCGCTGTTGAGCTTCTCCATCATGGCTTCCCAGCGCATCCGCCGCTCGGTCAGCGGCATCGCGAGCGCCGTCGCCAAGGTGCGCGCCATGCCGTCGATGTCGTGCGGATTGACCAGCAGTGCAGCATCGAGTTCGTTCGCCGCGCCGGCGAATTTCGACAGCACCAGCACGCCGGGATCCGCCGGGTTTTGGGCTGCGACATATTCCTTGGCGACGAGGTTCATGCCGTCCTGCAGCGGCGTCACCACGCCGACCTGCGCGGTGCGGTAGAGGCCGGCGAGCACGCCCTGGCCAAAGCCCTTGTTGAGGTAGCGGATCGGGGTCCAGTCGACCTCGCCATGCTCGCCATTGACGTCGGTGACGAGCTTCGCCACCTCGCTCTGCAGATTGCCGTAAGCCTCGATCGCGCCGCGCGAGGGCGTTGCGATCTGCAGCAGCGACACCGAGCGCTTCAGTGCCGGGTGCAGCGTCCACATCTTGTCGAACGCCTTGATGCGGTTGACCAGACCCTTGGAATAGTCGAGCCGGTCGACGCCGATCGCGAGCTTCTCGCCGTTGAGGCTGCGCCGCAGCCGCGTCACGTCGGGATGCATCATCGCCTTGGTCGCCTGCTGGGCGAATTTGCCGGGATCGATGCCGATCGGAAACACCGCGGCGCGAGTGTGGCCGAACGACGAGTTGATGACGCCGTCACGCACCTCGAACGCGAGCTCGTGCTGCACGTAGCTCAGGAAGTTCTCGCAGTCCTCGTCGGTCTGGAAGCCGATCAGGTCGTAGGACAGCATCGCTTCGATCAGCGCGCGATGATTGGGCACGCCTGCGATCACCGCGCGCGCCGGCCATGGCGTGTGCAGGAAGAAGCCGATCGGCTGCGTGACACCGAGATCGCGCAGCTCGGCGCCGAGTGCGAGGAAATGATAGTCCTGGATCCAGAACACGGAATCAGGCTTGCGGAAGCGCAACAGCGCGCGCGCCATGAACGCGTTCACTTCGCGATAGCTCGTGTAGTCCTCGTGCGAGGCACGAATCAGATCGGCGCGCGAATGCATCGCGGGCCACAGCGCCGAATTGGCAAAGCCTTCGTAATAGCCGCCATAGTGCGCGGCCGGCAGATCGAGCATCGCCAGCGCGCCCGCACCGAGGGCCTCGACCTCTGCAAAAGGTTCCTTGTGGTTCCCGTCGCGGACACGTCCGCTGGAACCAACCCATATTGCCCCTGTCTTTTCCACCACCGGCAACAATGCCGCAGCCAGCCCCCCCGTCATGGGTTCATTGGGTTTTCCGCGCGAGACGCGGTTCGATACGACGACGAGGTTCACCAGGTCCCCTCCTGTTGGTCAACTCGCGTATTAACAACCATTCATCAAGATGGTTCCGGATCAAGATTTCTCCCAATTGAAACCAAATTCTGGCATGCGCTGAAGGAACTCGCAGGAACTCGCAAAAAGAAAAATTCATGCGAGATGCACGTCACGACGCAAAACAACCGCATTCAGGAGTGCGCGACGCGACGTGCAATGCAGATGATTTGGTTAGGACAGGCTGACGTCCCTATCGTCGTCGAGCAGACGCGCAAGGAATTCACGCACATCGCTCGGCCCATCGAAATGCCCAGCGACGCCGGTTGCGCGACGGCCGACGGAGAATGCGAGACCATTGAAGTCGGGCATGATGCCGAACACGGTCTCGTCGGTGACGTCGTCCCCGATGAAGAACGGGCGGCGTCCCCTGAACGGCTCATGCGTCATCAGTTCGAGCACGCCGGTCGCCTTGGTGAAGCCAGAGTGCTTGATCTCGCAGACGCTCTTGCCCGGCAGCACCTCGATCGGCGCATTCGGCAAATCGGCGCGGATCAGCGACACCGCTTCATAGATCGCCTTCTCCGCATGCGGCGCCAGCCGATAGTGCAGCGCCAGCGAATAGCCCTTGTCCTCGAGCAGAATGCCGGGGCTGAGCTTGGCGATCGCGGCGAGACGGCGCTTCAATTCCTTGTCCAGCGGCGGCGCGTGCGCGGCGACCGCCTCGCTGTCCGGCTGCAACCGCATCTCGGCACCATGGCCGCCGATCGCGGGAAACTGGTCGGGCGCGAAGATCAGGTCGATGTCGTTGAGCGAGCGGCCGCTGACCAGCGCCAGCGCGCCGCTGGTGCGCTCATGCAATCGCTTCAGCGTGGTCGACAGATCCGGCGGTACCCAGACCTCGCGCGGCGTCGGCGCGAGATCGAGCAGCGTGCCGTCGATATCGAGCAGCACTGCGGTCTGTCCCAGCGGCGGGATCAGCGACGCCGGCGCCGGCACATTATCGGTCGCGTGGTCAGGGGTGATGTCATCATCCACGGGCATTTCGGCCAAATCATGCTTCATCCTAGTCTACTCCACAAATGCCAACGGTCGCGCGACGGATTCGAGCGATTTTCGCTCGGCCGCGACGGCATAGCGCCACGCGACCGCTGCGGCGACCATCATGAGTGCCGCCCCCAGAAGGTAGCCGGCGAACACGCTGTTGCGCGATCCGGTGTCGATCAGCACGCCGAACAGCGCCGGCCCGATCACGCCGCCGATGCCGGTGCCAACGGCATAGAAGACGGCGATTGCGAGCGCGCGAACCTCCAGCGGAAACGTCTCGCTGACGGTGAGATAGGCGGCGCTCGCCGCGGGCGAAGCAAAGAAGAAGATCACCATCCAGGCGATGGTCTGGGTCTGCGCGCTCAACACGCCGATCGAGAACAGATAGCCGGACAACGCAAGCAGCACGCCGGAGATGCCATAGGTCAGTGTGATCATGGTGCGGCGGCCCACCGTATCGAACAGGCGGCCGAGCAGCAGCGGGCCGAGGAAGTTGCCGGCAGCGAAGGGCAGGATGTACCAGCCGACATGGCTGGCGGCGATGCCGAAGAAATCGGTCAGGATCAGTGCGAAAGTGAAGAAGATCGCGTTGTAGAAGAAGGCCTGCGCGGCCATCAGCGTCAGCCCGACCAGCGAGCGCTGCCGGTAGGTCGAGAACAGCGTCACCGCGACCTCGCGCAGCGGCGTGTGATCGCGCATCCGAATCCTGATCTTCTCAAAACCCTCGCTCGGCTGCTCGTGGCCCAGCGCGGAGGTCTCGATATCGGCCACGATCCTGTGGGCTTCTTCGGGGCGGCCATGGATCATCAGCCAGCGCGGGCTTTCTGGAATCCACATCCGCATCAGCAGCACGAAGAGGCCAAGCACCGCGCCGGTGAAATAGGCGATCCGCCAGCCGTGGTCCGGCGCAAGCAATGCGGGATCGAGCAGGACGATCGCGCTCAGCGCGCCGATCGCGGCGCCGATCCAGAAGCTGCCGTTGATGACGAGATCGGTCCAGCCGCGATAGCGCGCCGGCACCAGTTCCTGGATGGTCGAGTTGATCGCGGTGTATTCGCCGCCGATGCCGGCACCGGTGAGGAAACGAAACAGCGCGTAGCTCGCGACGTTCCACGACAGCGCGGTTGCAGCCGTCGCCGAGAGGTAAACCGCGAGCGTGATGAAGAACAGCTTCTTGCGCCCGATCCGGTCGGTGAGCCAGCCGAAGCCGAGCGCGCCGAGCACGGCGCCGGCGAGATAGGCGCTGCTGGCGAGGCCGACATCGGCGTTGGTGAAGTGCATCGCCGGGCTGTCCTTCAGCGCGCCCGACAGCGCACCGGCCAATGTCACCTCGAGCCCGTCGAGAATCCAGGTGATGCCGAGCGCGAGCACGACGCGGGTGTGAAAACCGCTCCAGCTGAGATTGTCGAGCCGAAGCGGGATCGAGGTCTCGATCACGCGGTCGTCATTCGGCGTGGCTGGCGCCACCGCCTCGTGCGTCGTCGCAGAGCTCAACTGTGTCCGCTGCAGTGTCATCAGAATGGACCAATGGAAAAATCCCCGGAACGATGCGTTCCAAGGTTCTCCCTCCCAGGATTGCGGCAAACGGAGTGCCCGCCACGCGACGTCAACGCCGCAGGCCGGCGAGGGTTCCCGCAATGCGGAAAAGCGAGCAAAACCGCCGTATCACTGAAGACAGTTCGAGCGGGATCGATGTCCTCGTCCTGGCGAAAGCAATTAATTCCGTCGTCCCGGCGAAGGCCGGGACCCATACGCCGCGGCCACGTCAATGGGCACGCGGTGAATTGCAGGTACAACAATAATGAGTGGTGGTTATGGGTCCCGGCCTTCGCCGGGACGACACTTGTGGGTCTACGCGGCGCGGATGTTCGCCATGAAACGGTCGAGCTCCTCGCGCAGCCGCGAGCTCTCGACCGACAGCGAGCGCGCCGAGTTCAGCACCTCTTCGGAGGCAGCTCCCGTCTCGGTGGCGCCGCGGTTGACCTGGGTGACGCTCGAGGCGGTTTCCTGGGTGCCCTGCGCGACGTTCTGCACGCTGCGCGCGATCTCCTGCGTTGCCGCGCTCTGCTGCGCGACCGAGCTCGCGATGTTGGTCGCGATCCCGGAGATCTGCCCGATGGTGCCGCCGATCTCCTTGATCGCGGCGACCGATTCCTGCGTCGCGGCCTGCATGCCCGAGATGTGGCTGGAGATCTCGTCGGTGGCCCTGGCGGTCTGGCTCGCCAGCGACTTCACCTCGGAGGCGACCACCGCGAAGCCACGGCCCGCATCGCCGGCGCGTGCGGCCTCGATGGTGGCGTTCAGCGCCAGCAAATTGGTCTGCTCGGCGATCGCCGTGATCAGCTTGACCACGTCGCCGATCTCCTGCGCGGCACGCGAGAGCTTGCCGATCCGCGCATCGGTCTGCTCGGCCTGACGCACGGCGGAATCGGCGATCTGGCTGGATTCCTTGGCGCGGCGGCCGATCTCGTCGACGGATGCGGACAATTCCTCGGTCGCCGAAGCCACCGACTGCATGTTGCTGGCGGCCTCCTCGGAGGAGCCGGCGACCTGGCTGGACAGGTTCTGCGTGGTCTCCGCAGTCCGGGTCAGCGTGCCGGCGGCCGACTCGAGCTGCACGGCGGAAGCCGACACGTTGGAGACGATCGCGCCGACGGCGGATTCGAATTCGTCGGCAAAACGAATCAGCTCGGTGCGCCGCGTCGCAGCGCTCGCCTTGTTCTGCGCTTCCTGGGTCGCGGCATCGCGCTCGGCCTTGGCGACCGCCTGAACCTTGAACTCCTCAACGGCGCCGGCCATCTCGCCGAGCTCGTCACGGCGGCCGAGGCCGGGCAGCACGACATCGAAATTGCCCGCCGCGAGTTCGCGCATCGCCGCACACATCGCCGCGATCGGCCGCGAAATGCCCTTGCCGAGCAGGAACGCCCAGACCAGCCCGAGCACGAAGCTGCCGGCGGCGAGCATCAGGATCAGCTGCTCGGTGTCGCCGATCATCGTGTGCGATTCGCTCTCAAGTCGCTTTTGGTCGGCGAACAGATCGGACTTCATCGCCGCCGCGCCCTGGCTGATCGCGGCCGCGGATTCCGTCATCTCGACGGTCAATTCGTCGATCGACTTCGCATTGGCGATCAGCTTGGCGAGCGCCTCGCGATATTCTTCGAGCAGCGCAGTGATTTCCTTCACCCCTTGCGTGATTCGCTCGTTCTGCGAGGTGATCCCCTTCACCAGATTGTCGGCGAATTTCAGCCGGGCGAGCGCACTGGAGGCGACGGTCTTGTCGCCGTTGACGACGAAAGTGTTGACCGCCCCGGTGATCGACTGCAGTTGGTCGGCCACCTTCTTGGCACCGAACTGGATCGACTGCAGCTCGGAATCATCGGCATTGCTCGGGAGGTCGTCGAGCTTGTAGCGCATCGAGGTCGCGCTGCGGACGAGCTTATTTTGCGCCGTCTGCGCACTCTCGTCCTTGATCCGGACGATCTCGGCAAAGATCTTGGTGAAGGCGCGGAATTCACGCTCCAGCTTGGTGATCTGCTCGAGCCGGGCCGGGTTGGTGGTGCCCTTCATCGACGCCATGATGGCGTCCTTCAGGCTGGCTTCGGCGGCGAGCGCCGCCTTGGCGTCGTCCTCCTTGCCGGTCGCGACATAGTAGCGTGCCAGCGAGCGGTAGGAGATCAGTTCGCGATCGATGTTGCGGGCGAGGTCGGCTTCCGCGACGCTCTGGCGATAGGAGCCGACGCCCGCGGAGACCCGCTCGAAGCCCATATAGGCGAAGCCCATGGTGGCTGCCGACAGCGCCAGCGTGACGGCAAAGCCGAGCATGATCTTGGCGCGGAATCTGAGGGTTGGGAACCTGATCGAGAGCGATCGCTTGAGTCCCGGCATTCCAACCCCCGTCTTCATTCTGAAAACCACGCGGGGTCCGGCGGCAACCCGCCCCAGACCCCGGAGGGCAAAACTAAGGCAGAATCGATAAGGCCCGGTAAATGGGCAACAAGTTCGCCTGAATCGGCACGCTACTACCTTGGTCGGGCCAGGTGGGTGGGCTTGGTGATTGACGCGCGGGACCGGCCCGATAGTTTAGAACTGATCAAACCTGTCCCTGTCCGGGCCAGGAGAACACATCGGGAGGTGTCCCATGTCATCGCGTCGAGCGGCGCCGTTGGCGCTTGCGGCGAGCGAAGCTGCCGGCGGAGTCCGGCCAATGACATTCCCCCTCACGACCTAGAATTTATCGACCGGCCTGACCGCAACCAATCGCGGCATGGCCCGTATGCCCTTACGACCCGCGCTGCCTCAACCGGCCGCGCCAAGAAAAGCAAAAAATTCTGGTCAGGGAGAACGCCTTTGGCGAAGGAGAACGGCAGCGCCACCGACAGCATTGTCGTGGTGCAGGCAAAGACCGACGGGCCGCGGCAAGCAGCGGACGAGATCGCACGCCAATTGGCGTCAGCTGATCTCGCAATGCTCGTGGTGTTCGTGTCGCCGTTCTATGACCCGCAGGAATTCATTGCCGAACTGTCCCGCCGGATGCCCAACGTTCCGATCTTCGGCTGCACCACGGCCGGCGAATTGTCGCCCAGCGGCTGGGACGAGGACAGCGTCGTCGCGATGGGCTTCAACGCAGCCGATTTCGTCATCGCGGCGCGGCCGCTGTTCGACCTCGCGACGTTTCGGGTCGATCATGGCCGCTCGATCTGCACCGAGTTGCAGAACGAATTCGCGCAGCGCACCGAGCATTGCGACCACACCGAGGATTCCTTCGGGCTGCTCTTCATCGACGGCATGTGCCAGCGTGAGGAGACCATCATGTCGGCGATCTATGCAGCGCTCGGCGACATTCCGGTGGTCGGCGGCTCGGCCGGCGACGGTCTGCGCTTCGAGAAGTCCTGGGTGTTCCATGGCGGCGAGGCCCATACCGACGCCGCCGTCCTGATCCTGATCCGGACCCGGCTGCCGTTCCGCCTGTTCAAGTGCGACCATTTCGAGCCGACCTCGACCAAGATGGTGGTGACCGAGGCTGATACCGAGCACCGCATCGTCAAGGAATTGAATGCCGAGCCGGCCGCGCTGGAATATTCCCGCGCCGTCGGCCTCAGCGACAGCAAGCTCGAATTGTTCTCCTTCGCCGCGCATCCGGTCCTGGTCCGCGTCGGCGGCGCCTATTACGCGCGGTCGATCCAGCGCACCAATCCGGACGGGTCGCTGCAATTCTTCTGCGCCATCGACGAGGGCATGGTGCTGACGGTGGCGCGCGAGCGCGATCCGATCGACGTCACCAGCCGCCTGCTCGAGGAGCTGACCGAGGATCTCGGCGAGGTTTCGATGTTCATCGGCTTCGAATGCGTGCTGCGCCGGCTCGATGTCGAGCAACGCCAGCTGTCGCGGGAGATGTCGGAGCTCTATCGCCGCAACAAAGTGATTGGCTTTCAGACCTATGGCGAGCAGTATCGCTCCATGCATGTCAACCAGACACTGACCGGCATCGCCATCGGCAAGCGGGCTATCGCGCCGCAATGACCGACACCAAGACCACGCGAATTGCCGCCCTCGAACGCGAGGCCGAGAAGCTGCGCAAGATCAACGCGGCGCTGATGTCGCGCGTCGAACGTTCGACCGACCAGCAGCTCAACGCGTTCTCGCTGTTCGAGACCGCGATTGCGCTCGATCAGCAGGTCCGCGACCGCACCAAGCAGCTCAAGCAGGCGCTGCAATCGCTGGAAAAGACCAATGGACGCCTGCTGCAGGCCAAGCAGCAGGCCGAGGCGGCAAGCTCGCTGAAATCATCGGTGCTGATTTCGGTGACGCACGACCTGTTGCAGCCGCTGAACGCGGCAAGGCTGACGCTGTCTGCGCTCACTGAAATGGCACCCGAGCCCAAGGGCGTCGCGCTGACCGACCAGATCGACCGTTCGCTGGCGACGCTCGAGGACATGCTGCGGACGCTGCTCGACATCTCGAAGCTCGATGCAGGCGTGCTTCGACCCGAGTTCGGCCCGGTTGCGATCGCCTCGCTGTTCGAGCCGCTAGAGCAGGAATTCGTGGCGACCGCCGCCAAGCGCAACCTCGGCTTCAAGATCATGCCGTCGTCCGCGGTGGTGCGCTCCGATCCGCTGATGCTGCGCCGGATCCTGCAGAACCTTGTAGCCAATGCGCTGCGCTACACCCAGCGCGGCACCGTGCTGATGGGATGCCGCCTCAAGGGCGACGATATCTGCATCGAGGTGCACGACACCGGGCCGGGCATCCCGGAAGCCCAGCGCGAGGCCATCTTCGTCGAGTTTCAGCGCGGCGAGGCCAGCGCCGGCGACAAGGCAGGCATCGGACTGGGCCTTTCGATCGTGCGGCGGTTTGCCGACCTGCTCGGCCATGACATCAGGCTGGATTCGCGCGCCGGCAAGGGCTCGGTGTTCGCGGTCACGGTGCCGCGCACCCTCGATCCGGTTGCGATCCCGGTGCGCGAGCAGGCCAGCGTCGACTATCGCTATGGCGGCATGGAGGGCGCGAAAATCCTGCTGATCGAGAACGACCTCTCGAGCGCCGAGGGTCTCGCCCACCTGCTGGAGAAATGGGGCTGCGACGTCGCGGTGACGATCTCCAAGACCGAGGCGCTGGAGCGCATCCACGCGCTCGACGGCATTCCCGACGCGATCATCGCCGACCTGCATCTCGACAATGGCGAGACCGGCATCCAGGCCGTCGACGTGATCCGCGGCGAGATCAACGCCATGGTTCCGGCGATCATCGTGACCGCCGACTACTCGGCCAAGGCTGCCTCCGACGTATCGGCCTACGGCCATGAGTTATTGAAGAAGCCGATCAAGCCCGCCGAGATGCGCTCGCTGCTGTCGTTCCTGCTGGCGGCGGAGCAGTCGGCCGCGCGGCTGTGACGAGAGCGTTTTCGAGCGAAGTGGATACCGGTTCGCGTGAAGAAAACGCGTCAAAACAAAAACCTAGAGCCCCGTTCCGATTCCATCGGAACGGGAAAGGCTCTAGGCGTCGCGCGACGGCGACGCCGTCACCGGCGCGTGGTCGTGCTTGCCGAAGTCCAGCTTCGACATCGCGATGATGGCCTCGGTCCGGCTGCGCACGCCGAGCTTCCGCAGGATCTCCGAGACGTGCACCTTCACGGTGGTCACCGAGATATCGAGCTCATAGGCGATGTGCTTGTTCTGCAGCCCGCGGCAGATCATGTCCAGCACGCGAAGCTGCTGCGCGGTGAACTGGCCGAGATGCTGCATCAGTTCGCGCGTCTCGGCCTGGCCCTTGCGGGCAGCAGCGGTGTCGCGGAAGCGGGTCGGCAGGCACACCTCGCCTTCGAGGATGCCGCGCAACAGCCGCGCCAGTTCGACCTTCGGCGTCGATTTCGGGATGAAGCCGGAAATACCGAGCGAGATCGCCCCGCCGATGATCCGCGAATCGTCATGCGCCGACACGATCACCAGCGCACTGCGCGGCGCGGCGGCGCGTACCCGGTAGGCGCCAAGCAGGCCCGTGGTCCCGGGCATCGACAGATCCAGCAGGATCAGATCGAGGCCGTCGCGCGCGGCGATCACGTCCAGCGCACCGTCGATCGAGGTCGCCTGCAGCACCTCGGCATCGGGAAACTCGGCCCCGATCACGCCGATCAGGGCGGCGCGGAACAGCGGGTGATCCTCGACGATCAGCAGTCGAGGCGCACCCGCCTTGCTGAGCGGCGGCTCGTCCGCCAGGGGCGCGGTCGTGGTCAATGCTGCGCCGTCCTCCCTCGGATCGCTGATGACAGCCATTGTGCGCACGACGTTATCCCAAAGCCGACCGGCAGCCTATAGGGGCGACCTTCAATGCGCGCGCCTCGCAGTGCAGCAAGTCTAGGGCGCCTTCTCCACCTTCGCGCCCGCGCAGGCGTCGGCGACAGGAAGCGGGATCTTGCCGAGCTCGATGATCGCCTTGTTGCGGCTGAACAGCTTCAGCTTGCGCAGGATCTCGGTCACATGCGCCTTCACGGTGGACTCCGCGAGCTTGAGCTCGGTGGCGATCTCGCGGTTCTGCAGGCCGCGGATGATCAGGTGCAGCACGCGAATCTGCTGCGGCGTCAGCTTCTGGATCCGCTCGCGCAGCGTCCGCGCCGTCTCGGATTGATCCAGCGCGCCGACCGCGACGAAGTCCCGCGGCGCCGAGACCGACCCGCTCAGCACCCGCGCGATCGCCTGCGAGAGCTCGCCGAGCGAGGTCGATTTCGGCAGATAGCCGACCGCGCCCATCTCCAGCGCCTCGCGGATGGTGTGCTTGTCCTCCTCGCTCGAGACGATGGCGATCGGCAGCCGCGGATAGCGATCCCGGATCTTCTGGAAGCCGGAGAAGCCGACGACATCGGGCAGCAGCAGGTCGAGCAGAGCCAGATCGATGTTCGGTTCGCTGGCGAGGATGCCGAGCGCTCCCTTGATCGAGGTCGCCTCATAGATCCGGGCATCTGGGTGCGAGATGCGGATGGCATTGCCAAGCGCCTCGCCAAACAGAGGGTGATCGTCGATGATCAGGAACCCCATCATGAGGACCCTCGCACAGCTAGAGCCATTTCCGTTCCGATTGAATCGGAACGGGGCTCTCGATTCTTGTTTTGACGCGTTTTCTTCACGCGAACCGGTATCCACTTCGCTTGACAACGCTCCAATCGCCGATGGCCGCGGCTAGTTCGACCCGCCGGGATCCTGCACGCTCTGCAGATAGGCATATACGTTTCTGAGCTCGTCGTCGCTGAAGACATCCTTCCAGGCCGGCATGCCCTTGGCTGGCCGCCCGTCATGGACCGTCTTCCAGAAGGCCGATTCCATCTCGTCAGCATAGCGCTTCTTCAGCAGCCTGAGGTCGATCTTCCGCTCGGCCTGCACCGCATCCGGGCCATGACAATGGGCGCAGGTGCCGTTGAAGACCTCCCGCCCCGCCGTGGCGTCCCCCTTGGCATCCCCGGCGGTCGCCGCGGTCTGAACCGGCTTCTCGGCCGCGGCCGCCTGCCCTACCGTGACAGGCTCGCTTGCCCCGACAGACGACGTCGTCGCCGGAGCCGCCTGGCCGAACTTGACCGGGGCGCCGTCCGGCACGCCATATTTGGCGAACAGGGCCGAAATCTCTGGCTGCAGCGACGGCAGCACGCCGTCGACCTCATCGCGCAGCGCGCCGGACGCCTTGGCGAAGCCGATCGCGGTCGCCCACAAGAGGCCGTCGCCCTCGGTCGCCACGATCTGATATTTGTCGCCATAGCTGGTCTTGTTGAGCCAGCCCGCCACCGGCGCCCAGATGAAGGCGATGTCGAGCTTGCCCTGATCGAGCGCCGCCATGCCCTCCTCCGGGCTCAGCACGGTGACCTTCTGGATATCGTCACGCAGCGCCAGCAGGTTCTGCGGCGTCGACTGATACTGCACCGCAACCCGCAACCCCTTGAGGTCGTCGATGCCAGCCAGCTTGCGATCCCTGGCGCCGACCAGCGCATAGCCTTCATGGGCGATCGGCTTCGAGAAGATCACCGCCGGGCCCATGAAATCGTCGATCAGCGGCAGCCCGACCATGGCGTCGCACTGCTTGCTGAGCAGCGTCTCCCGCACGGTGCGCTTGCCGAAATAGGACTTGTACCAATTGGTGCTCACCGTGCGGCCGAGCTTTTGCGCCACCGCCTGGCCGATCTCGAGATAGAGGCCCGGCTTGCCGGGATCGTCGCTCGAGAACGGCAGATTGGTCGGGTCGGCGCAGAGCCGCAGCGGCGGCCTGGCCTCGTCTGCGCCGGCCGACAGGGCCGGCGCGAGCAGCGCGGTGGAGAGCAGCACGGCCCGGATCGCCCTTCCCAACTGCGCGCCGCGCGCACATTTGGGCACTTCGTTCCGATTGATGCAGGACACGGACAATGCTGCCTCCCTTAAACGATGCATTACTGCAGGGCAAACACGAACAGCGAGCCGCCTTCGGGTGCTGCGGCGACCATCTTCTTGCCGATGTCACCGAGGAAGGCCGGCAGCGCAGCGGTGCGGCCGACCACGATCGCGACATACTGCTTGCCGTCGACCGAATAGGTCACCGGACCCGCGCCGATGCCGCTGCCGAGGTTCTTGCTCCACACCACCTTGCCGTTCTTGGCATCGATGGCGCGGAAATCACCGTGCAGGTTGCCGGAGAACACCAGGTTGCCGCCCGTCGTCAGCGTGCCGCCGTTGAAGGGCAGGTCTTCCTTGATGCCCCACACCTTCTTGTTGGCGACGGGATCCCAGGCCACGAGCTCGCCGAGGAAGCCGCCGGGGCCTTCCTTGGTCGGGAATTCGGCGCCGAGATAGAACACGCCGCGCTTGTAGTTCACGTCGCTGACCGACCAGTCCATGCAGACATTGTTGGTCGGGATGTAGACGAGGCCGGTCACCGGGTTGAACGACATCGGCTGCCAGTTCTTGCCGCCGATCAGGTTCGGGCAGATGTCCTTGGCGGGATGGCCGGGGCCCGGACGCTTGTCCGGATCCTCTTCCGCCCGCATCGTGGTGATGTCCCACTTCTTGGCCCAGTTGGCGAAGACATACTTCTCGGCCGAGATCATCTTGCCAGTTTCGCGGTTGGCCACGAAGAAGAAGCCGTTGCGGTCGGCCTTCATCAGAACGGGCGTCTCATTGCCCTCGATCTTCAGGTCGGCGAGCAAAAGCTCGTTGACGCCGTCATAGTCCCAGGCGTCGGCCGGCGTGCCCTGGATGTGCCACTTGATCTTGCCGGTGTCGGGGTTGATCGCCAGCGTCGAGGCGGTGTAGAGGTTGGTCAGCTTGCCGAAATTGCCGTCGCCGGTGGAGCGCACCGCGGTATTCCACGGTCCCGGATTGCTGGTACCCCAGTAGACCGTGTCGGACTTGGCGTCATAGGAGCCGACCAGCCAGGCGGCGCCGCCGCCATGCAGCCCGGTGTCGCCCTTCCAGGTGTCGCTGCCGGGTTCGCCGGGCGCCGGCACCGTGTAGGTCTGCCAGAGCAGCTTGCCGTCCTTGAGCGAGAACGCCTGCAACGAGCCGCGAACGCCGTATTCGCCGCCGCCGAAGCCGGTGATGACCTTGTCGCGAACCACAAGCGGCGGCGAGGTGATGACCGAGCCCTGCTTGTAGTCGACCACCGTCGAGGTCCAGAGCTCCTTGCCGGTCTCGGCGTCGAGCGCGGTCAGCTTGCCGTCGAGCCGACCGACGAAGAGCTTGCCGTCGGCGTAGGACACGCCGCGACTGTTGACGTCGCAGCAGGCGTATTGAAGCACGTCATCGGGAATATCGGGCTGCCAGGTCCATTTGCGCGCGCCGGTCGCGGCGTCGATCGCATAGACGAATTTCGGACCCCACGAGGTCGACACGTACAGTGTCTTGCCGATCACGACCGGCGAAGACTCGTTGGATCGCAGCGAAGCCAGCGACAGCGAGTAGACCAGCTGCAGCTTGCCGGCATTCTCGGAATTGATCTGCTTCAGCGGGCTGAAGCGCGTATTGCCGTAGTCGTGGCCTGCGATCGCCCATCCGTTGGGATCGGACGCCGCTTTCACGACGGAATCATTCGCTCTCGACGCACCAATGCCTGCCATCACCATGGCGACCAGCGACACGCCGGCAAAGAAAATCCCGCTCCTCAGCTTCATTGGCTTCCTCCAATATGGTTTCGTTGCCGCGATGGATGCATCGCGCGCGCGGATCGCTACCCAATTTCATGAACCAGCGATCTCTGTCGCTGCGTCGGCGATGAAAATGACAGCAACGCTTTTGCGCCGTTATAGGCGGAAGGTAGTAGCAATCACGGCGACGATTTTCGGCACGTTGCGAGCACCGTCAGCCTGCCGAGAATCGCTTGCGCCGCAGCGCAATTTGATCGCGCCGGAGCGCGTCGCTGCCAGCTTGCAAATTGCTCATTGAACGGCCGCCTGCTAGGATCGGAAACACAGCCCGGCGCCTTCATGACAGGGCCGCGACTACGACTTTGATCGCGGTTACGCCCCACATGAAGCGTGATCTACTGGGCCCATAACGAAGCTATTGGGAGAAACGCGTGTCTACAGTCAAATTGACGGTAAACGGCAAGGCGGTCTCGGTCGACGTTGAGGACCGAACCCTCCTCGTGCACCTCTTGCGCGAAAACCTGAACCTCACCGGCACCCATGTCGGCTGCGATACCAGCCAGTGCGGCGCCTGCGTCGTCCATGTCGATGGACGGGCGGTTAAATCCTGCACCATGCTGGCCGGCCAGGCCACGGGCTCCAACGTCACCACGATCGAAGGCCTCGCCAAGGGCGACGAACTGCACCCGATGCAGGCGGCGTTCCGCGACAATCACGGCCTGCAGTGCGGCTATTGCACCCCCGGCATGATCATGTCCGCGGTCGATATCGTGCACCGCCATGGTGGCAAGCTCGACGAGGAAACGGTTCGCCACGAGCTAGAAGGCAACATCTGCCGCTGCACTGGCTACCACAACATCGTCAAGGCGGTGCTCGATGCAGCCGGCCGCATGAAGGTCGCGCAGGCCGCCGAATAGCCGGCCCACGCAGCACATACGATCAAGCTCATCACCGCCAGTCTCGATGGAAACGGCGGCAAAACGAATCTCCGGTCGGGAGGACCAGACCATGGGTGTTGAAGGAATTGGCGCACGCGTCGTGCGCAAGGAAGATCGCCGGTTCATTACCGGCCAGGGACGTTACGTCGACGACGTCAAGATGGTGGGCATGAGCTACGCTCACTTCATCCGCAGCCCGCATGCACATGCCAAGGTCAAGGGCATCGATTCAACCGAGGCCATGAAGATGCCCGGCGTGATCGCGGTGCTGACCGGGCAGCAGATCGTCGACGACAAGGTCGGCAATCTGATCTGCGGCTGGGCAATCACCTCGAAGGACGGTTCGCCGATGAAAATGGGCGCGTGGCCGGCGATGGCGCCGGAGACCGTGCGCTTTGTCGGACAGGCGGTCGCGGTCGTGATCGCCGAGACCAAGAACCAGGCCAAGGACGCCGCCGAAGCTGTCGTCGTCAACTATGAAGAGCTTCCCGCCGCAGCCGACATCAAGGCCGCCATCAAGCCAGGCGCGCCGCAACTGCACCCCGAGGCTCCCGGCAACATCGTCTATGACTGGCATCTCGGTGACGAAGCCGCGGTGAAGGACGCCTTCAGCAAGGCGGCCAATGTGGTGACGCTGGAGCTCACCAACAACCGCCTGGTGCCGAACGCGATGGAGCCGCGCGCTGCGGTCGCACATTACGATCAGGCCGAAGAGCACTACACGCTCTACACGACGTCGCAGAACCCGCACGTCGCCCGCCTCGTGCTGTCGGCATTCTACAACATCGCGCCGGAGCACAAGCTGCGCGTGATCGCGCCCGACGTCGGCGGCGGCTTCGGCTCCAAGATCTACATCTATCCGGAAGAGATGGTGGCGCTGTGGGCCTCGAAGAAGGTCAACCGCCCGGTGAAGTGGACCGGCGACCGCTCGGAGGCCTTCCTCACCGACGCGCATGGCCGCGACCATGTCTCGAAGGCAGAGATGGCGCTCGACAAGGACAACAAGATCCTTGGCCTGCGGGTGAAGACCCACGCCAATTTCGGCGCCTATATGTCGCTGTTCTCCTCGGCGGTGCCGACCTATCTCTACGCGACGCTGTTGTCGGGCCAGTACGTGATTCCGGCGATCTATGCCGAGGTGGTCGGCGTCTACACCAACACCACGCCGGTCGACGCCTATCGCGGCGCAGGCCGCCCCGAGGCGAGCTATCTGATCGAACGCATGATGGAGACCGCGGCGCGGCAGTTGAAGGTCGATCCGGCCGAGCTGCGCAAGAAGAACTTCATCACCACGTTCCCGTATCAGACGCCGGTCATCATGGCGTATGACATCGGCGACTTCCACGCCTCGATCGATGCCGCGATGAAGGCGATCGACTATGCCGGCTTCCCGGCCCGCAAGGCCAAGGCGAAGGCCAGTGGCAAGCTGCGCGGCATCGGCGTCTCCTGCTACATCGAGGCCTGCGGCATCGCGCCGTCGAAGGCGGTCGGCAGTCTCGGCGCCGGCGTCGGCCTCTGGGAGTCGGCGGAGATCCGCGTCAACCCGGTCGGCACCATCGAGGTGCTCACCGGCTCGCACAGCCACGGACAGGGCCACGAAACGACGTTCGCGCAGCTGATTTCAGAACGCCTGGGCGTCCCGATCAGCCAGGTGCAGATCGTTCATGGCGACACCGACAAGGTGCAGTTCGGCATGGGCACCTACGGCTCGCGCTCGCTCGCGGTCGGCGGCACGGCGATCGTGAAGGCGATGGAGAAGGTCGAGGCCAAAGCCAAGAAGATCGCGGCGCATGCGCTCGAGGCGTCCGAGAGCGACATCGTGATCGAGAATGGCGAGTTCAAGGTCACCGGCACCGACAAGTCGATCGCGCTGCCGATGGTCGCGCTCGCCGCCTACACCGCGCACAATCTGCCTGACGGCATGGAGCCCGGCCTGAAGGAGACGGCGTTCTACGACCCGACCAACTTCACCTTCCCGGCCGGCGCATATATCTGCGAGCTCGAGGTCGATCCGGCCACCGGCAAGACCTCCTTCGTCGACTTCGTGGCAGCCGACGACTTCGGCCGGCTGATCAACCCGATGATTGTCGAAGGCCAGGTCCATGGCGGCCTCGCACAGGGCATCGGCCAGGCGCTGCTCGAAGGCGCGATCTATGACGACACCGGTCAGCTCGTGACCGCGTCGTTCATGGACTACACCATGCCGCGCGCCGACGACCTGCCGTCGTTCCAGCTCTCCCACACCACGACGCTGTGTCCGGGCAACCCGCTCGGCGTCAAGGGCTGCGGCGAAGCCGGCGCGATCGGCGCCTCGGCTGCCGTGATCAACGCGATCACGGACGCCATCGGCAACAACAAGCTTGAAATGCCGGCGACGCCCGATCGCGTCTGGCACGCCATCCACGGTTGAGGGAGGAAGAGCCATGTACGAGACAAATTATCACCGCGCTTCCTCGGTCGCTGACGCCGCGGCCACGTTCGCCAAGGGCACGGAATCAAAATTCCTTGCCGGCGGACAGACCCTGCTTCCTGTGATGAAGCAGCGTCTCGCCGCGCCTTCCGACGTGATCGACCTCTCCAAGGTGCAGGAGATGATCGGCATCGAGGTTTCGGGCGACACTGTCACCATCAAGGCCGCGACACCGCATTACGATGTCGCGCAAAGCGACGCCGTGCAGAAGGCGATCCCCGCGCTCGCCAATCTGGCGTCGATGATCGGCGATCCCGCCGTGCGCTATCGCGGCACCATCGGCGGCTCGCTCGCCAACAACGACCCGGCGGCGGATTATCCGGCGGCGGTGCTGGCGCTCGGCGCGACGGTCAAGACCAACAAGCGGTCGATCGCGGCGGAAGACTTCTTCAAGGGCCTGTTCACGACGGCGCTCGAGGATGGCGAGATCATCACCGCGGTGTCGTTCCCGGTTCCGGCCAAGGCGGGCTACGCCAAGTTTCCGAACCCGGCCTCGCGCTTCGCGCTGACCGGCGTGTTCGTCGCCAAGACCAAGTCGGGTGACGTCCGCGCCACGGCAACCGGTGCGTCGCAGAGCGGCGTCATGCGGGTGGCGCCGATCGAGCAGGCGCTGAAGGCAAACTGGTCGGCCTCGGCGCTCGACAGCGTGACGATCCCGGCAAGCGGCCTGCTCGCCGACATCCACGGATCGGCAGACTATCGCGCGAACCTGATCAAGGTGATGGGACAGCGGGCAGTGACCGCGGCCGGTTGATAGCGCCTAAACACAAGTCCAGGGGCGGCGCGCAGCGATGCGCGCCGTTCGCGTTTTACCGGCATTCCGTTTACCGGCGTTCGGCGGCAAAAGACGCTTGCCACTTCCCGCATTAGGCGAGACAATTTAGCTAATCAGCTAATTAAAAATACCGTCCCACGGACGGCTGGGAGAACGCATGAAGTGCGGCACCAAGCCCGCCGCAACAGCTCAGCCGCTTAACGCCCCACAACCAACGGAACAGCAACGTGCTCGATAAACCTGCCTCCCAGACCGCCGCTCGCGCCTCGGGCCCGCTCGCCGGCTTCCGCATCGTCGAATTCGCCGGCATCGGCCCCGGACCGTTCGCCTGCATGCTGCTCGCCGACATGGGCGCCGAGGTCATCACGCTCGACCGGGTCGGCGCGGGCAAGAATTTGAAGGCGGTGGCCACCCGCGGCCGCAAGGTGATCGAGCTCGACCTCAAGAACAAGGCCGCGATTGCCGAAGTGCTCGACCTGCTCGGCCATGCCGACGCGCTGATCGAAGGCTTTCGTCCCGGCGTGATGGAGCGCCTCGGTCTCGGCCCCGATGTCGTGCTCGCGCGCAATCCCAGGCTGGTCTATGGCCGCATGACCGGCTGGGGCCAGGAAGGCCCGCTGGCGAATGCCGCCGGCCACGACATCAACTACATCTCGATAACAGGCGCGCTGGCCGCGATCGGCACCAAGGAGAAGCCGGTGCCGCCGCTCAATCTGGTCGGCGATTTCGGCGGCGGCGCGCTCTACCTCGTGGTCGGCGTGCTCGCCGCGCTGCTGGAAGCGCAGAAGTCCGGCAAGGGCCAGGTGGTGGATACCGCGATGTGCGACGGCGCGGCGTCGCTGATGTCGATGTTCTACGATATGAGCGCGCAGGGCCGCTGGAGCGGCGGCCGCGACCAGAATTTCCTCGACGGCGGCGCGCATTTCTACGGCGTCTACGAATGCTCCTGCGGCAACTTCATCTCGATCGGCTCGATCGAGCCGCAGTTCTACGCGCTGCTGCGCAAGCATGCTGACCTCTCCGACGCCGACTTCGACGCGCAGATGGACCGCAAGGCCTGGCCGGCGCTGAAGGAGAAGCTGGAAAAGGTATTCAAGAGCAAGTCGCGCGCCGACTGGTGCACGATCATGGAAGGCACCGACATCTGCTTCGCGCCGATCCTGACCATGGAGGAAGCGCCGAAGCATCCACATATGGCGGCCCGCCAGGTGTTCGTCGAGCGCCACGGCGTCACCCAGCCCGCCCCCGCGCCGCGCTTCTCGCGCACGCCGTCCGCGATCCGCGAGCCGGAGCTGGCTGATATTGGCGACGTGACGAGTGCGTGGAAGGCGGGGAAATAGTCTCGCTGTCGTCCCGGACAAGCGAGCGCGATCCGGGACCCATACCCTGCAACGCCGTTGTGGCGCACGACCGTTCCGCGGGACTGCCATCCGGAATACGCGATCAATTCCGCGGCATGGGTCCCGGCGTTCGCCGGGACGACACCTGCTGGCTGTGCCCTAGCGTGGCACGCTACGCAGTATCTACGCGGCGTGATCGACCTTCAGCACGCCGCGGCGGATCTGGTCTTCCTCGATCGACTCGAACAGCGCCTTGAAGTTGCCTTCGCCGAATCCGTCGTCGCCCTTGCGCTGGATGAATTCGAAGAAGATCGGCCCGATCGCGTTCGCCGAGAAGATCTGCAGCAGCACCTTGGTCTGGCCGCCTTCGATCACGCCCTCGCCGTCGATCAGGATGCCGTTGGTCTGTAGCCGCGCGACGTCCTCGCCGTGCTTCGGCAGGCGGGCGTCGATCCGCTCGAAATAGGTCTCGGGCGGCGACGGCATGAACGGCAGGCCGGACGAACGCAGCGTCTCGACCGTCGCATGGATATCGCGCGCGCCGCAGGCGATGTGCTGGATGCCCTCTCCGCGATAGACGTTGAGATACTCCTCGATCTGCCCAGAATCGCCGGCATCCTCGTTGATCGGAATCCGGATCTTGCCGTCCGGGCTGGTCAGCGCGCGGGAGAACAGGCCGGACGCGCGGCCCTCGATGTCGAAGAAGCGGATCTGGCGGAAGTTAAACAGCTTTGCATAGAACCCGGTCCAGACATCCATGCGGCCGCGATGGACGTTGTGGGTGAGATGATCGACGTAATACAGCCCCGAACCCGCGGGACGCGGATCGACCGCTCCGAGCCATTCGAACTCGGCATCATAGGCCGAACCCTTGGCGCCGTAGCGATCGACGAAATAGAGCAGGCTGCCGCCGATGCCCTTGATCACGGGCACATCGAGCGTCTTCTCGGCGAACGACACATCCGCCGGCTCGGCGCCGAGCGCGATCGCGCGCTCATAGGCGAGTTTGGCATCGACCACGCGGAACGCCATCGACGGCGCGCAGGGGCCGTGTGCGGCAACGAAGTTGAAGCCGTGGGTGCCCGGCTCCTCATTGACGAGATAGTTGATGTCGCCCTGGCGATAGACCGTGATCCGCTTGGTCCGGTGGCGAGCCACCGCGACAAAGCCCATCAGCTTGAACAGGGCGTGCAACTCGCCAGGATTGGGGTGGGCATATTCGACGAACTCGAAGCCGTCGGTGCCCATCGGATTGTCGGCGCTGATCTCGGCCGGCGGCGCGTCGTGCGGAAACGGACCCATGACGGTAACTCCCTGATTTGTCTGGAGATCAGTTTCCGTCACCTCTCGCGCAACGTGCGTGCAAAATTGCCCCTGTTTTGCTAATACCGCGCATGATCTGTGCATGAAATGGATATTTGACGCATGCCTGAAGTCGACACCTTCGACCTCAAAATGCTCGCCGCGCTGCAGGATGACGGTCGGTTGACCAACCAGCAGCTGGCCGACCTGGTCGGGCTCTCAGCCTCGCAATGCTCGCGGAGGCGGATGCGGCTGGAGGAGGAGAAGGTCATCGCCGGCTACCACGCCGACCTGGCCGGCGAGGCGCTCGGCTTCGGCCTGATCGCCTTCATCCACATTACGCTCGCGACCCACTCGCCCGACAACGCCAAGCGGTTTCGCGAGCTGGTCAACCGCGTCGACGACATCCAGGAGGCCTATGCGCTGACCGGCGATGCCGACTACGTGCTCAAGGTGATGCTGCGCGACCTGAAGAGCCTGTCCGATATCGTCAACAACGTGCTGATGCCGCACCAGAGCGTGGCGCATGTGCGCTCCTCGATCGTGCTCGACCGGTTGAAGGAGAGCACGAAGCTGCCGCTCAAATTGCTACAGACGTGATGGCGCAAATCGAGGGAAATACGCCGTTCGCATTCAGCAAGTGATTTGCGATCATCGCTTTAACATCCGGCAAAGAGACGACCATGGCGCTGCAGCTGCGACCGAACTGCGAATATTGCGACAAGGACTTGCCGCCGAGCGCTGTGGACGCGCGTATCTGCTCCTATGAATGCACGTTCTGTGCAGACTGCGCCGAGACCAAGCTCGGCAATGTCTGCCCGAACTGCGGCGGCGGCTTTGCGCCGCGGCCGATCCGCCCCGCCAAGCCGTGGCGGCCGGGCGTCTGCACGGTGAACCAGCCGCCGTCGGACAAGCGGGTGCATCTGAAATACAGCCTCGACGATGTCGCGGCGAATACGGCACGGCTGAAGGATATCAGGCCGGAGGAGCGGTGAGGCTGCCCTGCTCTCGGGCTCCTTCCCCCCTGAAAGGGGGAAGGTGGGATGGGGGTCAGTCGCGGGAGCTGGTAGGGGAGGTGAAGCAGCGCCCGTGCGAATTACTCCGCCGCGACGATCGTTCCTTCGACCTCGCCAAAACCGACGCGATAGCCGTCGCCCTGGCACCAGCCGCGCATCACGAGCGAATCGCCGTTTTCGAGGAACGAGCGCGTCACGCCGCTGGCAAGCTCGACCGGCTCGGTGCCGTTCCAGCTGATTTCCAAGAGGCTGCCGCGCTGGTGCTTTTCGGGGCCGGAGATCGTGCCGCTGCCTAGGAGATCGCCGACATTCATCGCGCAACCGCTGGAGGCATGATGCACCAGCTGCTGCACCGACGACCAGTACATGTATTTGAAGTTGGTGCTGCAGATCGTCTTCGCCTCGTTCATGGCGCCGGCGCGCAGCGCGACGTCGAGCTGCATGTCGTAATTATTCGGCTGGGCCTGCTTCAGGTAAGCCAGCGGCTCCGGCTGCTGCGCCGGGCCCTGCATCCGGAACGGCTCCAGCGCCTCGCGCGTCACCACCCACGGGCTGATCGAAGTCGCAAACGCCTTGGCCTGGAACGGCCCGAGCGGTACATATTCCCATTGCTGGATGTCGCGCGCGCTCCAGTCGTTCAGGATAACGAAGCCGAAGATCATCTCCTCGGCCTGCTTCTCGGTGAGCATCTCGCCCATCGGCGACGCCTGCCCGACCACCATGCCCATCTCCAGCTCGAAATCGAGCCGCTTGCACGCGCCGAAGCTCGGCACCTCAGTGGTCGGCGGCTTCAGCTGCCCGCGCGGGCGCCGGACCTTCGTGCCACTCACCACCACCGTCGAGGCGCGGCCGTTGTAGCCGATCGGCATATGCAGCCAGTTCGGCTGCAGCGCATTGTCCTTGCCGCGGAACATGACGCCGACATTGGTGGCGTGCTCCTTCGACGAATAGAAATCGGTGTAGCCCGAGACGGCAAACGGCATGTACAGCCTGACGTCGGCCATCGGCACCAGCGCGCGCGCCCGCAATTCCCTGTTGTCGCGCAGCTCCGGATGATCCGAGCGCAACAGCTCGCTGATCCGCGCCCGCGTCGCCGACCACACCTTTGGCCCGAGCGCCATGAAGGCATTGAGTGAGGGTTGCGAGAACACGCCGAGCGGCCCGACATCGAGCCGCGAGTCCTGCTCGAGTTCCCAGAGGTCGAGCACGAAGTCGCCGATCGCGACGCCGACGCGCGGCGCGAGGCCGTCCTTCGACGAGAACACGCCGTAAGGCAGGTTCTGGATCGGGAAGTCCGAGGTCGGCGCGACGTCGATGAAGGAGCGGAGTTTTGGGTCGTTGGGGTGGGGCAAGATGCTTCTCCGGTGACTAACCTGTCATCGCCGGGCTTGACCCGGCGATCCATCGCTCTTTGAAAGATGGATGGCCGGGTCAAGCCCGGCCATGACGACATGAACACTACGGCTTGTTCGGGTCGAACTTCTTCTCCAACCCCTTCCAGCAATCCGAGTAATCATCCTGCAGCGTCGCCGATGTCGCGGCGTGCTGCGTCACGCGTTGTGGGAAACGGGTCTCGAACATGAAGGCCATCGTGCCGGTCAGCTTCACCGGCTTCAGTTCGCCGTTGCTGGCGTGCTCGAAGGCTTCGCGATCGGGGCCGTGCGGCAGCATCATGTTGTGCAGCGAGATGCCGCCGGGCACGAAGCCTTGCGGCTTGGCATCGTAGACGCCGTAGATCAGGCCCATGAACTCGGACATGATGTTCATATGGTACCACGGCGGGCGGAAGGTGTTGTCGGCCACCATCCAGCGCTCCGGGAAGATCACGAAGTCGATATTCGCGGTGCCGGCGGTCTCCGACGGCGAGGTCAGCACCGTGAAGATCGACGGATCCGGATGATCGAACGCGATCGCACCGACCGGCGAGAAGGTGCGCAGGTCGTATTTGTAGGGCGCGTAATTGCCGTGCCAGGCGACCACGTCGATCGGCGAGTGCGGCAGCGTGGTCTTGAACAGCGCGCCGCCCCATTTCACGTAGAGCTCGGTCGGCGTGTCCTTGTCCTCGTAGCTCGCGACCGGCGTCAGGAAGTCGCGCGAATTGGCCAGGCAGTTGGCGCCGATCGGGCCGCGCTCCGGCAGCGTGAACGCGCCGCCGTAATTCTCGCAGAGATAGCCGCGCGCCGGACCATTGGGAATTTCGACGCGGAATTTGACGCCGCGCGGGATCACCACGATCTCGCCAGGCTCGGCATCGATGCGGCCGAATTCGGTAACGAGGCGCAGATTGCCCTGCTGCAGCACGAACATCATCTCGCCATCGGCGTTGTAGAAATGCTGATCGACCATCGATTTGGTGATGAGATAGATGTGCGCCGCCATGCCGGCCTGGGTGTTGGCATCGCCGGCCGTGGTCATGGTCTGCACGCCCTGCAGGAAGGTCATGTCCTGCTTCGGGATCGGCGCCGGGTCCCAGCGCAGTTGCGCGATCGGCATGTCGTATTCGTGGCACGGCGCGGTGCGCCACAGCCCGGCGTCGGCCTTGGCGAACCGGCCGGAGTGCCGCACCGACGGACGGATGCGATACAGCCAGGAGCGCTCATTGGTGCCACGTGGCGCCGTGAACGGCGAGCCCGATAGCTGCTCGGCATAGAGCCCGTAGGCGCAGCGCTGCGGCGAGTTGCGCCCCATCGGCAGCGCGCCGGGCAATGCCTCGGTCTCAAAGCTGTTGCCGAAGCCGGACATGTAGCCCGGCGTCACTTGCCCCGAGCTGCGAACGATCTGATCAGGCGAGGTGTTGATGTTCATTTCTATCCTCCTCCTTGCAGGGCGGCCCACATTTCCTGGTCGCGCTTGTCGGTCCAGATCACGGGATCGTCGATCCCGGACGCCTCGTCATAGGCACGCGAAACGTTGAACGGCAGGCAGTGCTCGTAGATCGCAAACTTCGAGAACTTCGGATCCATCACCTCGCGCGTCGCCGCCATCGATTCCTTTAAGCTGCGGCCCTTGGCGACTGAGGATTCGGCGGCACCATAGAGCGTGGTGACGAAATCGCGGGTCATAGCGATCGCATCACGGCCGGTCTCGAGGCCCTTCAGCGCATCGCCGCGGCCCGGCGCGATCGCCTTCGGATTGAAGGCGCGGATTTCGTTCAAGGTCATCGGCCATTCGCGCAAATGCGCGTCGCCGCAATAGCAGGCCGAGTGATATTCGATCAGGTCGCCGGAGAACATCACCTCGGCGTCCGGCACCCAGGCGACGATGTCGCCCGAGGTATGGCCGGCGCCGAGCTGCATCAGCCGCACCTCGCGCTTGCCGAGATAGATCGACATCTCGCCCTCGAAGGTCAGCGTCGGCCAGGTCAGGCCGGGAATGCTCGCGGCATCCTGGAACAGACGGGGAAAACGGCCATATTCGGAATCCCAATCCTGCTGGCCGCGCTCCTGGATCAGCCGGGAGGTCTCCTGCGAGGCCACGATGCCCTGCGCGTGATAGGCCGACGCGCCGAGCACGCGCACCGCGTGATAGTGCGACAGGACGACATATTTGATCGGCTTGTCGGTGACGGTCTTGACCCGCTCGATCACCTTGTTCGCCATCGCCGGCGTCGCCTGCGCGTCGAACACCAGGCAGCCGTCCTCACCGACGATGACGGCGGTGTTCGGATCGCCCTCTGCGGTGAAGGCATAGAGATCGGTGCCGATCTCGGAGAAGGTGACCTTCTTCTCCGCGAGATCCGTGGTCGATGCAAAACCTTTGGCCATCAGTTCAATCCTGTCCGTTTGATCAGTCTATTGTTGTTGCTGTTGCTGCTGCTGGCTCGCGTCCAGCATCCGCCGCTTCGCCAGCGCGATCGCTTCATGCAGCACGTCGAGATCGCCGATATGGTTGGCGAGCACCAGAACCAGCGCGGCATCGAGATCGGCGCTCTGCGCCTCGGTGAGGCCGCGATGCGCCTCAACGATGGCGCGGAAGGCGTCATCGGGCTTTGCGAAATTCGAACTGGTCGACAGCGCCATGACCGCTCCTCAGTTCAGGCCGGCGGCGCGCGCCAGCGCCGCATCGAGCGACGGCCGCTCAGCGTTGCGGAAGCGCGCCGCGACGTAGCCGTCCGGCCGCAGCAGATAGGCGGTGCCGGGCTCGGCATCGTAGCGCTTGCCGGCGAGCCCCTGCGTGTCGACAAGGCCGCCCTCACCGCCGATCCGGATGCGGCCGACGCCATCAGGGACATCGGCTGCCGCGCCATTGCCAAACTCCAGCAGCGTGAAACGCGTTCCCTGCCTGATGAAAACGTCGGTCAAATAAATGGAACCGCCACCCTGCTCGGTCACCGGGGCATCCAGCATCGAGGCGCCCGGCCGCGGACCGCCGCGCCAGTCGTCGCGATCGCCGCTCGACAGCGGCGTGTCATAGACCGACGGCACCGACAGCCGGCCGCCATTGACCATGCGCTTGCCGAACTCGGTATTCTCTGCGAGCGACAGCACCGCCTGGCGCAGCCGCGCCTCCTGTTTCGTCGCCGGTGCCATGAAATCGGTCGAGCGGGTCGACTCGCGGATGTTCTCGTCCGCCGCCGCGCTGCGCTCGATATGATAGCTCTCCAGCAGGCCTTCGGGCGAGAGCCGGCGCAGCACGCGGTCGAGCTTCCACGCCAGGTTCTCGGCATCCTCGAGCCCGGAATTGGCGCCGCGCGCGCCGAACGGCGAGACCTGATGTGCGGAATCGCCGGCGAAGATCACCCGCCCGTGGATGAATTTTGCCATCCGACGGCACTGGAACTTGTAGAGCGAGATCCATTCGAACTCGAACTTGTCATGCCCGAGCATGCGCTCGATCCGCGGCCGGACATTCTCCGGCTGCTTCTCGGCCACCGGATCGGCATCCGGATTGAGCTGCAGATCGATCCGCCAGATGTCGTCCGGCTGCTTGTGCAGCAGCGCCGAGCGTCCGGAATGGAACGGCGGATCGAACCAGAACCAGCGCTCGGTCGGGAACGCCGCGGTCATCTTGACGTCGGCGATCAGGAACTGGTCCTCGAACACCTGCCCCGCGAAATCCGCGCCGACCATCTGGCGCAGCGAGGAACGGGCGCCGTCGCAGGCGACGACGAAAGAGGCATGCACCTGGTATGAGCCGTCGGGGGTCGCGATGGTCAGCGCGACGCCATCATTGCGGCTCTCCAGCGCGATCACCTTGTTGCGCCAGCGCAGATCGATCCCAGGCAGCTGCTCGACGCGATCGACCAGATAGGCCTCGGCATAGAACTGCTGCAGGTTGATGAAGGCGGGCCGCTTGTGACCCTCCTCGGGCAGCAGGTTGAATTGATAAAGCTGCGAGGCGCCGTGAAAAATCTTGCCGACGCTCCACACCACGCCCTTCTCGACCATGCGGTCACCGACGCCGAGGCGGTCCCAGAACTCCAGCGAGCGCTTCGAGAAGCAGATCGCGCGCGAACCCTCGCCGATCCGGTCGGCATCGTCGAGCAGCACCACGCGCTGGCCGCGCTGCGCGAGGTCGATCGCAAGCGACAGCCCCACTGGCCCGGCGCCGACCACGACAACGGGATGCTCCGCCATGTTGGCGCCCGACCGCTCCTGGTCGGGGTGGTGGCGATAGCCGAACTGGGTTTTGGCCTGTGCCGTATTGGCGTTTGCCATTGTATGACCCTGGATGTTCCCTTGCGCCGCGGCCCTTGGCTGCGGTTCTGTGTGACCGGCTTGCGACCAGGACCTTGCGGGTCGGCCGCGACCTTGCTAAATTAGTCTCACTTGCAACTATCTTAAACCCCCAGTCGGGGCCGCCGTCAACTCAAATTGGAGAGATTTTTGGCCAGGACCTCTGCAAGCCAGCCTCCAGCGCGGCCGCGCAGCGCCGTGGACGCGGACGTGCGCGACAATGCCGCGCCAGGAAAGAAGCGCCTCGACCTCTTCCACTTCATGCCGTTCCGCCTCAACCGGCTGGCGGCCGAGGTGAGCTCGGCGCTATCGAGCGAATATCAGGCGCGCTACGGCCTCGACATTCCGGAATGGCGCGTGCTCGCCACGCTGGGCTTCCGCAGCGATCCTTGCAGCGCGCAATACATCGCGCACTGCACCCGCACGCATAAATCCACCATCAGCCGCGCGGTGTCGGCGCTGATGGAGCGCGAGATCGTCGAGCGCGTCGAGAATGCCGACGACCGCCGCGAATTCCGCCTGCAGCTGACCAAAAAGGGCCAGGCGCTGTACGAAGAGCTGATCCCGCGCCTGCTGCGCAAGGAGCAAGAGATCATCTCCTGCCTGTCCGCGCAGGAGCGCCGCGATCTCGGACGCCTGCTCGGCAAGATCGAGACCAGCCTTGAACTGGTGCAGACCAGCGAAGAGGCCGACGCGAAGGACGTGTATTAGGCGGCGCACTCCGCTGTCGTCCTAGCGAAAGCCAGGACCCATACTCCGCGCCCGGTGTCGTGAACACGAATCGTCGTTCCAGCGAAGCGCAATGAGCGACATTTGTGGTAATGGGTCCTGGCTTTCGCCAGGACGACGCTGGGGGTTGGCTTCGAGCCTCCCGAATACAGGTCATGCCGGGGCAAAGCGCAGCGTCGAGCCCGGAATGACGACGGAGGGAATTACGCCCCGCCGATATGCTTCGCAATCACCGGGAAGTAATTGTCCTTCGATCCCTTGTCGATCGCCTGCTGCAACACCGTGCCGATCAGCTCCGCGCCGCGGATCGTGATGCCGGCGTCGGCCGCCAGTTCCAGTGCGTAGGACAGATCCTTCAGCGCATATTCGGTCGAGAACGCGCGCTCGGGAAACACGCCTGGCACGATCGCCTTCATGCCGTGATTGCGCAGCGTAAAGCTGTCCGCCGAGCCCTTCGACAGGGTATCGAGCAACAGCTTCGGATCGACGCCATTGTGCTTTGCCACCGCGACGGCCTCGGCCAGCGCGTTCACGGTCTCGAACAGCACCATGTTGTTGAGGATCTTGGTCACCTGCCCGGCGCCGACCTCGCCGCAATGGGTGACGTCGGTGGCAAAGCAGCGGATCAGCCGCTCGATCGCGGCATAGAGCGCGGGCTCCGCGCCAACCATCACGCTGAGCGTGCCGTCCTGCGCTGCCTGCCGCGTGCGCGCGATCGGCGCGTCGGCCCAGGCCACGCCCTTGGCCTGCAATTGCCCGGCGAAGTCGCGGGTCTGGCTCACCGACGACGTACCGAGATCGACCACGATCTGGCCGCTCCTCACGTTCTTCAAAATGCCGTCGCCCTCGAACACCGCGCGCACATGCTTGGCGCTCGGCAGGCAGAGGAACAGCACGTCGCTCTGCCTGACGACGTCGGCGACCGTTTCAGCCACCTCGGCGCCGTCAGCGCGCAGCCGCTGCAGCGGTTCGGCCGACAGGTCGAACACGACGACGCGCTCGCCGCTCTTCCTGACCAGGTTGCGGCAAATCGGCTCACCCATCACGCCGAGGCCGATGAACCCGAGAGTCTTATAGTCAGTCATATCGCTTCTTCTTTTTGACGTTTCTTGAGGTGTTGTGCATGCACCCCGCCCAAACCGGCGAGGTTATTTCGCGAACGATCGCGACGGCGCCAGATGCAGCGCGAACGCATCGACCTTGTCGCTGGCGCGCGGATAGATCTCGCTGACGATCGGATCATGGCCGGGGATGAAGCGGTCCGGATGACCTGCGAGCCGCTCGACGGTCTCCCAGCCCTGCGCCATATCGCCGACATTGTAGACGATCGGAAACGGGCTGCGCTTGTGCAGGTTGGCATAGTAATGCGCGGCGTCGGATGCCAGCACGACCGGGCCGCGCGGGGTCTCGACCCGCACCACTTGCAGGCCGTCGGAATGGCCGCCGACGCGGTGCACGGTGACGCCGGGCGCGATCTCGCCGTCACCGGAGTGGAAGGTGACGCGCTCGCCATAGACGTGACGCACCATCTGCGTGACGTGTTCAATGGAGAACGGATGGCGCAGCATGCCGTTGCACATGCAGCGGCCGGTCGCGTAGCTCATCTCGCGTTCCTGCAGATGGAATCTGGCGTTCGGGAAGCGATCGAGATTGCCGGCGTGGTCATAGTGCAGATGAGTGACGATGACGTCGCGGATCGCATCGGCACTGACGCCGAAGCCGGCCAGCGCATCGACCGGATTGAGCGTCAGCTTGCGGGCGCGCGCCTTGGCCTCCTCGGCGTTGAAGCCGGTGTCGACCAGAATGTCGCGGCCGTGGCCGCGGACCAGCCAGACGAAATAATCAAGGTCCTGCGCGGTGGTGTCGTGCGGATCGGGCACCAGGAAGTTGAGGTGAGGCGTGCGCGGCGACATCGTCGCATAGCGCAGGGCGTAGATTTCGTAGGCGTTTCCCATCGGTTTCGCTCTTGTTTGCGTGGCTTGTTTTGCACGGCTTGCCGTCCCGACCACAAAGCCATCGCCTCGCGCAAAGGTCAAACCGCGCGAAGTGCGACGAGCGCATGACAGGGGGCGAGCGCCTCTGTGAGTGCAATCACATTATCCGGTCGCAGGAACCCGCACTATGCCACGACGGCGATGGCGGCCATGATCGCAGCTGTTGCACTGCGGCCTCGCCATCACCGCCGCGATTAGCGATGGCGCCGCAAGCCGTTGACGCGGGTTTGGCCGTGGTTTGATAATGGGTTTTCGTGAGAGCGTTTTCGAGCGAAGCCTGTCCCGCACTTGATGCGGGATGGCCACCGGCTCGCGTCAAGAAAACGCGTCAAAACAAGAATCTAGAGCCCCGTTCCGATTTCCATCGGAACGGAAATGGCTCTAGAGTAAGGTCCCCGAGGCGCAGGCTCGAAGCGGCGCCATTTCATTGGAAGCCGCGATCTGGATTTGCCGCGATTATGAAAATCCGCCTTGCCTTGCTCGCCACGCTGATTTTTTCAATCGCGTCGCCGACCCTGTCCTTCGCCGCCGGCGACCGCTTCGCGCTGGTGATCGGCAACGCCAAATATCCCGACGCCGACGCGCCGCTGAAGGAGCCGATCAACGACGCGCGTGACGTCGCCGACGAGCTCAAGCGCGACGGCTTCACCGTCGAGGTCGGCGAGAACCTGACCGGCGACGGCATGCGCCGCGCCTTCGAAAGGCTCTATGGCAGGATCAAGCCGGGCTCGGTCGCCCTGATCTTCTTCTCGGGCTACGGCATCCAGTCGAACCGGCAGAGCTACATGATCCCGGTCGATGCCCAGATCTGGGCCGAAGCCGACGTTCGCCGCGACGGTTTCAGCCTCGAGACCGTGCTCGGCGAGATCAACAGCCGCGGCGCCGGGGTGAAGATCGCCCTGGTCGACGCCTCGAGGCGCAACCCGTTCGAGCGCCGCTTCCGCAGCTTCTCGGCCGGGCTTGCCCCGGTGATCGCGCCCAACGGTACGCTGGTGATGTATTCGGCGGCACTGTCGTCCGTCATCTCGGACAATGGCAGCGACCACAGCCTGTTCGTGCGGGAACTCCTGAAGGAGATCCGCACCCCCGACCTGATGGCGGAGGAAACGCTGAACCGCACCCGCGTTGGCGTCACCCGGGCCTCGCGCCAGGAACAGGTGCCGTGGATCTCGTCGTCCCTCGCCGCGGACTTCTCGTTCATTCCAGGCGGCGCAGCCATTCCTGGTGGCGCAGCCAGTCCAAGCGGCGCGGCGGGGCCGTCGACCGCTGCACCGGCTCCCGCGCCTGCCGCATCGCCGTCGCCCGAGGTGGCAGCCGCGCCACCGGTTTCACCTCCGCCTGCGCCGCCTCCGGCGACCACGCCGACGCCACCCGCGGCAACCGCGCCGACGCCGGCACCGGCGCCGCCGAAGCCGCCCGTCGCCACAGCGCCGACCTCACCGCCGCCCCCGCCAAAGGCGCCCGAGATCGCGCTGCCGCCACCTGCGCCACCCCCACCGGTGGTGATCCAGCCGACCCCGGCGCCGAGCAGTTCGCCTGTGCTTGCCGACGATCCGACCATCAAGAGCCTCAGCGAAAAACTGGACAAGAACCCCGATGATGCGGCCGCGCTGTACCGCCGCGGCCAGGTCTATGCCAGCAAGGGTGCCTACGACCTCGCGGTGAAGGATTTCACCAATTCGCTGCGGCTGAACCCGAAGGACGTCGAGGCCTATAACAACCGCTGCTGGGTTCGCACCGTCATCGGCGACCTGCAGGCGGCGCTGAAGGACTGCAACGAGGCGCTGCGGCTGCGCCCGAATTTCGTCGACGCGCTCGACAGCCGCGGGCTGATGAACCTGAAGGGCGGGCAGAACAAGAACGCGATCGCCGATTTCGACGCTGCGCTGAAGATCAACCCGCGGCTGACCTCGTCGCTGTACGGGCGGGGCCTTGCCAAAAAGCGCAACGGCGCGGTCGCGGAAGGCGATCTCGACATCGCCAACGCCAAGGCGATGGATCCGAATATCGTCAAGGAATTCGCCGACTACGGCGTGCAATGACCAATCGAACGAGGCCTGCCCGCGACTCGAACCGCTGATGGAATTGCACGACTAATCAGAGGGTGCGTGCCGGGCACCGCTGCCGGCAATCGATCTGAATAATTGCCTGGAACCGCGCCAGCTCGCGCAGGGGGGACCGAAATGTTCAAGCCGTCGGCAAAGGCCGCGATCCTTTCAATCATGACCGCCGGCATCGTGCTGTCGTTCGGCATGACCGCCGTCCGCGCCGGTGACAACGTCACCGAGGACCAGATCATCAAGGCGCTGACGCCCGACAAGAAGTCGCTGACCCGCGGCCTGTCGGCCGGCCCGCAGACCACGTCGCCCGAGCTGAACGCCGACCAGGCCAAATTCGTGCAGAGCGTCCGTGGCCGCGCCACCCGCTCGCTGTCCTCGGCCGAACGCGAGGAAATCGCGACCATCGTCCAGGACAAGCCCAAGATCGATCTCGAGATCAACTTCGACTACAACTCCGCCGACATTAGCGCCAAGTCGCTGGCGTCGGTGCAGGCGCTCGGTCGCGCCCTGACCAATCAGGATCTGAAGGGCTCGACCTTCGTGGTTGCCGGCCACACCGACGCCGCCGGCGGCGAGGAGTACAATCAGGGCCTCTCGGAGCGCCGCGCCGACGCCATCAAGCGCTATCTGGTCGACAAATACGGCATCAACGGCACCGATCTCGTCACCGTCGGCTACGGCAAGAGCAAGCTGAAGGACCCGGGCCACCCGATGGCGGACGTCAACCGGCGCGTGCAGGTCGTGAATATGGAAAACAAGGCCACCGCCTCCAAGTGATCTGGAAGCGATGGGCGTGGCGGACCGCCTTTTTGCGGTTACAATGCGTCCCGCACCCCGGCGGGGCGCATTTGCTTTTGGGTCAATGCTTTGGACCGAGGTCCTAAGCGGCCCACACGTGACCCGCCTCACATGACGTCAGGGCATGATCCCCAACAATGGACACCGGCCTATCGCATGCTCAAACAAATACGATGGCGGGCGGGATGAGACTTCGACGAACACCCATGGCGCGACACGTTCTGGCGCGACAAGTTCTGGATTGATCCGGTGATGAATTTTTCCCAATACCTCAAGCCTGCGCTCGGCACGCTGTTTGTCATCATCCTCGCTGTCGCCTATTACGCGTTCGAGCACCGCTCCCATCCGGAGGAGAAGGAGACGCCGGGCCAGGCGCTGGTGGTGGTGACGAAGTCGACCAATGCCTGCTTCTCCGACATGGTCCGCGTCACCGGCTTCATCGTGCCGCGCCGCGAGGCTCAGGTGAATGTCGACCAGGAAGGCTCCAAGGTCACCGACGTGTTGGTCCGCGAGGGCGATACCGTGACCGAGAACCAGGAACTGGCGCGGCTGACCCCACCGCCGCAGCAGGCCGCTCAAGGCAATGCCAAGCCGATCGTGCTGCGCGCGCCGGCGGCCGGCCTTGTCACTGAGGTGCGCACCGCACCGGGCGCGCCGGCCTCGCCGCAGGCGCCGCCGATGTTCAGGATCTCGATCAACAACGAGATCGAGCTCGACGCCGAGGTACCGGGCTTCCAGCTGCTGAAGCTCAACCCCGGCGCCAATGTGCGGATCAGCCGCGACGATGCGCCCGACATGGTCGGCAAGGTCCGCCTGATCTCGCCGCAGATCGACCGCACCACCCAGCTCGGACATGTCCGCATCACGATCAACAACAATCCGACGCTGAAGGTCGGCATGTTCGCGCGCGCCAATATCGACGCCAAGCGCTCCTGCGGCGTCGCGGTGCCGCGCACCGCGATCGACCGCCTGACCTTGCAGGTCGTCAAGGGCAACACGGTCGAGACCCGCCGGGTGCGCGTCGGGCTGACCTCCGACACCTCGACCGAAATCCTTGAAGGCCTCGACGTCGGCGAAATCGTCGTGGCCGATGCTGGCACCTCGCTGCATGACGGCGACCAGATCAAGACCATGTTCGCCGACGAACTCGATCGCACTCGGACACGGTAATCGGGCACGCTAATGGCTTTGAACATCTCGGCATGGTCGATCCGGAACCCGCTTCCCTCGATCGTCTTCTCGATCATCCTGCTCGTGCTGGGCTATGTCTCCTTCACCAGGCTCGCGGTGACGCGGCTGCCGAGCGCCGACATTCCGGTGATCTCGGTCGCGGTCTCGCAATTCGGCGCCGCGCCGTCCGAACTTGAATCGCAGGTCACCAAGACGATCGAAGACGGCGTCTCCGGCGTGGAGGGCGTGCGCCACATCTCCTCATCGATCACCGACGGCCTGTCGGTGACCACGATCCAGTTCGCGCTGGAGACCAACACCGACCGCGCGCTCAACGACGTCAAGGACGCGGTGACGCGGGTCCGCGCCAACCTGCCGCAGAACGTCACCGAGCCCTTGATCCAGCGCGTCGACGTCATCGGCCTGCCGATCGTGACCTATGCCGCGATCTCGCCCGGCAAGACGCCGGAGCAGCTCTCCTATTTCGTCGACGACGTGGTCAAGCGCGCGCTGCAGGGCGTGCGCGGCGTCGCCCAGGTCGAGCGCATCGGCGGTGTCGAGCGCGAGATCCTGGTCTCGCTCGATCCCGACAAGCTGCAGGCGGTGGGGCTCACCGCGGTCAATGTCAGCCAGATCCTGCGCGGCACCAATGTCGACGTCGCCGGCGGCCGCGCCGAGATCGGCAAGAACGACCAGGCGATCCGGACGTTGGCCGGCGCCAAGACGCTGAACGAACTCGCCGGCACGATGATCCCGCTGTTCGGCGGCGGCGAAATCCGGCTCGACGACCTCGGCACCGTCACCGACACCATCGCCGACCGGCGCACCTTCGCCCGCTTCAACGGCGAGCCGGTGGTCGCGCTCGGCATCAAGCGCTCCAAGGGCGCCAGCGACGTGGTGGTCGCAGCCGCGGTGCAGAAGCGGATCGACGCACTGAAGGTTGCCTATCCCGACGTCGATCTCAAGCTGATCGACACCTCCGTCGAGTTCACCAAGGGCAATTACGAAGCCGCGATCTCGACCTTGTTCGAGGGCGCGATCCTCGCCGTCATCATCGTGCTGCTGTTCCTGCGCGATATCAGGGCCACGATCATCGCGGCGGTCTCACTGCCGCTGTCGATCTTCCCGGCATTCTGGGCGATGGACCTGCTCGGCTTCTCGCTCAACCTGGTCTCCTTCCTCGCCATCACGCTGTCGACCGGTATTCTGGTCGACGACGCCATCGTCGAGATCGAGAACATCGTCCGCCACATGCGGATGGGCAAGTCGCCCTATCGTGCCGCGCTCGAAGCGGCCGACGAGATCGGCCTTGCGGTGATCGCGATCTCGCTCACCATCATCGCGATCTTCGCGCCGGCGAGCTTCATGTCGGGGATCGCCGGACAGTTCTTCAAGCAGTTCGGCATCACCGTGTCGGTGCAGGTGTTCTTCTCGCTGCTCGCCGCGCGCTTCGTGACGCCGGTGCTGGCCGCCTATTTCCTCAAGCACCATGACCACGACGACCCGCCGCCCGGCCCTATCCTGCGCGGCTATCACAGCCTCGTCGCCTGGTCGGTGAAGCACCATTACATCACGGTGCTGATCGGCTTTGCGGTCTTTGCCGCGTCGATCTGGAGCATCACGCTGCTGCCGCAGGGCTTCCTGCCCGCGCAGGACACCGCGCGCTCACTGCTCGCGATGGAGCTGCCGCCCGGCTCGCAGCTCGCCTACACCGAGAAGGTGACCGAGGAGATCGTGGCGCGCTTGCGCAAGCGGCCCGAGGTGAGGAGCATCTTCGTCGACGGCGGCCGCGTGCCGCCGGGCACGCAAGAAGTGCGCCGCGCCGCGCTGATCATCAACTACACGCCGAAGGCGGACCGCAAGATCACCCAGCGCGAGCTCGAGCTTGCGATCGGCAAGGAGCTCGAGAACGTTCCCGATATCAGGTTCTGGTTCCTCGACGAGAACGGCCTGCGCGCCATCTCGCTCGTCGTCACCGGCACCGACAGCAACATCGTCAACAACGTCGCCAGCGAACTGGCAACGCAGATGAAGCGGATCCCGATCATCGCCAACGTGATCTCGGAGACCGCGCTCGACCGGCCCGAGCTGCGCATCCGTCCGCGCGCCGAGCTCGCCGCGCGGCTCGGCGTCTCGACCGAGAGCCTGTCGCAGACCATCCGCGTCGCCACCATCGGCGACGTCGGCCCGGCGCTGGCCAAGTTCGACGCCGGCGACCGCCAGGTGCCGATCCGCGTCCAGCTCGAGGACAATGCGCGCAGCGACCTGCAGATGCTGGAGCAGTTGCGTGTGCCGCTCGGCCAGCGCGGCGAACGCGGCGGCGTGCCGCTCTCCGTGGTTGCCGACATCCAGCTCGACCAGGGCCCGACCAGCATCAACCGCTACGACCGCGAGCGGCAGGCCACCGTCGCCGCCGATCTGGTCGGCAATGCCGCGCTCGGCGACGCCACCAAGCTGATCTACGACCTGCCGGTCATGAAGAGCCTGCCCAAGGGAGTGAAGGTCAGCCCGTCCGGCGACGCCGAGAGCCTCGCCGAACTGTCCGACGGCTTCGCCACCGCGATCACCGCCGGCCTGATGATGGTCTATGCCGTGCTGGTGCTGCTGTTCGGCACCTTCCTGCAGCCGATCACCATCCTGTTCTCGCTGCCGCTCTCGATCGGGGGCGCGATCGGCGCGCTGCTGCTGACCGGCAAGCAGCTCACCACACCGGTGTGGATCGGCATCCTGATGCTGATGGGGATCGTCACCAAGAACGCCATCATGCTGGTGGAGTTCGCGGTGGAGGCGATCCGCGACGGCAAGGCGCGCGAAGACGCCATGATCGACGCCGGCATGAAGCGCGCCCGCCCGATCGTGATGACCACGATCGCGATGGCCGCCGGCATGATGCCGTCGGCGCTAGCGTTCGGCGCCGGCGGCGAATTCCGCTCGCCGATGGCGCTCGCGGTGATCGGCGGCCTGATCTTCTCGACCGTGCTGTCGCTGGTGTTCGTGCCGGCGATGTTCATGGTGATGGACGATATCGGCAGCCTGATCTGGCGCTTCGGCAAGCGGCTTGTCGTTTCGCACGCCGACCACGAGCTGACCCCGAGCGAGCATCCGGCCGACGAAGCCAAGAAGCCGCCCGGCCCACCGAGCATGATCTCACCCGCCGCGGAATGAGCCGAGGCTGGCGCCCACCGCGTCATCGCTCGAAATCGGGTCCGCAACTGCTGAAGGTTGCCTGTTCAATTGTATTCCCGAAATGGTAGCATGCCTCATTCGACATTTCTGAGGGAGCGGCATCATGGCCGATCGGGAAGCAGTACGCAGATTGATCGAACAAGCCTACGCTGCACGAGGCAGAGGGGACGTCGCCGGCATCCTGGCTGATTTTCATGCCGAAGCCTCGTTTGAGCTTGTCGGCGACGACAAGCTGCTCGTGGTGGCCGGCGCCACGCGCGGTCACTCGAATCTTACGCAGACATTGACGCAATTGTGCGCGGCATTCGAGTTTACCAAGCGCGAATATATCAGCTTCCTGATCGACGGTGACCGCGCGGCCGTCCACTCGCGCGTCACAATCCGCTTCGTTCCAAAGAACCACCCGTTCACCACCGATATGCTCGACCTGTTCACGATCCGCGACGGAAAGATCGTTGAACTGATCGAGTTTGCTGATACCGCCCTGATAAAGCATCTCACTTCCGCATAGCACCCGCAAAGCAATAGCCCCGCAGCCAACGAGGGACTGCGGGGCTCTGCAGGTGGATCCGGCCGGAACGTGATGGCGGAGCTCGACAGCCAGGACCGCGAGCAGATTAGTAGAGCCTTGTGCGATAGGCTTCTTCCATCGCCTTCTCGGCGACCTCGACCTCGACGGCGGCGGTCTGCTCGGCGATGATCCGGCCCAGCGTCGGGAAGCTGTGGCGCTCGACCTGCGTGGCGGGACTCCAGAGCTTTGAGCGCATCAGCGCCTTGCCGCAATGGAAGTAGGTCTCATCGACATGCACCTTCACGCCGATGATCGGCGTGACGTTCTGCACCGTGAGTGGCGTCAAGAGGTCCGGCTCCTGCGAAATCTCCGCCCGCCCGTTGACGCGCAGCGTCTCGTTGATGCCGGGCACCAGGAAGATCAGCCCGACCCCGGGCGAGGCCAGGACGTTGCCGAACGTATCGACCCGGTTGTTGCCGCGCCGGTCCGGGATCAGCAGCGTCTTGTCGTCGAGCACGGAGACGAAGCCCGGCGCATCACCGCGCGGGCTGGCGTCGGCATGGCCCTTGCCGTCGCTGGTGGCGATGACGAGGAACGGCGACAGTGCGATGAAGTCGCGGCAGAACTTGTCGAGATGATTGAGGACCTTCTTCTCCGCGAGCGGGCTCACTTGCCCGAAATGCGCGCGCAGATCCTCCTGCGACTTGACCGGCGGCTTGCCGTCCGTGTTCTGGCTGTCCATGACCGACTCCCTTTGGTCGGTCTATACCGTCGCCCGTTAAGAAGCTTCCAGGCGACTGATCTGGAATCGTAATTTGGCTGGAATGACGTTCTGAGATTGCAAGGTTTTGGTGTTTTGTGCATCGGAAGCTTGCAATTTCGTTTTCGAGATTCCCTCGACGGGCGAAGCATGATTCCCTGTCCGCATCGGAGGGCACGATGCGGCCGAAGAAGCACAAAACGACGGGAGCGAACGATTTTTTCCGGGCGCGGCTCGACCAGATCATCAATCTGAAGCACGAGCTGGTCCGGCTCACCGGCAAGATCGATTGGGACTGGATCGACGGCGAGATCGCGCCGCTCTACAGCGAGAACG